>JAEWMT010000021.1 GCA_023393095.1 Bacillota bacterium
GCATTTGCCTTTACCAACCACATACTAATTCCACAGAAGAGCAAAATTAATAGAAAGAGTAATGTCCGAAATTGTCCAAGTTTCTGTCCGGACTTAGTTCCAAAGAGATTTGTAATTAAGCCTGTAAGTTTATGTATGATATCTTTATAATATTTCATAAGATCCTCCAATCCGTTCTGTTTATATTTTGTTTATACCGGTCTCAGTCAAATAATTTATGAAGGAAAGGTTATATTTCTTTCATTCTGTATTCCGGGCCTCCTGTAGGGGTGACTTATATGTGTGATATTCTTAAAGTATTAATTAAATTATTACCAATTAATGGAATGTTATGCATGGCTAGTAAATGATAATATTCTATTGTCTTTTGAAATTGAATCCGATAAAATAGTAATAAACTTAAGTCCGGAATCGGGAGGTAGAAATGACGAAGGAAGTAGATATCAGAATTAAAGGGCAGCAGTTGGGTGAAGAAGAGGACCCTGTCATAATGACTGCATCGGGAACCTATCACCTGACGAATGGAAATCATTATATTCATTATGTGGAAGAGGTAGAGGGCTCGGACGATATTTCGAAAAACACCATAAAAATATCATCCAAAAGGGTTATCCTTTTGAAAAAAGGAGTACAGAATTCCCAAATGATATTTGATTTGCAGGAAGAAGAGCAGGCAATTTATCAGACGTCATATGGTAGACTTACGATGGAAACTGATACTAGAATGATAAAGCTTCAAGAGACACAGGACAGAATCGAGGTACAGATGGAATATTCCCTATTCGCAGACGGTTCAAAGCTTTCAGATAACAGACTTAGCATTGTGATATTTGCAAGAAAAGAATAAAACAGTTATATTATAAAACTCTCCGGAGAGGATAATTCCTTATCGTCTGGAGGGTTTATTATTTGATTGTTGCAAGATTATAGGAAAGGCTACAATTTAGCAATAAAAATCCTCTTACCCACTGTTAATTAACAGACGAATAAGAGGAATTCATTCTTCTATTTATTTTTTTTGAAAACACCGGTCATCTTCTTAAAGATACCCTTCTTTTCCTTCTTTGGCTCTAAGTTACCTCTGAGTCCTTTGACTTCCATAATATAGATACCACTGAGGACTGCTTTAACTTCTTTTTTAATCGGGATTATATCAAAAACCTTAGGATCACACATGAGGGACATAACCTTCGGTCCTATTTTGGCTTTCACAATCGGAACCTTGGAACCTCTCATGTATTTGGGTGTCTGATCAAGAACCATCTTAGGTAAGTTAGCTTCTTTCAGTTTCATTTTCTTCTTATCAATAACTAGAATAGAAACTGTCTGGGCTGCTGACTGCATCTGGGATTCGGAATCCTTCTGACGCTTCTCCAGCTTCTTTCCTACTAAAAATAATGCAATTAAAATTCCTATCAATACGACAGCCACTATAATAAGAACGATGTACCAATGCATGAGATATGTACCTCCTCAATAATTTACGTTTTAAAATGCTTGTCCCCAATCGGGTACGGTATATTGTAACATTATTTTTTAAAAAAATAAATAGTAATATTTAAAATATAAGAAAGATCCTTTCGACAAAAAATCAGGTACGAGTTATTTATTAACCAAAGGAGCATTTTTTATTAGTGTCTCTCGAATAATGTTCTGAACATAGGATCCAAGAAACTTAAGCTGTTCCTTTGTTAAATCTTTAGGATAGATGGGTTTACCATATTCGATGACGACATGTGCAGAATGTACCCAGGGCATATGTTTTTCAAGTACCTCATCCGTATTAGTGATAGACACTGGAATGATTGCACAGCCAGTTTTCTCAGCAATTTTGAAGCTGCCTTCTTTAAAGGGAAGCATTTCCTGACCCTGGCTTCTGGTACCCTCTGGAGAGATAAATACGGAATAGCCGGCTTTCACCTGTTCAATACCTTTTAAAATGGTTTTTAGGCCTTGCTTAATGTCTTCTCTGTCAAGGAAAAGACATTGTAAAAAACGCATCCAGTAACTAAGAAAAGGAATTCGAGCTAGCTCCTTCTTCGCCATAAAGCCTGTAAGTGTAGGCAAAGAGGTGTAAGCAACAGGAATATCGAAATAACTTCTATGGTTTGAAATATATAATACAGCTTCGTCCTTAGGTATATTATCAGTTCCGATAACGGTACGTTTTACCCCGCATATGAATAGAATAATGTGGAATACACCAACAACAATTTTTTGGGAGCTGGCTACCATCGCACGGTGATTAAATCTTCCAATCAACAGTTCAATCAGATATAAAGGAATACTGATAATAAAAAATATTAATAAAAATATAAGTGCTAAAACCAGTCGCATAAAAATCCTCCTGAATTTTTTATATTAATAACCATTTTATACCAGAAAATTTTGATTTAATAATTTTACAAATTATAAAGCAAGATAGAAACTTCCATAGCGTTATTCAGCTTATTATTCTACAGTGATAACCAACACTCCTCTTCCGATTTTTAGATTATTATATCCCTATTCTTTCGGTGTTCCGGTAATGTCTGTGTCACCTTTAGGTTTTGGGGTTGGAGTAGGTGATGGCGTTGGTTTTTTAGTAGGTGTTTTGGTAGGTGTTTTAGTTGGAGCCTTAGTGGGGATTTTAGTGGGTTTAGGCTCTTTGTCTCCTATTACATCTCCGTCTTCTGAGTCATCTGGTGCACCGGTTAAATCAGCGGGAGTAGGTTTAATAGTTGGTTTAGCAGTAGGTTTGTGATATACAGGTACATTATAATTTAGTATGTCTGCATAAACTTCCTCAAAGTTAAAATTAGGACTTGGTTTATATTTATAATATTCGTCAAGTGTTAATTTATGTTTATATAAATAATAAGACAATCCCCTTCCGACATATCTGATATGCCATGGTTCGTAAGCATAGCCTGTTATATCAGCCTTATCCTTAGGGTATCTTATAATAAATCCATATTTATATGCATTCTTAGCAAGCCATTTGCCTTCCGGAGTTTCGGCAAATTTATCAGATAAATCAAAATGCAATGATTTCATGGATACATCCATGACCAGTCCGGTTTGATGTTCACTTGTTCCCGGAATGGCAGAATAATTTAATGTATGCGTTTTACCTTTGGTAGCAAGATTATTCGTAAATATTTCATATTGCCTTGTATAGGAACGATATCCGGATACACCAGATAAAATATAACCTTTTTTTGCTGCTGCTGCGAAAAGCTTCTCTATTGCTTTCGCGGCTTGTTTGCGCATTAAGGTTCGATCGTCATAGCTTTGATTATTGAATTTGATATTCGGTGTTACTAGCTCCTTTGGTTTATAATCCTTAGGCAAAGAATGCTCTTTATTGACATATACAGTGATGCTGGAAGGTTTCAGATCCATTTTAGTAGCCGGTACAAACTTCTTTACCTCCTTATCAACAACCGGTTCCGGAGCGTCGGCTATTTCATCCGCATCTTCCGGTGACGGAGATATGTATGTAAAATCACTTCCTGAAATATCGGATACAACCGCAGCAGAAGACTTCATTTTCGTTAAATTGGGAATAATGATTGCTATGATTAGGCTTATAATTAAAATCACTGTAATGGAACTAATGATTGTAAAGGTTCTAACAATTCTATTTCTTCTGATCAGTCTGATCCATCTTCTTAATTTCTTCAATCAGAGATCTCCTTTCATAAATAAGCAAAAAACATGGCGCTATCCGTAATTATGATACAGAATATCCTGAATCATACGTTAGCGCGCATAAAAATCAATATAGTTAAATACGTGCTTATCATAATACAGCTTGTAACAGGAAAATGATGGCTTGTCAACAAGCTACATCGTAAGGTATCGCTTTACTTAGAAGTCTTAATGAGGTTTACGAATAACTAAGACAACTATCCACCATACGGGATAAGCGTAGCTCAATATTGAAATTTCTTCACACACATATCGGTGCTACGATTACCCCGTATAGTATAACATATTTGGCTTATTTTTTTAACTGACAAATTATATATATTTAGTGTAAAAATATAAGACTATTTTGTACTTTCTGTAAGACGATCCAGAAGGTCTGATTTCATATGATACAGTTTCGAAGATAAGTCAACGTATACGATATGAGGATTAATCAGACGTCTGGTTTCATCCCAGAGAGTATTCTGTTCTTTTATACAATAATCCCTGATTTCCATAACGGAGGGAGAAGTATATACACATTTTCCGGATAGGAAGACGGGAACCAAAAGTTCCCTCAGGGTATACGAATCAGGTTTCAGGTAAGTCTTTTTCCAAGTTGCAATCGGATCAAAAAGAAGCAGAGGCTGATCACAGGAATACTCCTCGTCAGCTAGGCAAATTAGATCGGCTTTGACATTACCGCTTTCTTTTTCATAAACACGGTAAATTTTCTTATTACCCGGGTTTGTAATTTTCCACTGGTTTTCGGAAAGCTTTATTTTAGGTATAAATTGTCCATCTCTCCATACAGCGGATAATTTATATACACCACCAAAGGACGGGCAGTCCCTGGAAGTAATCAGCTTTGTTCCAACACCCCAGGAATCAATTTTTGCTCCTTGGGTTTTTAATGAGTCGATTAAATATTCATCCAAATCACTTGAAGCTGTAATGGAAGCTTCGGTAAATCCAGCTGTATCAAGCATTTTCCTAGCCTTCTTAGAAAGGTAGGCAAGGTCACCGCTGTCTAAACGAATCCCATATTTTTGGGGCATTTTATTATTGTCTCGTAACTCCTCAAATACCTTGATTGCATTAGGTACACCGGATCTTAAGGTATCATAGGTATCCACCAATAAAGTTGTATTTTGAGGATAAAGCTCTGCATATTTTCTAAAAGCAGTAAGCTCATCATCAAAGCTCATAATCCAGCTATGAGCATGAGTTCCCAGTGCAGGAACATCATATAGCTTAGCAGAAAGTACATTGCTGGTACCGATACATCCTCCAATTACAGCAGCTCTTGCACCTAAAGTACCGGCATCCGGACCCTGTGCTCTTCGTAAACCAAACTCCATTACCGGCTGCCCATTCGCTGCATACACAACACGGGAAGCCTTGGTAGCAATTAGGCTTTGATGGTTAATAATACACAATAGGGCTGTCTCTATAAGCTGAGCTTCCATGATAGGAGCAATAACCTTTACTAAAGGCTCCATCGGAAATACGACCGTACCCTCTGGAATTGCATAAATATCTCCTGTAAAACTGAAATTTCTTAGATAGTTAAGAAATCCGTCATTGAATATGTTCTGGGAACGGAGATACTCAATATCCTCATCATTAAAATGAAGTTCATTAATATAATCTATCACCTGCTCAAGACCAGCACAAATAGCATAGCCGTTGCCTGAGGGATTCTCTCGGTAGAATACATCAAAGATAACAGTTTCATTTTTGTTATTATTATAATAACCCTGCATCATTGTCAATTCATAAAAATCAGTTAATAAGGTTAAATTTTGTTTATCCATAATTTGTCCTCCATATCCTGAGAATATGTCTGCACTCATTCTCAGAATGTAAATCTTTCTACTATCAATCGCGACAGCCTTTATCTCCTTTACTGCGGCATCATATTTATGGAATCTAACCGTAGTACTATATAATATGTACAGTTTTGTCATAACAAAACATATACCAGATTTCATAATAAGTCAAGCTTTCAAAACAGATTAATTATAAGGCTGGAAAGTTTAATATGATATCAAAGAAACTTTAAGGTTTTTATAAATGCAGCTCCCTGAAGGGCTAACAAAAGATAATCCTTATTATCTTTGTGAACCCTTCAGGGAGCTTATAAATTGTTTCTAATAGTTATCAACAGAAGATACTGCCTTTTATACATGCTGTTCCAAGCAATCTCTTAACTTAATAACCAAACCACTATATTTTCAAACCTATCTATTAACAAAATTAAAATCTAAGCTTTAGTTTTCCATTTTCATATTTTGCACCTTTTATATCTTTATTCTTATATTTACCTGGCATCGTAAACCTTCGCTTTTCGTTTTTTATGGTTAAAGTTAGTTCATCACCCTTTTGTGTCAACTCCATATCCTTTAGTTCAAAAAATGGCAGCGATATTTGAAATTGTCCATTCTCATCTGATTCATCAATGGTAAAAATCTTTCCATTGAATAAAATATCAATTGGGTTATGGTCGCCATATAAGGAATTGGATGCGTCTTTAAGTCTCTGAATTGTCCTAAGCTCATATTTCAATAGCTGCATATAAAATATTGGTATTCCGATAAAGCTTTCCATAATATCCTTTAGAGCCTCCTCTTGGCTACTAATCCATTGATGGAAGTATCCGGACATTGATTCCTCGGGATAAACCTTATTTACGATAATCGCGTCTACGTTATAGTTATATAGATGTAGATAAGAAAAATTACGTTTTGCTTCTTTTATAACTATTTTTTCGGGTGTCGTTACGATGCGTATACTGACAACCTCTTTATTCCACATTAATTCCCTTAAATCATTCATTTTACTAACTAATGTTTCAATTTCGTCAAATATATTATCCTTAGGCATCGGAATTTTAGTCAGCTTTTCAACTGCAGGACCGGCTACCTTTAATGCTTTTCTTTTGAAAGGTAGCATCTGTTCAATCAATTTGCCAAACATCTCCGGAAATTTTAATAAAGATAACGTTTCTCCTGTAGGAGCACAGTCTACAATTAATACGTCATAGTTACCTTCATCATAAATCTCTTTAATTTTAAACAATGCCGTCAATTCCTCAAAGCCGGGAAATACTAAAAGCTCTTCCGCTTCTATACTTTCCCCACTTCTGGAGGCTAGCATACGTTTAAAATAATCCTTAAGGTTTCCCCAAGCACGTTCACACTCATAAACAGCATCTACTTCCATTGCATATAAATGTTTGGACACCTTAACAACTGTGGAGCCAAGCTTACAATCCAGAGAGTCTCCCATGCTGTGTGCCTGATCTGTGCTTATCACAAGAACCTTCTTACCGGAGGCGGCGATCTGACAAGCCGTTGCTGCTGCAATACTTGTCTTTCCGACTCCTCCCTTACCTGTATATAATATAATTCGCATGGAATTACCCCCTATTCAATCGTCACTTTATTAATCTTTGATGGTTGATCAGAATCTGATTTATGTTTTTCTTTCTGTGTAAAGTTACCGCTATTCATAACGAATTCCTTCGTCAGATCAATAAATTCCATTTCTAATTTCTCAATTCGATCAACTACCTTTTGAGGCATAATCTCCTTCAATGCCTCACATTGAAGTTGCTTTGCCTGCATCATTTTCACTATGAATTGCTTATTCATCATCCATTCCCCCTTCTGATCTCTCAAATGGTATTATTAAGTATCCCTCATTTAATTTCGCACCTGTTACATGATATTTACGTAAAGCATTGGGAAGCGGAATACTTCTTTTAAAATTACCAATTCGGATAATAATGTCGGAGCCTGATTCATGTAGATCAATATCCTGTTTATTAGCACATGGAAGATATACCTTTAACAGATAACCATTCTGCGTTTTTTCATACTCTTCATTACGGATTGTCGTCTTTATATCCAGAATATCCTCCCCCGTCAGGACATCATCAACCAATCGGTCTAAAGCCTTCATGCCGCTGATTTCGGCATCATACCATTTAATCTTGTATAAAGGAATCATTCCAAATATTTGCTCTAGTTCATCGATATACTCGGACTGAAGTAAAAGCCACTCATCAAAAAACGGTTCATTCAGCTCTGTAGGCAGCATACGGTTTATAAACACGGCATCTACATTAAAATTATAAAGATTCAGATACATATAATTTCTTTTTGTTTCTTCTACCACCATTTTTTCAGGCATAGTCACCAATCGGATACTGGTAACCTCCCTATTTTTTAAGAGTTCCTGTAATTCAATCAACTTAAGATATAACTTTTGTATATCATTCATTGCCTTACCATCCGGTAATTCTATTTTAAATAATTTCTGTGATACCGGATGTAGAATTCTCATAGCAAACTTACCGATAGGAAACAATTTCTCCATATACCAGGAGAAGAGTTCCGGGAACTTTAATAACGCCAATGTCTCACCTGTTGGAGCACAGTCTACAATGATCACATCATATTCTCCACTTTCATAGAGTTGATGGATTCTAAGTAGGGAGAACAGTTCTTCCAGCCCTGGAAACATGGATAAATCATCGACATTCTCCTGTTGTCCGTCATTTTTGGGCATTAGCTTTTTTAGCGCTGACATCAGATTACTAAAGTTATGCGCCATCTCATATTCCGGATCTACTTCCAGACCTAACAGATTTTTATCAATTTGTGTTATTTCCTTACCAATCGGCATTTCAAACAGGTCACTCAGATTATGTGCCATATCCACACTAATAATTAATGTCTTATACCCCTGTCGCGAGGCTTTTCTGGCATGTGCGGCAGCTACACTGGTTTTGCCCACACCGCCTTTTCCGGTAAAAATAATAATTCTTTGCATTCAATTCATCCTTTCTGTTCTAATTTAATTCTTTCATCGAATACTTCGGACATCGAACTATTTTAGAAAATAAAACAGAACAATTTGTTCTGCTTATTCGATTATAATCTTTTTGACAACCCTTTTTTCTTCCTGGTTGTTATCCTTATTCGTAATGCCTTTGCTTATAATATCTAATACTTTTCCAATCATTTTTATGAGAATTAATTTTTCGTCCTCGTTAAGAGAACTCATGATTAACTCATAATATCGCTCTATCATCTGAAGCTGTTTTGATAAAAACTCCTTACCCTCTTGCGTGATCGCGATCGTTACTACCCGTTTGTCGATGGTGTCTCGCGCTCTGTTGATCACATTTCGCTTTTCAAGACGACTGATGATGCCCGTTGCAGTATTTAAGGGAATCCCAAGGTATTCTGCTATCTCTGTCATATTAACCTGCTTTTTGCGATAGATCAATAATAAGGCAAACACCTCATTCTTAGAATAGTCCATAAAGGTATTATTCCATTGCTCTGGGAAAAAAATTAATTTGCATTGATCAATGAATTCAAAAATGAAATCTTCTATTGGTAATTCACTCATACAATCATCCTACTTTAAATTTACTTCGCGTTTCGAAGTATAATTAATTCTATCACCGAAGTATTTTGTTGTCAATACATTATACACATTTTTTTATAAAACCATAATCCATTTGTATGTCCTGCCAAAAGCATTGTTATCAACCGAATACCGCTTAATTGTATATTATTGTATAGGAAGTGCATAATGACTGATAGGCACACGTTTATTATTTTAAGATGATTTTATATTACATCGGGAAAGGTATTAGAAATAATATTGAATTATGAAATTCTATGAATTATAATTCAATCGTATTAAATAAAGCGAAACTGTATAATGGCATAATGGAGGTATTTATGAAAAGGATACTCATTGTATTCACTGGCGGGACAATAGGCTGTGGAATACATAATTCTACGATTGATGTTGATGAGAAAGCGGGTTACAATCTGATTAGGCTGTTTCGACAAAAAAACGATTATGAAGTGGAGTTCGATACCGTACAGCCGTTCAATATCTTAAGTGAAAATTCTACTCCAAAACATTGGGAATTATTATATAATGCTTTAAAAGAGACAGAATGGAGCAGGTATGAAGGTGTTATTATAACCCATGGCTCAGATACAGTGACCTATACTTCAGCTGCTTTAAGCTTTCTTTTCCGAGATACTAGAATTCCTATCGTTATCACAGCAAGTAATTATGCTCTGGACTGTGAAAAGAGTAATGGCCTGGATAATTTCACAAGTAGCGTTGAACTAATTTTAAATTCGGCAATGCCTGGTATTTTTACGGTTTACCAGAATGATAAGGGTGAGAATCTGGTTTATCTGGCATCTAGAATTATGGAAGCAGATCCATATCTCGATCAGTACCAAAGCTTTGGTGGTGCAGAGTTTGGTGAAATTAAGGAAGGCCGTTTCTTACCGAAGGAAAATCGAATTAATCCTAAGCTGACGCAGTTAAAGGAGTTGAGGCAAAGGTTAATTCCTGAGGATATTTCCTTTCGGAATCAGATTCTTGCATTAAGAGTATATCCGGGCTTGGATTATGATTTTATTAATACGGGAAAGAAACCAAAGGCAATCCTTCATAGTCTGTATCATTCCGGAACAGGCTGTACCGAGGATTTCAGCTATTCACTTCCAGGATTTATTAAGAAATGTAGGGACGAGGGAATTGATTTCTATCTAATTTCCTTTAAGAGTATTGATGAGGATCTGTATCGTACCAGTAGGGAAATACTTGCAAATGGGGCTATTCCCTTAAAGAATATCTCATTTGAAGCTGCATATGCTAAGCTTTGCATTGCCTATAATCAAAATGTGATGCCTCCTCAGGAATTTGTTGAAAACGAGCTGTTTTTTGAGTATTTGCCGAGATAGACTATTGACAATCACATTTTAATATACTATTATAAACAAAAATTGATAAAAACGTTGACGGAGAGAGTAAGCATTTTGCAAAAATTGCAGCGAGCCAGGGATAGTGCAAGCCCGGTATGAGTAGCGGATGACCGAAAATCACTCCATAGTTGCAAGACCCAAAGGTGAGGTTGATATCAGCCAAGTAGGTTAAGCCGGTATCTACCGTTATATAGATAATGTATAAATGCCTGATTGGCAGAGTACGTGAAACAGGTGGTTCAATGAAAGCATAGGCTCTCATCCTTTTTCGGATGGGAGCTTTTTTAATTCCTTGGATGTGAGGGGACTTCGCGAGGTGAGGGAACTTCGCAGGATGTCGCAAACTCCTCGTTACACTCGTCAAACATGCGATTTTCAGCCCTAAAGCATATTCGAAATCCTTAAGTGAATTTGCCAGCTCATAATAAGGCGCATCATACAAATATCATATCCCATGTTTTCGGGTAAGGATTTTGTCGATTTTATAAAGCAAAGATATAGTTTGGTGAACTGCGAAGTTTGTAAATACAGTTGGTTAAGTAAAGAAATTTGACGCATGTTTTTTTGAGAGCGAAACGTAGCAGAAGGCTCAGAGAACCTGAAATAATTTTTTGACATATAGGAATATTTTTCAAGGGAGAAAAGCTCCTTATTCGATTTTTCTAGCTTTTCAGGAATGAGATTAGCTTTTAAGCAATTTTATATTTTTTAACGTTTTTTAGTTAGTAAGGAGGAAATCATCCTCAAATATAAATTAAACAAAATAATTTGTTAACAAGGAGGTAATATTCCTCCTATTACGATTTAAACAAAATAATTCATTTACAAGGAGGAATTGAGATGTACGATAAGGTGTCTACGGATTTAAACTTTGTCGAGAGAGAGAAGAAAGTTCTGAAATTCTGGCAGGATAATAACATTTTTGAAGAAAGTATTAAAGAGCGCAAGGATGGCGAAACCTATACTTTTTATGATGGACCGCCGACAGCAAATGGTAAGCCGCATATCGGTCACGTATTAACAAGAGTTATTAAGGACATTGTTCCGAGATACAGAACGATGAAGGGTAATAAAGTTCTTCGCAAAGCTGGCTGGGATACTCATGGACTTCCGGTTGAGCTTGAGGTTGAGAAGAAGCTTGGAATCGATGGCAAGGAACAGATTGAAGAGTATGGTCTTGAGCCTTTTATTCAAGAATGTAAGGAAAGTGTATGGAAATATAAAGGCATGTGGGAGGACTTCTCAGGAATCGTTGGTTTCTGGGCAGATATGGATAATCCATATGTTACTTATCATAATGATTATATTGAATCTGAGTGGTGGTCATTAAAGCAGATCTGGGATAAGGGATTACTTTATAAAGGTTTTAAGATTGTTCCTTATTGTCCAAGATGCGGAACCCCTCTTTCCAGCCATGAGGTCGCACAGGGTTATAAAGATGTTAAAGAGAAGTCTGTTATCGCAAAGTTCCGTGTTAAGGGGACGGAGAATGAATATATTCTTGCTTGGACAACAACCCCTTGGACACTTCCCTCCAACGTTGCGCTTTGTGTAAATCCAGAGGAGACTTATGTTAAGATAAAGGTTCAGGTCGATGCGAAAGGAAATGTGATTGGAAAATGTTCCTGCGGACATGATCATGGGCATGAGCACGAAGAACAGGTTGCTGTGGGAACAGAGTATTACATCCTAGCAGAAGCACTTCTTGGTGTTGTTGAGGGTGATTATGAGGTCGTAGATACTTATGTTGGTAAAGATTTAGAATACAAGGAATATGAACCTTTGTTTGACTATGCAAAGGTTGATAAGAAAGCTCACTTTGTAACCTGTGATACTTATGTTACGTTAAGTGATGGTACCGGTGTTGTTCATATTGCTCCTGCCTTTGGTGAGGATGATAATAGAGTTGGTAAGGCTTATGATTTGCCGTTTGTCCAGATGATCGATGGCAAAGGAGAGTTCAAACCGGAGGCTACAGATTTTGTAGGCTTATTCTGTAAAGATGCAGATGAACCAATTATGAAGATGCTTGCACAGAAGGGTCTGCTCTTTAAGATATTAAAATTTGAACATAGCTATCCGTTCTGCTGGCGTTGTGATACACCTTTGATTTACTATGCAAGAGAATCTTGGTTTATCAAGATGACATCCGTTAAGGAGCAGCTGATTGCCAATAATAATACAATTAATTGGATGCCGGAGAGTATTGGTCAGGGACGTTTTGGTGACTGGCTGAAGAATGTTCAGGATTGGGGTCTTTCCCGTGACCGTTATTGGGGTACTCCGCTTCCGATCTGGGAGTGTGAGGACGGACACCGTCATTGCATTGGAAGTATCGAGGAATTGAAAGCCATGTCCGACAACTGCCCGGATAACATTGAGCTTCACAGACCATTTATCGATGCAGTTACGATTAAATGTCCCGAGTGCGGCAAGCAGATGACCCGTGTGAAACCGGTGATCGATTGCTGGTATGACTCCGGTTCCATGCCATTTGCGCAGTGGCATTATCCATTCGAGAATAAAGAAACCTTTGATGATAATTTCCCTGCTGATTTTATCAGTGAGGCTGTGGATCAGACCAGAGGCTGGTTCTATTCCCTGCTTGCAATCTCTACCTTGATTTTTGATAAAGCACCATTTAAGAATGTAATTGTACTTGGTCATGTTCAGGATGAGAACGGACAGAAGATGTCCAAATCCAAGGGAAATGCAGTAGATCCTATGGAGGCTCTTGAACAACACGGTGCAGATGCAATCCGTTGGTATTTCTATATCAACTCTGCATTATGGCTGCCAAACCGTTTCCATCATGCAGCAGTAACAGAAGGTCAGAGAAAATTCATGGGAACTCTCTGGAACACTTATGCATTCTTCGTTCTTTATGCAAATATTGATAATTTTGATGCTACTAAATATCAGCTGGAATATGATAAACTTCCGGTTATGGACAAATGGTTGCTGTCTAAGTTAAACACCTTAGTAAAAACAGTGGATGAGCATCTAGATAATTACCGTATTACCGAGGGTGCAAGAATGCTTGCCGATTTTGTTGATGAGCTTTCCAATTGGTATGTAAGAAGAAGCCGTGAGCGTTTTTGGGCAAAGGGTATGCCACAGGATAAGATTAACGCATATTTGACCCTGCATACGGCTTTAGTAACCGTATCCAAACTGTCCGCTCCGTTCATTCCTTTTATGACAGAGGACATTTATCAGAATCTGGTAGTTAATATTGATAAGACCGCACCAAAGAGTATCCATTTCTGTGATTATCCTGCTTATCATGAGGCTTGGATTGATACAGAACTGGAAGCGAATATGGAAGAGGTTCTTGAGGTTGTAGTTCTTGGTCGTGCCTGCAGAAATGCAGCCAACATCAAGAATCGCCAGCCGATCGGTAAGATGTATGTGAAAGCAGATAAAGAGGTTTCTGAATTCTATAAGGAAATCATTGCAGATGAACTTAATGTAAAAGAAGTTGAATTCACCAATGATGTAAGAAACTTCACCTCCTATAACTTTAAACCACAGCTTAAGACTCTGGGACCGAAGTTTGGTAAGCAGATTGGAGCAATCAGAACAATCTTATCTGAATTAAACGGTAACGCAGCAATGGATGAAATTAATGAGACTGGAAAGCTTAAGATAACTCTTGATGGAACGGAGGCAGTTCTTGATAAAGAAGACCTGTTAATCGAGGCAGCTCAGATAGAGGGCTTCGTATCCGACTCCGATCATGGAATTACCGTAGTTCTTGACACGAACCTGTCAGAGGAACTGATTGAGGAAGGCTATGTAAGAGAAATCATCAGCAAGATCCAGACCATGCGTAAGGAAGCTGACTTCGAAGTTATGGATAATATCCGCATATCCCAGAACGGAAATGATAAGATTAAAGATATCATAACTCGTAACTTAGATGAAATTAAATCTGAGGTACTTGCAAAAGAGATTATCTTTGATGGTGCTAAGGGCTATACGAAGGAATGGAACTTAAATGGTGAGAATGTAACCTTAGGCGTTGAGAAACTGTAATAAATAGATTTGAAAGATACTAGATAATGTATAATAATTAAAATTCTCTGGCAGGATTACTTTTTATATAAGGTTATCCTGCCAGAGCTCTATATACTACTTTATTCATGTAGAAATTAAGAAATTTGATGATGCTTAAAACTTCGATATCCAAACAGAAGAAGGATGGCCGAAGCAATAAAATAAATCACAGGTACAGTCTGATACCTGATAAAACCCCTGCCGAAAAGTTCAAATATATAATCAAAATAGATCGTGCTTATGCTCGTCAATTTAGCTGGCAATAAAGCAAATAGATGATACAGGATACGGTACTGACTAGGTACATTAATAAATATACAAGTAATTGTAAAGATATTGATAACAACAATCGTACCGAAAGCGCTTTTTAATTTGGCTGATAAAAACAAGCTTAAGCTGACGATTAATATTGAGGATAGGATTGCCATACCGCATAAGATTAAAACACCCTGCCATACCATCAAAGGATTAGTGGAAGAAATTAAAATAAGCTGGATTGGTGCATTCCATCCATCAAAGCCATAAATAATTAATGTAGGTATGATAAGCAGCAGAAGCAGGATAACGGATACAATGAAACCGAAGCTTATGCCAGTGATTAGTTTAGCCAGGATTGCTTTGTTTTTACCGAGTCTTGTGGTAAGAATAAGCTGATCTGTTCTATCCGTATGTTCATTCGCGAAGATAGGAGCTAGGCCAATTGCGATGACAAATGTTATTACAATGCCAAGAGAATTAATAAGCATCATGATATGCTCATACCCAAAAGTGTAGCGGAATATAAAAGGTGTTTTTATGTTGTTGTTCTGTTCAAGATGCTTCTTGATTTCTACCTTGGATAAATTCATTATCTTCAAGTTGTTTTGTAATACCTTGGTTCTTAAGCTATAATAATTCTTTCCATTCACATTTTGATAATCCTTCGTAATACTGGATACAAGATTATGAATTTCACTATAGGGACGCGCATAAGTCTCATATTCTTCTGATGCACCACATAATGGAATATCAGGAACTTTTGCATAGGCCCTCTGCATTTCGCCAATCAGGTCTGCATCTACTTTCCTTCCGTTTAATGCTCTAGCATAGGCCCGGTTAGTAGTCATTTGTTCATAATGGGAATAAACTGGTTTCCCTTCTACAGAGACAGTACCGATAAGGGCTTCGAAACAGCTAAATAGTGTAAACAATACAGCAATTGCAAGAATGATCAATGTGGATTTTCTCATGAATATTTTCTTATATTCATAACCAATTAGTACTTGTAAATTATTCATGCTGGTTCACCTCACTAAAGTAGTATAAATATAGATCCTCCAGGGTAGCGGCAGCAAGAACTGCCTCCGGACAGGGTGGCTGATCGCATACCAGCCGTAGAAATACCGAATTTCCTTCCTGCCGAATATTAACGACCGGATAATTGGCTGTCAGCTTATCAGACAGCTGGCTATTTACAGTACATTCCCACACTTTATTCTCGATAGTATGGATAATGTCCTTAAGACCTCCATGATGAATGAGTTGTCCATTTTTCATAATAAGAATTGTATCGGCTATATATTCAATATCGGAAACGATATGTGTAGATAATAAAACAATTCGATCCTTTCCCAGAGATGAGATCAAATTGCGAAATCGTATGCGTTCCTTGGGATCAAGGCCTGCGGTCGGCTCATCTAGGATTAGAATTTTTGGATCGTTCAGCAAAGCCTGAGCAATACCAAGTCGCTGCTTCATACCACCGGAAAAGGTTTTGATTTTCCTATCAGCCATATCGGATAAGGAAACTAGCTCTAGTAACTCAAGGGATTTCTGCTTGCCTTTCTTCTTGGGCAGTCCCTTAAGCGAGGCTATATAGCAAAGAAAACCCAATGCGGTAAAGCCGGGATAATAACCAAAATCCTGAGGGAGATATCCCAAAGCATCACGGTAATCTTCACTGGATACCTCAATGCCATTCCATGTTACTTCCCCCCCGGTTGGGTTAAGGATACCGCATATCATGCGCATCAATGTGGTCTTTCCTGCACCGTTGGCACCCAACAGTCCGTAGACTCCAGGTTGCAGTGTTAAGGAAAGCCGGTCTACAGCTATCTTATTTTTATATTGCTTGGTTAAGCGGTCAAGTACGAGTTCCATATCATTTCCTCCGAGTTTTTAATTAACGTTCTAATTTCTTTATAGTTGGCAGCAGCAAGTGCGGTAAGTACGATCAGCCATAATATAAAATATTGGGGTTGATAAATAACCTTGAACCCCAATCCGAATATAAGTCCGCCGCCGCTTAGAAAAATAGCAATTCCTGCGCAATAGTAGGAAAAATCCTTGGTACGGATACGGTTAATAACGGCAAAGGATAGAAAGCATGCTAAGAGATAAGGAACCAGAAGATAAATACCTATTTTAATAAAGCTCATATTAGCTTTACCTGAAAGAATAGGTATTACAATGAATAATAAGACAAGGTTACCAACTCCGATCATTCCCATCCTGGCGAGTAAGATACTACGCAGACTATATCTTGTTGCCATTTCCAGTTCAGCCATTCCAAAGATAGCAGATCGTACAGTTTCGGTAACTGCTGTCATAGCAAGGAAGGGAAATACTGCAGAGGCTCCCCACAGAAGCGTTATATCACTTTTCTGAGGCGTCGCTGCAAAGAGTAATATTGCAAGGAATAAGGAAAAGGAGATAACCCATACTCTTTTTCGTATATAAGCGAACTGACAGAATAAAAAATCATACCATCTGGTCTTTGGATAATTCAAATTATGTATAAAATATTCTTTCTGAAGTGGTCTGGGTACGCCGTATGCGAGAATTATTTGATGTTTCAGTTCTTTTTTCACCGGAAATCCTCCTCTCTTAATAAGGTTTTCAACTGGTCTAAACCATTTCTGATTTTACGATATACTACAAATCTAGACAGACCGGAAGTCATACAGATCTCACCAATTGATAAGTCATTGACATATCGGAGCAAAATTAATTCCTGTATATCTTTAGGAAGTGAATTAATCGCCTCTCTGACAGCGATTGTTGTAATTAATCCATCCTCTGTATCCTCTGCGGCAGCCAATTCATCCAACGGTTCTGTTTGATGCCTAGCATAATGGTCATTACACAGGTTTTTAGCAATTGTATAAAGATATGCTAAAGGTTTACCACGACTTAAATAAGTTGTCTGCTTAAAGTATCGTAGGAAGGTTTCCTGAGTTAAGTCTTCTGCTATTTGCCGGTTATGTATTTTAAAATAGCAGTAACGATATATTTTATCGTATTGTTTTTCCGTATCCATAAACTCCTAAAACCTCCTTTCACTATATATAACTGTTTTGCTTGATGAAATGTGCGGTAAAATTATAAAAAATTCGCGTGCCCATATTCTACCATACACGATGGAAGAGATAAATTAGTTTGTCTGATTTGTCTTAAGACATATAAAAAAAATAAATGTGTTAATCATATAACTACAATACCTTTTACATTTCTAAACTCCTATAATATAATAAAGTAGTAATAACATAGATAAATAACAGGCAAAAACGGGAATAGATCACATATTTAATCGAATGGAATGATAGATGAAAAGGAGGAATTTTATGAAGCTAATCTATGTAATTGTAAGAAATGCAGATAGCAGTTATGTTACAGAAGCACTGAATAAGAAAGGATATTATGTAACGAAGCTGGCATCTACCGGAGGTTTTTTACGAGAAGGAAATACAACACTAATGATTGGGACGGATGAGGATAAAGTGGATCATGTCATCGATATAGTTAAAAAGGAGTGTGGGCCAAGACAGCAAGTCATCTCCAATCCTATTGGCGCTACTGAATATGCATCCATGAATGTAGTAGTGAATGTGGGTGGAGCTACCATATTTGTAATGGATGTGGATCGATATGAAAAGATTTAGCTAGATATAGATAGGTTAAGAATATGAAGGAATGAAAGGGTTATCGTAGATTATTATTAGTATAGACTATCAGGCGAAGATTTCTACCCTGATGTCAATACAATTAATAATTTCGATAGCCCTTAGCGTATGCATTACAGGAGGTTCATGACCGAAAGTTTAGCCGATTGTGAATGGTTAAAAGTCAGGTTGATCTGGGTTGTTAAGCGTACATCTATTGAAATAACGCCTTCCAATTTAATAATGAAAAATCTGTGAAATATTGTTTTTTACTTTTCATTTTGCCTTAAATGTGATATAACCAGATATAGTAATGCAAAAATAAGGTGGCATTTCTTATTTGCCATTGAAACTGGAAAGGAAAAAAGAATGAAAAAGAGAGTATTATTAATTATGGGATTGAGCATAATGTTACTTGCAGGGGGGTGTGCGAAATCAGATAAAACTGATAAGTCAAAAACGGATACAGCGGACAAGTCAAAGACGACAGTCAGCAATACAGTGAAAGAGGTTACTGTATTACCTAAAAAGAAAGACTATAATCCTAAAGACTATGTTACTTTAGGTAAATATAAGGGTATTGAAGTAACTTATACAAAATTAGAGGTTACGGATGCAGATGTTGATGCTACCATTGATCAGGAACTGAATTCTCATAAGACCTATAAGGATACAGGTAAAAAAGTGGTTGAGAATGGTGATATGGTCAATATCGATTATGAGGGTAAAATTGATGGAAAAGCTTTTGATCGCGGATCAGCTACTGATGCTAAATTGACCATAGGTTCTGGAGGATTTATTGAAGGCTTTGAGGAAGGCTTAAAAGGCAAAAAAGTCGGAGAAAAAACAGATCTTAAGCTTACTTTCCCTAAGGATTATCCGAATGCAGAAGTCGCAGGAAAACCTGCAGTATTCACGGTGAACATTAAAGGAATTGTAAAAGAAGAAATCCCGACATTAAATGATAAATACGTAAAAGATAATACTGATTATAAAACAGTGGCTGAATATAAGAAATCAATTCGTGATTCTCTGGAGGCTCAAAATGAGCAAACAATACAATCTGAGAAATATGGCAATGCATACGGCGTAATCGAAAAAAGTTCTAAAATTAAAAAAATACCTCAAGCTCTATCGGATTATTATAATAATATGATGCTTTTTCAATATACAAATTATGCAAAACAAAATGGTTTAGATCTTAAGACATTTATAAAGAATTCCGGCTCCAACGAAGAGCAGTTTAACCAAACTATATCTCAGAGCGTTGAATCATACGCTAATCAGGATATAATAATGAATGCAATCGCTAAGGCTGAAAATATAAAAGTTACTGACGCCGAGTTAAATGACCAGCTAAAATCAATCATGGATCAATACGGCTATAAGAAGGAATCTGAAGTGTATAAAGCGGTTCCTAAGGCTGAAATTACGGCAAGTATATTATATCAGAAGGTTATTGACTTTGTGCTATCAAATGCAAAGGTTACTGGAGTTGCTCCGACATCAACACCGGCACCTGCAGCAAAATAATTAGAAAGAAAGTAAAGAATGCAAAAGGATTTTTTGCCCATCAGTAAAGAAGATATGGAACAAAGGGGTTGGGAACAATGCGACTTCATATATATAATCGGGGACGGATATGTAGACCATCCTTCCTTTGGTCCTGCTATTATAAGTAGAGTACTGGAAAGCTATAACTATAAGGTTGGAATAATAGCACAGCCGGATTGGAAGGATAGCTTAAGCATCACCACACTTGGAAAGCCGAGGCTAGGCTTTTTGGTCTGCGGCGGTAATATGGATTCGATGGTTAACCACTACTCGGTTGCTAAGAAAAGAAGGCAGACGGATGCTTATTCACCCGGAGGAATTATGGGAAAGCGTCCGGATCATGCTGTTTCGGTCTACTGTAACTTAATTCGAAAGCAATATAAAAATGTACCGATTATTATCGGCGGTATAGAAGCAAGCTTAAGGAGACTCGCCCATTACGACTATTGGAGTGATAAGGTGAAGAGATCCATTCTTTTGGATTCTCAAGCAGATATCATATCCTATGGAATGGGCGAGCATTCCATTGTGGAAATAGCTGATGCACTAAACAGCGGTTTAGAAGCAAAGGATATTACTTTTATCAATGGTACCGTTTTTAAGACAAAAAGTTTGGAATCTGTTTATGATGCGATAGAGCTTCCAAGTTATCAGGACATATTGGATAGTAAAAAAGATTTTGCCAAAAGCTTTTATATCCAGTATTGCAATACCGATCCTTATTCAGGTAAGCGATTAATTGAAAAATATAAAGAAAACGAATATGTGGTGCAGAACCCACCGGCAACTCCGCTGACACAGTCGGAGATGGATAGGATCTATTCCCTGCCTTATATGAGGGATTATCATCCTTCTTATCGCGAACTTGGCGGTATTCCTGCCATAGAAGAGATTAAATTCAGCTTGATAAGCAATCGTGGCTGCTTCGGAGGCTGTAATTACTGTGCATTGACCTTCCATCAAGGAAGGATTTTGCAGACAAGAAGCCATGAATCCATAATTACAGAAGCGAATCAATTAATCTGGGATAAGGATTTCAAAGGATACATTCATGATGTTGGAGGTCCTACAGCTAATTTTAGGCATGTTGCTTGTGATAAGCAGCATACCAAGGGTGCCTGCACAAATAAACAATGTCTCTATCCAGCTCCTTGTAAGAATTTAAAGATTGATCATAGGGATTATCTTAACCTACTTCGTAAGCTTCGAAATCTTCCGAACGTGAAGAAGGTATTCATTCGATCTGGTATCCGATTTGATTATCTAATCAGCGATAAGGACGAGACCTTCATGAAAGAGCTTTGTGAGCATCATGTCAGCGGTCAGTTGAAGGTTGCACCGGAGCATATCAGTAACAATGTACTTGAGCTTATGGGGAAACCGGAGAATTCGGTTTATGAAAGCTTCAAGGCAAAATTCAAGAAGGTGAATGAGAAGCTTGGTAAAAACCAGTTTATTGTACCTTATCTGATTTCCTCTCATCCAGGTTCAACCTTAAAGGAAGCCATCGAACTGGCGGAATATCTTAGGGATTTAGGCTACATGCCGGAACAGGTGCAGGATTTCTACCCCACACCATCAACAATTTCTACCTGCATGTATTATACCGGACTTGATCCGAGAACGATGAAGGAAGTATACGTACCAAAGTCTCCTCATGATAAGGCAATGCAAAGAGCACTGATTCAGTATCGTAATCCCAAAAACTACGACCTAGTAGTAGAAGCGCTGAGGAAAGCAGGCCGCACCGATTTAATCGGTTTTGATAAGAAATGCCTTATCCGCCCTAGACAGTTTGCAAAGCAAAAAAATCAGGATGAAGATACACAGTCAAAGCAAGGAGGAAACCGAGGTAATAAAATAAAAGCTTCCTCAAAGCAGGGAGAAAGCCGAGGTAACAAGATAAATGCTTCCCAAACTCAGGGCAGTAGCCGTAATAATAGAGGAAAAGCATCTCTAACTCAGGGCAGTAGCAAAGATAATAGAGGAAAAGCGTCTCTAACTCAGGGTAGTAGCCGAGATAACAGAGGAAAAGCATCTCCTGCTAAGAGTGGTAAGGTATGGGCTCAGGAAAGCAAAAGAAACAACCAGGGTAGGAAAACCAAGACGAGGACGATACGAAATACAACCGGGGAAATTAATAAGAAGTAAGAGAAACGTTAATAATAAATATCAGAGAAAATACGAATAAAATGCAATCAATATAGCTAAATGTAGAGAAATATAGAAATGCAGGAAAAGCAGAGATAGAAGTGTAATCTTGAAACAAGAGAAACAAGTAGAAACAAGAGATAGAAGTGTAACTTGAAATGCATATTGACAAGAACTTATCAGAATGTTATACTACGCAAAGTATCTGTTTCACATATGAAAGATTGACCAGCTCTTGGTTCAGGCGGACTAGGAGCTGTTTTTTCGAGAGTTTAGTGCAGCGTTCTGTAAATACCTATGCAAATATCTGGCCGGATTTTTCTAATGCAGCTACGGTCAATCCTCGGCGTAACATCATCACGTCTGCGTTTGCGCATCACTATTAAAGAAAGATCATTCATAGAAATTTGTATAGGTATTTAAAGAACGATGTACTAGGAATAATAGCTTATCTTATTAACTACGTGTTAAGTATCCTATGATACATAGGAAGAATGACGTATGGGAAATATATGAGATAAGAGATAGTAAGAAAGGAAATAAGAATGGAAATTACAAAATTTGATGAGTTAGAGTTAAACCCAAATATACTTCGTGCAATTGAAGAGATGGGTTTTGAAGAAATGTCTCCAATCCAGGCAAAAGCAATTCCGATGATACTGGAAGGCAAGGATGTAGTAGGACAGGCACAGACAGGAACCGGTAAAACTGCAGCCTTTGGTATACCGCTGATGCAGAAAATTAATCCAAAAGAAAAGAACTTGCAGGCTGTTGTTCTGTGCCCGACCAGAGAACTGGCAATCCAGGTAGCAGAGGAAATTCGTAAGCTGGGATTATTTATGCATGGAATAAAAATACTTCCCGTATACGGCGGCCAAGAGATCTCCAAACAGATCCGCTCTTTGAAATCCGGAGTTCAGATTATCATCGGGACACCAGGACGTGTCATGGATCATATGAGAAGAAAGACAGTGAAATTCGACAATATTAAGATGGTAATTCTTGATGAAGCAGATGAAATGCTTAACATGGGATTTCGAGATGATATTGAGACAATCTTAAGTCAGGTACCTGAGGAGAGACAGACAGTATTATTCTCTGCAACTATGCCCGGACCGATACTCGATATTGCTAAAACCTATCAAAAGGATGCCCAGATAATACGCGTAGTAAAAAAGGAACTGACCGTTCCAAAGATTGAGCAGTATTATTATGAGGTGACCCATAAGAATAAAGAGGACGTATTATCGAGACTTCTTGATATGTACAATCCTAAACTGTCACTGGTTTTTTGTAATACAAAGAAACAAGTAGATGAGCTGACAAGTGCACTTCAGGGCAGGGGATATTTTGCAGAAGGTCTTCATGGAGATTTAAAACAGCAACAGAGAGACCGTGTTATGAACAGCTTTCGTAACGGCAGAACAGAAATATTAGTCGCAACGGATGTTGCTGCCAGAGGAATTGATGTGGATGACGTAGAAGCTGTATTTAATTATGATGTCCCTCAGGATGATGAATACTATGTGCACCGTATCGGACGTACCGGACGGGCTGGCCGCGAAGGCAGAGCATTTACACTTGTTGTAGGAAAAGAAGCATATAAGCTGAGAGATATTATGAGGTACTGCAAAACAAAAATAAAGGCGCAACCCATTCCCTCTCTTAATGATGTTACAACAGTCAAAGCTGATAAAATATTGGATAAGCTCAAGAGTATTATTGAAAATGAAGATCTGTCTAAGATGGTTGACTTAATTGGTGAAAGAGTCAATGAAGAGGAATTTACATCCCTTGATATTGCAGCTGCCTTTTTGAAAATGGTTATGGGTGACGATATAGGTAAAGTAGATGATGAGAAAGAAATTGATGATTATGGTGATACTGGCGCAGAAGCAGGAATGGTAAGACTATTTATCAACCTTGGTAAGAATCAAAGAATCAGACCGGGTGATATTCTCGGAGCAATTGCCGGTGAGACTGGTATGCCAGGAAAATTGATCGGTTCCATTGATATGTATGATAAGTATACCTTTGTGGAAGTTCCAAGAGAACATGCATCTGAAGTAATTCAGGTGATGAAGTCTGCTAAAATCAAAGGAAAGACTATTAATATTGAACCTGCTAACAGAAAATAAGATTGTCTGGTTGAAGCAAATCTTGATTATTAATTCGAAAACTGAGGTCTAAAATAAAGTTTGGGGTATGATTTATATCAATCATACCCCATTATTTTATTTCATAAGAAATTGCGTCCTATGAAATAAAAAGCACTCTGTGCAGGATGCGCACCTCGCGGTAAGGAAGTATGTTACTACGTAACCCGCTCGGGCGCGGAGAATGTGCGCGCACATTCTTTGTTCTTAGATCAGCTTTATAATTATTTGAAAGAAAAGGGAAAGTAAGATAATTACAGTAGTTACTTGACAAATAGGAGGAAAAGTATATAATAATAATTATTACTATTATTGTATATGATCATAATTAATACTATTATTATATATAATAATAAAAATATTTGTATAATTAATCAAATCATATCTTGTTTAGGAGGCATTTATGGCAGTAAATAAATATAGCAGACAAAGGGAAGCGATTAAAGCATACCTTGCCAGTACGAAGGAGCATCCAACGGCTGATACCGTTTATATGAATATACGATCTACTTACCCTAATATCAGCTTGGGTACAGTATATCGCAATTTGAATTTGCTTGCTGATCAAGGTGAGATACTTAAGATAAATTGTCAGGATGGCTGTGATCATTTTGATGGGAATCCAAAGTTGCATTATCATTTTCTATGTAGAGCATGCGGCAAAGTGCTAGATATAGATATGGAATCTATCGAACATATCAATGCGATTGCAGGAACCAAATTCGGAGGGAAGATAGAAGGGCATGTTACTTATTTTTATGGTCTGTGTCCTGATTGTACCGACTAACAACAATACTAAATAGATATACTTTATTATAAGTCACACAAGAATCTCTAGGATTTTGTGTGACTTTTAACGTGATAGGAACTTAATAATTAATTGGTAATTATAAAATTGTAGAAAATGAATAAAAAGTGTCTTGACAATTAACCGTTAATGATTTATTATAATTATATCAGTAATAGTTACTAATATTATAATAATAAATTAAAGGAGATCTAATATATGAAAAAATTTGTATGCCAAATATGTGGATATGTACATGAGGGTGACAGTGCACCGGATTCTTGCCCAATCTGTAAAGCACCTAAGGAGAAATTTGCTGAGAAGTCAGAGGAAATGTTCTGGGCGGATGAACATGTAGTTGGCGTAGCTAAAGGTGTCAGCGAAGATATTCTCAAGGATCTAAGAGATAATTACATGGGTGAATGCACTGAGGTTGGTATGTATCTTGCAATGGCAAGAGTTGCCCATAGAGAAGGTTATCCTGAGATTGGATTATACTATGAGAAAGCAGCCTGGGAAGAGGCAGAGCATGCATCAAAATTTGCAGAGCTTTTAGGTGAAGTTGTTACAGACAGCACTAAGAAAAATCTCCAGATGAGAGTAGACGCTGAGAACGGTGCTTGCATGGGCAAGAAAGATCTTGCAACCCGTGCGAAGGTAGCTAATCTTGATGCAATTCATGATACCGTTCATGAAATGGCTAAGGATGAAGCAAGACATGGCAAAGCATTCAAGGGATTGCTTGATAGATATTTTTAAATTTGACATCCTAGTCCTACGATTTAATATAATAAGAATAAGTTTATCCTCAGGATATTAGGTATAATTTCCAAGTAAAATTGCTTACCCCAAATATATATAATATCCCCAATTATATATATTCCCCTAAATATATTTGTTCCCAGTTATGAGAAACGCCCTTTCCCCGGGGCGTTTTCTCATTATCTGGTGAATATTCTTGTATACATAAAAGACACTCTCAATTATTACCATAGCCGAAGCCATTAGCTTATAAAAGCTAAGATATATATACTTTAATTATTCCTTTCCAATCTTATAATCATACGATTGATGATGTTAGACATTGCAAAGCTATTATAATTAGTGCTCATTTAGCATAATTCCTATGATTACTATTCTTGAGATATCTTAAAAAATTGAACAAGTTCATGTAGATTTTTCGCTATCTGCTCATTCTTATTCGCTTGCTCCAATACTTCATTTGTTTTACGGAAAATTGATGTCGATTTTTCTGCAATGTCGGAAGAGCCTTTGGCACCTTCTTGAGATGAAATGGTTACCTCGCCTATTGCTTTATGTATGTATTCAATGGATTCACTTAACTGAGCAGCAGAATTCTTGATATCTGTAACCATATTCTCAATCGTAACAGCGTCGCTGTCATACTGCTCACTGGTATTAACAAGTATACCATAATCTTTGATAACCTTTGTATCCATAAAGTCCAGTAAAAATTTAGAATCTGTAACGATTTCTTCTACTGTTTCGGAAATATCATTTGAGATTTCTTCTATTTGCGATACGGCGTTCTTAGAGTTCTGCGCTAGATTTGATATCTCATTAGCAACTACAGCAAATCCTTTGCCGGCTTCTCCAGCTCTGGCTGACTCTATGGAGGCATTCAATGCGAGAAGATTAGTCTGCGCTGTAATATCGAGGATTGTCTTGGACAATGCCTTAATTTCGTTAATTGCAGCCGCTTTTTCAATTGATTGCCTCAGCCTTTTGTTTGTACTATGATAGATATCAACCGCAGTTTTTTGCGATTCCAGAGCTACGTTTTTAAGACTTTCCGCCCTGCTCTTAATCTCAGCAGCAATATTTTGGCCATTGACTGCTTGACTGGTTACATGGCTGATTTTTTCCTCAATAGATAAGGAAGCAGCATTCATTTCCTCAGTAGAGGCTGCTGTTTCTTCCATACCTGCGGATAATTCCTCTGTGGTTGCGGATATATTTTCAACATCTTGATATACATTGTTGGCTCCATCTACCAAAACTCGTGATGATTCTGTGATATTACCGGTTGAATTTTGGATAGAGCTTATGATGCTCCTTATTTTCTCCTGCATATTTACAAAAGAACGGATAATATCACCAACTTCGTCTTTTCTGGTAATACCTTTAGTAGAGGACATAAGCTTAAACTCTCCGTTTTCCATTCTTTCCACGTCTTTTTTAATAGTACTGTAAGCTTTAGCAATATAATATCCCATAAAATATGCAAATACGGAACCTACTAAAAGTAATATTAGTTGGAATCCAGCTATGGATAGCATGGCGTTGTTTATTTTTTTGGTGATGATGTCGGAATATTCTCCTACAAACCACATACCAACAACCTTACCGCTTTTATCTTGAAGAGGCACATAGTAAGTTACTGCAGCTCTATTATTAATAATAGTAGGACCTTTAAATGTTTTATTGTTTTTTAAGACAGTATTTATCACTTTATCTGATGCCTTAGTACCTAATGAGCGCTCATTCTGATCATTTGTTACAGTGGTAGATACACGAGTATCCCCGGAGAATATAGTTGCAAGAATACCAGATTGATTGGTAATAGAATCAACTATCTGAAAATTATTGTTCATGGTAGTATCACCTTTATATAATTTACCGCCATCCTCCCTCCAATCACCAGGATATACTGAATTTAACAATGTCAAACCTAGTGATGAGTAGTTCTTAAGCTCTTCATTTGCTTCATGATTAATTAGTTCTGTTACTTTTACTTTGATCATATGACTGGATAAAATGATTATGGCTAATAATAAAACATCAAGTATTAAAGTTACTTTCCATTTTACTTTCATCGTATTTCTCCTCTCTTGTTTTTTATAATAGGTAATTGCATAATTTATAAATTTTAGATTAAAAAATCTATATAATTTTGCAATTACCTATCTTTGATGATCAAATTTATAGTATAGTACTATATAATTATATCATGAATGGTAAGAATCAAAATAGTATAATTTAAAAATACGAACTAAAATTTAAATTAACATGTTTAAAGAACCCTGACATTATCATATGACTAATGTCAGGGTTCTTTATATAAGAGGAGGGATTCAAGGAATCCTCCTCAACTATTTGTAAAAAGAGCTTAAATAGATACGGTTCAATAAACTACTAATTGATACTTCTCTTGATATAAGTAGTATGAAGAATCTCATGTGCTTTATGGCTTCCCGGTTTGCCAAGATACTCATCATAAAGTGCCTTGATAGCAGGGTTCTCATGGGACTTTCTAAGAGGCATTTCCGCATCAATGTTGTAAAGTGCCTTAGCACGTAGAGCTCTGATATCCTCAAAGTTTCTTACGGTCGCTGGCTGCTGAGGCTGACCGCCGCCGTTTACACAACCGCCAGGGCAGCCCATAATCTCGATAAAGTGATAATTCTTCTTACCGGATTTAACATCTTCAAGAAGCTCTCTTGCGTTTGCAAGGCCGGAAGCAACGGCTACATTGATATCCAAACCAGCTACCTTATAAGTAGCCTCTTTAATACCTTCTACACCTCTGACTTCTTTGAACTCAGGGTTAGGAAGCTCTTGACCGGTTAAAGTCTCAACTGCAGTTCTAAGAGCTGCTTCCATAACACCGCCGGTAGCACCAAAGATAACAGCAGCACCAGTAGAACGACCAAGCGGATCATCAAAGTCTTCATCAGGCAGGGATAAGAAGTTAAGACCTACACGGTCAATCATTTTAGCAAGTTCACGTGTTGTGATAGAAATATCAACATCAGGAACACCTGCAGCGCTCTGATCCTCTCTGCCAATTTCAAATTTCTTAGCAGTACAAGGCATTACGCTGACCATAACAATTTTCTTTGGATCAATATTATTCTTTTCAGCATAGTAGGTCTTAGTAATAGCACCAAACATCTGTTGAGGAGATTTACAGCTTGATAAATTATCTAACATATCAGGATAGTAGTGCTCGCAATATTTAATCCAACCGGGTGAACAGGAAGTGATTAATGGCAGAACACCACCATTATTAATTCTATCAAGTAATTCGTTAGCTTCTTCCATGATCGTAAGGTCTGCTGAGAAATCAGTATCAAATACTTTGTCAAAGCCTAAACGACGTAAAGCAGAAACCATTTTGCCCTGAACATTGGTACCGATCGGAAGACCGAAGGCTTCTCCAAGTCCGGCACGAACAGCAGGAGCAGTCTGTACAATAACATATTTGTCAGGATCTGCAAGTGCGGCAAAAACCTCACCTGTGGAATCCTTCTCTGTAAGTGCACCGGTAGGACATACTGCGATACACTGTCCACAGGATACACAGCTTGTATCGCCTAATCCCATATCAAATGCACATGCAACATTGGTGTCAAAACCACGTTCGTTAGTACCGATTACACCGATTCCCTGAACATTTTCACATACTGCAGAACAACGTCTGCAAAGGATACATTTGTTATTATCACGAAGCATGTGAGCAGAGGATTCATCAATTGCATAACAGTTACGAGAACCATCATAAAGGCCTTCATCTTCAACCTTAAGGTCGGTACAAAGCTTCTGAAGTTCACAGTTACCGCTACGTACACAGGATAAACATTTTCTGTCATGATCGGATAAGATAAGCTCTAAAGTCTTCTTACGGGATTCAAGTACCTTTGGTGAATTTGTCGTAATTTCCATGCCATCATTAATTGGATACATACAGGAAGCAACAAGGCTTCTTGCTCCTTTAACTTCAACAACACAGATACGGCAGGCACCAATTTCGTTAACGCCCTTTAAGAAACAAAGGGTTGGAATATCGATATGAGCAAGCTTGGCGGCTTCCAGAATCGTGGAGCCCTTAGGTGCTTCAACTGGCATACCATTTATTTTTATATTAACAGTTTCCATTACTAACCTCCATCTTCAAATAGATTAGAAAAGTCACGATTGACTCTTTTCTATAGATTCAAATGTTATTTCTTAGAGATAGCGCCGAATTTACATTTTTCCATACAAGCACCACACTTAACACATTTACTCAAATCGATAACATGTGCTTCCTTAACCTTGCCGGTGATAGCAGCATTCGGACATACTCTGGAACATAAGGTACATCCTTTACATTTGTCAGCGTCTATTGTGTAGGAAAGGAGAGCCTTACATACGCCTGACGGACATTTCTTGTCGATAACGTGAGCAATATATTCATCCTTGAAATAACGTAAGGTTGATAATACAGGGTTAGGAGCTGTCTGACCAAGACCACAGAGTGCATTATCTTTAATATAATAGCAAAGCTCTTCAGCCTTCTCAAGATCCTCCATAGTGCCCTGACCATTCGTAATCTTGTCGAGGATTTCATAGAGACGTTTTGTACCGATACGGCAAGGAGTACATTTCCCGCAAGATTCATCCACTGTAAACTCAAGGAAGAACTTAGCGATATCAACCATACAATTGTCTTCATCCATAACGATTAGTCCGCCAGAACCCATCATGGAGCCGATACTGATTAAGTTGTCATAATCAATCGGTATATCAAAATGCTCCACCGGAATACATCCACCGGATGGTCCACCTGTCTGAGCTGCTTTGAACTTCTTGCCATTCGGGATACCACCACCGATTTCTTCAATAACTTCACGAAGGGGAGTTCCCATAGGGATTTCCACAAGACCGGTATTGTTGATCTTACCACCAAGTGCAAATACTTTTGTTCCCTTGGATTTCTCTGTTCCCATGGAAGCAAACCATTCAGAACCATGTAAGATAATCTGAGGAATGTTAGCATAAGTTTCTACGTTATTTAAGATAGTAGGCTTTTGGAAAAGACCCTTCTGTGCAGGGAACGGAGGACGAGGACGAGGCTCACCACGGTTACCTTCGATGGAGGTCATAAGAGCTGTTTCCTCACCACATACGAATGCACCTGCTCCAAGTCTTAAGTCAATATCAAAATCAAAGCCGGAATTAAAAATATTCTTACCTAATAATCCATATTCTCTTGCCTGATCGATAGCAATCTTTAAACGATCTACAGCGATCGGATATTCAGCACGAACATAGATATAACCCTGGGATGCGCCGATTGCATAACCTGCAATAGCCATAGCCTCAAGTACAACATGAGGATCGCCTTCCAATACGGAGCGGTCCATGAATGCACCCGGGTCACCTTCGTCAGCGTTACAGCAGACATATTTTTGGTCAGCATCATTTCCCTTAGCAAGCTTCCATTTTAAACCGGTAGGGAAACCACCGCCACCACGGCCTCTAAGACCACTATCTAAGATTGTCTGAATAACCTGATCCGGAGTATATTCTGTTAAAACCTTACCAAGAGCTTCATAGCCGTTGGTACCGATATATTCGTCAATGTTTTCAGGATTGATAACACCACAGTTACGAAGAGCGATTCTGTGCTGCTTCTTGTAGAAGTCGGTTTCGTTTAAGGACTGAATTCCATCCTCAGTAATAGTCTCTTTATAAACGAGACGGGTAACGATACGACCTTTTAATAAATGCTCGGATACGATTTCCGCAATATCATCTTCTTGAACCATTGCATAGAAGGTTGCTTCCGGATAGATGATAACGATCGGTCCTAATGCACAAAGACCATGGCAGCCTGTCTGTACGACAGCAACTTCTGTGCTAAGACCATTTTTTTTGATTTCTGCCTGCAGTGCCTCGATGATTTTAACACTTCCAGAGGAAGTACATCCGGTACCACCGCAAACTAATACGTGTGAACGATACATAATGAGTCCTCCTTCAGATTAACCGAGTACCTCGGCAATGGTATATTTAGTTATTACCTGACCGCGAATTAAGTGTTGTTCAACAACCTCAAGCGCCTTCTCAGGAGTCATCTTTACATAAGTTACTTTATCCTTGCCTGGTTCCAATACTTCTACGATTGGTTCATACTGACATAAGCCGATACATCCAGTCTGGGTAACGGCTACATTACTAAGTCCTTTTGACTGAACAGCATCGGAAAGTGCGGTAAGAACAGGTCTTGCACCACTTGCGATACCGCAGGTAGCCATACCAACAATTACACGGGTCTGGTCACTGGATTCGTTGCGAATTCCAATTTGACCCTGCATCTTTTCTCTGATTGCTTTAAGCTCTTCTAGAGATTTCATGCTTAATCCTCCTTAATAAAAACTACATTTTGCGTTGCTTAAAGAGGGGATCTTTTCCTCCCTAATATAACTAAAATAATAAGTTACCAATACTAATGAGTTGATGATTTAATTAACTATATCAAATTTCCCCCATCTGTCTCTTTTTGATTTTCATCCAGAAATTCTTTGATATAAGCAGATACCTCGGGGGAATTTAGAGGAAGATCGTTAAGAATTTCACGAAATTCCCTAGTATCCAAAGTAAAATGATTACCATCAAACTCATAGTTATAAATGAAATCTATCTGCATATTCAAAGTGATTAATGTGTGTATCGTGCAATTCATATCACCTAATGGCATACGGTCAATATGGGATAATTTAAATTCAGCAGTTACTGTAGTTCCCTTTCCTGGCGCTGAATCTATTTGAAAGGTGCCACCCGTACTTAATGCTGCCATTTTAAAAAATGGAACTCCCAACCCGATCTTTCTGGTAGTACGTGTTGTATAGAAAGGATCTTCAACTTGTTTCAGTTGTTCCTTTGTCATTCCGCATCCATTATCGGTAATAATTACCCTAAGTAAATCCTGGTCTCTCTGTATCTGAACTTTAATCTCAATTAGATCAGCACCTGCGCTAATTGAATTATTGGCAACATCTAATACATTAAGAGATATTTCCGTCATCATACTATTCGTACTTTTTTAAAATACCTTGAAGGTCGTCAACGGTTAATTTACCATATACGTCTTCATTAACAGTTAATACAGGCGCAAGTCCGCAAGCACCGATACAACGGCAGGACTCTAATGAAAATTTTCCATCTGCGGTGCATCCACCATCTGTTACACCGAGCAGTTCCTTAAGTTTGTCAAATAAGTCTCCGGAGCCCTTAACATAGCATGCGGTTCCTAAACAAACGGAGATATTAAATTTCCCTTTTGGATTAAGTGAAAACTGTGAATAAAATGTTACAATGCCATATACTTTTTCCAATGGTACATTCATTTCATTGGATATTATGGTCTGAACTTCAATTGGAAGATAACCATAAATTCCTTGTGCCTTCTGTAATATGGGCATCAGAGCACCTTTGTCATCTTTGTGTTCAGCAATGACTTTTAAAAGTTCAGCTTCCTGCTCTTTTGTTCCTGCAAAGGGTACTGTGTTGTTTTGCGATCCCATTTTTTAACCTCCTTGAATTAAACTGTGTCTCCACAAACATTGACATTATACCATAAGTATGTTAAAAAATCTACAAAAATTATTAACAACAATCCGTATCTTATAAGAAATAGTTCTATGCAACGTGTATAAGCTTTGAACTTTAAAATAAAATTATTTGACAAAATAGTAGAATAAAAAACATGTATTTGCAATTCGAGATTATAATTGCTGTCATTTTATATTCATGATATAATTATTGCTAAAGGGAAAGAATGGTATTTTGTAAAGTCGTACTCTGCGGCAAATAAGAAAAATGAGTGAAACTTATAGTAGGAAGGCGAAGTTTATGGATGAGATAAGTAAACAAGAATCAGATCGGTTATTATTGAAATCACCTGGAGGCATCGTTAAACTGGCCTTTGACGAAATGCTCACAATACTCTATACAACGGATGTGTTTTACTCACTAATTAAAAATGTCGCTGATAAAATGATTGTTAAGGCTCCTTTAGCTTTATTAAAATTGGTTTATTCGGCAGATATTATATATGTGACGCAGCAGATTGCTTCCCAAAAGCATCGGAAGGATAATATGTTTAGTATTAATTTTCGTATACTGCAGCAGGATGGAAGCTTTAAATGGGTTATGATTAATGGCAACAGGACAGAGGAAACTTATCAATCCGGTCCGAAAACAGTACCGATATATTACTGTACAGCTATGGATATCACGGAGTTAATGATTAAGTATAAAAAGCTGGAACAAACAATTGATTATCATAATAAAATTATTGAGTTGTCCAAGGAATTATTTTTTGAATATGAAATTGCAACTGATACACTTTCCTTCAATGAACTTTTCGGAGAAGTATTCGGCAAGGAATCAGTGATAAAAGGGTTCCGTAACAAGCTTGAGGAAACAAAAATAATTTATAAGGATCAATTGCCGGCAGTTATTTCAATATACAACAATATGATGAGAGGTAGAAAACAGGCAAGATTTAAACTGAAACTGATACAGAAGGATGGGGAAGCCTGCTGGTATTACTGTTATGCTTCCATTATTTTTGATGAGAATAAGAATCCATATAAGGTAGTCGGTAAATTATCTTTAACGAATCATGTGGAAGAAGATAAGGAAGAATATCAGCCACAGACAGACGCATTAACAAAGGTTTTTAACAAGGAATCCGCAGAACATCTTATCATGGAAGCTGTTAAAAAACAGAAAGCCGATACACGTTCAGCGTTGTTCTTAATTGATTTAAGAAATTATAAAAGCATGAATGAGATCAGAAAATCACTGAGCAGAGAAAACGTACTGACGGAAATAGGGGATCTGCTCATAAAGAATTTTCGCACTACTGATATTATTGGCAGGCTTGGACTAAGTGAATTTGTCGTTTATATGAAGAATATTTCTTCAGATGTTGCTATCTATGAAATGGCGGAGAAGCTATGTAGGATGATAGAGGAGGCATATTCCTATTCCTATACGAAGAATGTTATGTCCATTAGTATAGGAATTGCTGTCCATAAGGGGATACATGATTATCAATTATTAATGGCTAATGCCAGTGCTGCTTTAGTAATGGCAAAAAAGGTTACGACCAGTTCTTTTGAAGTATTTAACCAGACGATATAATCATAAAGAAGTTAGGGTAAATTATAAAAAGTATAATTCACAAGTTTGTGCCAGGACTTCCCAAAGTGCGTTTCCGACGTATTAGCACAAACTATCGCTAAGGGTAGTATGTAAGTTAGCATGGAAAATCATGGTGGATTGGAGGATTAAAATGACGATTGATGACATCAGAGAAGTATTAGGAGCGAAGTATATTGTCGGTGAGGAATGGGCAGGCAGGGAGGTGCACACAGCCTGTGGATCGGATATGATGAGTGATGTGCTTGCTTTTATGAAGGATCAGTCAGTATTGTTAACAGGGCTTTGTAATCTTCAGGTAATTCGAACCTGTGAAATGATGGATATTATTTGTATTGTATTTGTTAGAGGTAAACTACCGGATGAAGCTATGATTGCAATGGCACAAGAGAAAGGAATTGCAATCCTCTCCACAGGACATAGAATGTTTTCCGCCTGTGGTATGTTATACGAGAAAGGCTTACGGGGGGGTCAGAATTATCGTGAGTGATACAATTATGATGACTTATCAAGTTCCGGCAGATGATTTTACAAGGGCCGGAGAAGCCTCTAGCAGTGTAAAGAGCAGATTAAAGAAGATGGGTGTTGATCCGGACATCGTCAGAAGAGTTTCCATTGCCATGTATGAGGGTGAAATCAATATGGTAATTCATGCGCATGGAGGAACGGTCGATGTTATTATATCTCCGGAGGAGATTAATATGATATTAAAGGATCAAGGGCCGGGCATAGAAGATATTGAACTGGCTATGCAGGCCGGATATTCTACTGCTCCGGACAATATCCGCTCCCTTGGTTTTGGAGCTGGTATGGGTCTTCCAAATATGAAAAAGTATACGGATGAAATGATAATTAACAGTGTACTTGGGGTTGGAACAACTGTTAAAATGAAAATAAAGATGAACGAATAAATCTTTTTCAGTCTATGATGACGAGATGCATATTTGTTAGTGATGCAAAGATAATGTCACATAAAACCCGATTACATACATTTGCGAAATTATGCAGTATCCATAATATTTATGCATCATTTGTTGTAGTTTAGCTGTATGGCTTAACTGTAATTGAATAAGTAGCTAGATCCGACATAACATACTTAACGGGGAGGTAGGTTAATGGGTAAATTTTTCACTTCTGTTCATTTGAAGGAAGATTTGTGTATGGGTTGCATCAATTGTATTAAACGTTGCCCTACACAGGCAATACGTGTTCGTAACGGAAAAGCCGTAATAACAAAAGAATTTTGTATCGATTGCGGCGAATGCATCCGCATATGCCCTCATCATGCAAAAGAGGCTACATATGATTCACCGGATATCATGAAGAATTATGAATATACGGTAGCGCTTCCGGCACCATCCCTGTATGGACAGTTCAATCATTTAGAGGATATTAATATTGTTCTAACGGCTTTGATAAAGATGGGTTTTGATGATGTCTTTGAGGTTAGCGGGGCTGCTGAGCTTGTATCAGATGTTACAAGAAAATATGTAAATGAACATAAGGAAAAATGGCCTATTATCAGTACTGCATGTCCATCCGTGGTAAGATTAATACAGGTTCGTTTTCCAAATCTGATAGAGCATCTACTGCCGGTCTGCGCTCCGGTAGATCTGGCAGCAACTTTAGCCAGAGAGAAGGCTATGAAGAAAACTGGTCTTCCAAAGGATAAAATAGGAATTATTTTCATCTCTCCCTGTCCGGCAAAAATGACTGCGGTTAAATCACCGATTGGACTGGATCATAGTGAAATTGATGGGGTGCTTGCAATTAAAGAGGTTTATCCAATACTATTGCCTCTGATGAAGCAAAGTATTGATAACCCTCTGGAGCTTAGAATATCCGGCCGTATCGGAATCGGCTGGGGGAGTACCGGAGGGGAAGCAGGAAGCTTGCTTACGGATAATTACTTGGCAGCAGACGGAATCGAGAATGTAATTAAAGTATTGGAAGATTTAGAGGATCAGAAATTTGATCAATTGGAATTCATAGAATTAAATGCCTGTGCTGGTGGTTGCGTCGGAGGGGTTTTAACAATAGAGAATCCCTACCTGGCAAAGGTGAAGCTTTTGCGCCTTCGAAAGTATCTTCCGATTGCTTGCTCCCATATTGTTAATGAATCTAATTTGGAGAGCTTCTGGAATGATGAAGTAAACTATGAACCAGTATTTAAGCTAGGGAATAATATGAAGGAAAGTATTGCAAATATGGCCAGGGTGGATGAACTTTGTGCGCAGTTCCCAAGACTAGATTGCGGTTCCTGCGGTGCACCTACCTGTAAAGCTCTTGCAGAAGATATAGTCCGAGGTGTTGCAAATGAACAGGACTGTATCCATATTCTCAGGGATTATATCCATAAACTGTCCGACGAGTTATCGAAGCTTGATATGAAAAAACCGTAATGTTAAGATCGATTGAATATATCATAGAGATCGGCTTCTTAGGATTAGGATGTCAAAAATTAAATACAAACTAGATTAATGGATATATATGCACAAATATTCATCTCACTACATAAATCTTACTTTTGACACCCTAATCCTTTTTAGAATAATACATCTGGTGTATGCTCACCAAAGTTATTGGAGGTTAAAATGAAGGTAAATGAATTGTTTCAAATAGAAGATTTTAAGGTGCTGAATGAAGGAGATAACATACAAAGGGAGATATCAGTACCTTACTGCTGTGACCTTTTAAGTATTGCCATGGGTAAGATGCCCGCAAATTCAGCATGGATAACAGTTATGGGTAATATCAATACTCTGGCAGTTGCAGCACTTGCGGATACCGCTTGTATCATACTGGCGGAAGGAAGCAGACTGGATGTACCTACATTAGAAAAAGCAAAAGAACAGGGTATAACGGTGTTTGAGACGGCACTTCCGATCTTTGATGCAGCCCTAATGGTACATAATAGACAGAATGCTTAAACTATCATATGATTTGCATATCCATTCCTGTCTCTCTCCCTGCGGTGATGAGGATATGCTTCCATCCAATATAGTCGGAATGGCTTATTTAAAAAGCCTTGATGTGATTGCCGTTACAGATCATAATTCCTGTAAAAACTGTCCGGCTGTATTAAAGCTGGCAGAACAATATAATATGATTGCGCTTCCCGGCATGGAACTCTGTACGATGGAGGAAGTCCATGTTCTATGCTTATTTGCAGAGCTTGATGATGCAATAAGATTTGGTGAATATGTTTCCTCAAAGCTATTAAAAATACCAAACGATGAGAACGTATTTGGAAAACAGGAGATATATGATGAAGAAGATAATAGGATAGGAACAGAGCCTTATCTTCTGATTAATGCTACTGATATTTCATTTGATGAGCTAAGTGATTTGATGCAGGAATACCATGGCATCTATATACCTGCTCATCTGGATAAGAATTCGAACAGTTTAATATCAAATCTTGGTTTTGTATCACCGAATGCCGATTTCCCCTGTGCGGAGCTGGCCAATCTGACACATCTGCAAGAGTTGTCAGAAAGAAATCCGTATTTAAAAAAATGTAATATCATTACCGATTCTGATGCACATATGCTGGGAAATATTAATGAAGCAGAAAATTTTTTGGATTGTGAAAGAAGAAGCAGGAAATCAGTGATACGCGCTCTTTCGGGCAGAGAAAGTAGATAAAAACAAAAATAAAAATAAACAGAAATAAAAATAATCAGAAATAGTAAGGAGCAGCTTCAAAAGTTTTAACTAATGAAGCTGCTCCTTTGTGTATATCTTTTTATTACTTACTTTATAAATATATCCGGTGTTATCAATTGGCCTAACACATCATTATTGCGTGCTACCGGAATCGGAAGTTTTTCCGATGGCTGTCGCATTATCTTTGGAAGTCTCTTTACCGCTTGCATTTCCGTAGATAAAATCATGGATCTCTTGACGAGTAGCATTCCAATCAGTAGGTACAAGGACTTCCTGGTTAACACTTCCCAATCGATGAGTTTCGTTTTTATAACTACCATCGGCAGGAATACGATGGCTTTCTAGATCCTTCACCTTTAAATCCATTGCTTCTTCAAAATATCGTTCAAACTCAGCCTTTGTGATATCGGTCTGAATACGAACTTCATGCAGTATCTTATTCATTAAGCCGGGCAACTCTAAAATATTTTTATGCATTATCTTACTATAAATTGCTTTTAAAACAATTCTCTGTCGCTGGGTTCTGCCGAAATCATTGCTTTCCGTAGAGGTTGATCTTTTACGTACCCTACAGTAGCCTAAAGCTTGGTTACCATTCAAGGTCTGGGTTCCTGCCTTTACTTTACGGAATTGTTTCTTGGATATATAATTAGTTGTATTAAGGTAATTTGCCTCATTTTGAGTTAAGGTAACCTTGACGCCTCCAATCATATCTACAATCTGCTGAAACTTCTCAAAATTAACCATACAATAACCATCCATTTTGATTCCGAAATTTGTCTCAATGGTACTATATAGTTTATCAATGCCGCCTTTGGAATATGCAGAATTCAGCCTCCCTTTATCATACCCCGGAATATCAACATATAAATCTCTCATTAAAGAGGTAAGCTTTAGAGTATGGGTCTCGGTATTCATAGTTGCAATTATCATTGAGTCGGTATTTTTTGCGTTTTTAATTTCTTCAATACCGATCAGAAGTATATTAACAATCTTATCGGCAGGTTTGGTACTTACAGCAGTGCTATCTGTTTTATCGGTCTTATCGGTTTTCTGATAGTCCAAATTGTGATAAATATATTCTGTAGCGATTTTTGCCACCAGCTTTTTTCCTGCAGGGGTAAATACTAATATACAGCCAAGTACAGCCACTGTGAGTAAAGTAAAAAGTAATACTTTTAATATTCTTGTAGAACGTTTCTTCTTTTTACGTTTTCGGTTGCTGCCTGACTTAGGCTTTCTTTCTAAATCGTCACGTACCTGTCTGGCCAAGGATGAGTTTACCTCCTTTACAAATGTATTACTATCATCATAATCGTAGTTTCGTTTTTTTATATTACTTGACATCTGGTTTACTTCGCTTCCGCTATTAACGAAGGTTGGTATATCAATCCATCTCTGGTTGCGATTATCTCTATTATTATCGTCTCTTTGCATCGTCTCTTCCCTCATAAATTCACTTACTCTACATGGTTGTCCCAGCAATAAGTATCTTACCATCCATTAAGAATAATGTAAACAGAATCTATTCAATATCTTACAAATATCCTAAAATGATTTGTGGAAATATTCCCATAATAAAGGTAAAGCACCCGGTATTAAATAGTTACAATTCACAGCCAACTAAGCTGTCGGACACAGAACCTCCTTCACACGCAGGTTGAAAGACATAGCACCAGTTTTGTATGCCTTAGTCGTACAAGTATGTTCGGCTATGGCATACAAAACTGATACCATGTCTTTCAAACAGTGTATTACACGAGGTTCTGTGTTCAAGAGCTTAGTCGTCTGTGAATAGTAACGTTAAATAATATAATTCCGAATGCTTCCTTAAAAAAGACCTTATTATTTGATGTAATGAAAACTCAATTATTTATTACCGCGAAAAACGATATGTTTTATGCTGTTCAATGTGAACAGTAATACCATTCCAAATATACCGGCAGCTACTAATTCACCGGCACCGACGGTTAGCATATTGAATGGAACCGGCTGTGCATCTCCATATGCAAATTTAAGTATCCAAGGAATTACAAGCGCATTAATTATAATTGGTGGAATTGGAACAAGAAATTTGTTAAATCTCAACTTATAAGATAGTAAGGCAGCAATTAGTGTAGCCATGGAGCCGAATACCATATCTAGAACCGATGTACCAGGAATCAAGACACCGCTTAGGAAACAACCCAGGGTGACGCCGGGAATTGCAGCCGGGGTAAAATACGGCAGTACGGTAAGCGCCTCGGCAATACGACATTGAACCGGACCATAGCTGATAAAGCTGAAGACAAGTACCAGAACGATATAGATGGCAGCAATAACTGCAGCCTCTGTGATAAAGATAGTTTTTTTACTTTTCATTTTTATTCTCCTTTAGTTTTGTTTAAGGGATGTTTTATAATCCCTTCGTCAGGAAGGTCTCGAACTGACGTTTTTGAATAATTTGCAAAGACCTTGGTTTTATAGGGCTTGCGACTTTATTAGTATAACAGGAAAATGAGGGTTGTCAAGCGAAGATAGTGACTCAACCCTCCGAGTTTTGACTTAACAATGAAGAAAGACTGGCTGAAATACAATTGAATAGAATGCACTATATATTCAGTAACTATCTTACAAATAAGTGCGTACTTGATTAAAGAAATATAATATTTTACTATGAAATCATAAAATTACCAGAAGGTAAGTTATTATAACGGAGGAAACATATGGAAAAGAGAATTACTTATTTTGAAGATGTGAAGCAGGATAACACATTAATGACCTTTCAGATAGCGGCAGATAAGTTAAAAGAATTGAATATTCAAAAGCTGGTTTTGGCATCAACAAAAGGAGAAACAGCAAAAAGAGCAATGGAATTTTTTAAAGATAGTGGGGTTCAATTGATAGTCGTAGCGCATCAATATGGTTTTTCCAGCCAGGATAATCTGTTTCCACAGGAATTAGTAAAACAATTAAGAAATAATGGTCATGAGGTGTATTTTGGCACAATGCTCTTCCATACCGAAAAACTTTATGCTAATAACACACCGACCATAATCGCAGATTTTCTTCGTTGCTTTAGTGAAGGAGTAAAGGTCTGCTATGAAATTACATTAATGGCTACTGATGGAGGCTTATTAAGGCTTGGCGAAAGCGTTATAGCAATTGCAGGAACCGGTGCGGGTGCTGATACTGCTATGGTTATGCAAGCAGCATCTACAAGAAGTCTGAATAAGCTGAAAATAAATGAACTACTATGTAAACCGTTAAATAATTATATTGTTAATTAAAAGTAAGAGCCTAATTTAGGGGTGGGTTTCATTCAGCGCCATTGATCATTATAATTTTATTAGGAAATGCGAGTATTTTACTTCAACCCTTTGCAAGAATGAAATCCCCCAAAACTAATCGCTTACTGAGTCATTAATAAATAGCTAAAATGCTTAGGTATATGAAAGGAGGGACTTTTTATCCCTCCTTAATTAGCTAAATATAAATGTTTATTTGTTACATATACAATTCATTATTAAGGAATTTTAACTTCACCGTTAAAATAAAAATCTTTAGCATTTGTTTGTATATATGCGAGAAGCTTTTCAAACATATCACTTTCACATTCATAACACCTATCATCAAGCTCGCTGAAATTAGGTTCGTATTTATCCAATTCATCTTGACGTTTTTCTCTGTCTTTATTTGGATTACCACCAAGCATATCAGCTGATTCCTTAATTATATTATAGTTTTCCATTGCTCCTATTTCTTGAAATCCTTTCATAGCATCTTCCCATACGATACCAGTTGAATTAAAATAGAATTGATCATGTCCTCCGTTACTAACTTCTGATATATACCATTCGATAGCGAAAACGTAACGCTGTGGTTCTGAAAATTTCTCTAAATCTTTGTTGTATTGTTTTTCACCATCATAAATGCTAACACTCCACCAAACAGGTTCAATAATCTTAAAATCGTCATTTGTTGAAATTACTGCATCATCTACTATGATTTTTTGTGTTTCATATTTCATCGAGTTCACTCCATTCAAATTTTTATTACAGCCACTTAATAATATAATCAACAGTGTCCATGTGAGTATTAATTTACCTATTATATCGGAGGATACATATGGAATAGTGAATTACTTATTATATATAAATTCAATCACTTAGTTTATATCATATTAAATTAAATAAGATATAAAATATTAATTTGGACATTTACATAAATCAAATCGTATTATCTATGAAGGGAGGAAAAAATAATATGGTTGTGCACAACAGAGATTACTTTGAAAAGATATACGAGAAATATTGTCCTATGGTTTACAGGATTTGCTTTATGTACTTGAAAAACGAGCATGAGGCATATGATACAACTCATGATACTTTTCTAAAAATGATACAAAAAAATTTATATTTTACGAATGTAGAACATGAAAAAGCCTGGCTGATTGTCACAGCATCAAATTGCTGTAAAGACGTATTAAAGAGCTTTTGGAGAAAACACAAGATTGATTTGGATTGTGTTCCAGAAGGATGCTGCGAGCAAAAAGAGTTTAGCAATAACGATACGGTACTGAATGCAGTACTTAATTTGCCATACAAGTACAAAGCTTTGGTTTATCTACATTATTATGAAGAATACTCCGTGGAAGAAATTGCAGGTATACTCCATAAAAACCCTTCTACTATGCGCTCAAGGTTAGGAAAGGCGAAAAAAATATTAAAAGATGTTTTAAAGGAGGAAGAATATGAATGAAATAAAAAGTTCTTTAAATCATATCGAAATAAGTAACACGAAAAAGGCTCAGATGCATAACCAGTTATTTTCAAAGGAAAAAACTTATAAAACGCACTATCATATAAAAGGCACTGCAGTAGCGGCATGTCTAATTATATTTGCCATGATGTCATCCGTTGTTTATGCGGCATATTCTAATGGAGTCATGGATAAATTATTTGCACTAAATTCTGAAAAACAGTTTGAAGGAATTGCAGATGATGTATATAAAATTGAAGAATATATGAGTAATGAGATGGAGCCTATATCAGTAGGGGATTATAAAATTCAGATATTGGGTCATCTTGTAAATACTGATCTTCAGATGGGAATTATCTATTATTCTATTGAAAATGTTAATCCTGACAGCAAGTATATTTTTTCGGTCGGTAATGTGTATGATGACCCTGGGGAAGTGGCTAAGAGTCTTTATTTCGGATATCAGAAGGAATATAAAGAAGATGAAGTAACAGATAAAACCATTACAAGCCTTGTCATTCCCCAGAATGATCCTCCAGAGGATTATTACGTTAAATCTACAGCAGAAGGTAAACTATATATCGCCAAAAGGTATGTAACTGTCGATAAACCATTCACTTATTTAAATTTGATAAGCTGTCTAGGAGATGATCAAAGGGAAATCTTAGGCAAAGTAGATCTCCCCTCGGCAAAATCATTACCAACAATAGTACTAACATCTCAGAATGGCAAGGATTCAGGGAGTAAGATATCATTATCTGCCATGGGAATGAAGCTGGAAAACTTTGATTTTGAAAATGGAGGCTGGCAATATACAAAAGAAAATTCTCTGAAAATATTGGATAAAACACAGATAAAATTTAAGAATCAGGTCGTTAATGTATCTGATATCAAGTCACTATTTACAGGTTCTATTGATGCAACCGATGGGAGAGAGTGTATTTATCAGGAATTTAGACTATTGTTAAATTTGGAAACAGTAGAGTCTGTCATTGTAGATGGTGTAGAATATGGCAGATAAATATCACTTTTATTTATACTTTTAATTATGATTCTCATTTGTTACTCGTGCTTCTTTACAAAAAAAGGCTACTGCTATAATATAGGTAACAGGAAACATAGGGTTAAAACCTATGCCTGCCCTAGGCGTTAAATAAAATGATTATCCTACACTTTGGACGGTTAAGGATAATCTTTTTTTGTTGTTCATCTTTATCAGATAAACAACAAGAGTGATTAAAGCTATAACAAAGGTAGCAAATGCTATCATTAAAGATAAAGCTTCTGCAACTGTCATAAGGTTCACTCCCCTTTCTATGTAATCTAGTCAAGGTAAGTTCACCTCCTCCTATGTAAAATAAGAGGGCAAGCACTCATAATTATCCCAAACCAATAAAAATTGACTCTGTTCCTGTTACCATAATAATACTTGTAGCATAGGAAAGAGAAATTGTCATTGTATTTGGAATTTAATGTATTTTGTGTCTGACCCAAATTTTACTCATTCTTTTTTAGATATAACCAGATAGAAGGAGAGTAAGGTAAAAGATCGCAAGAGAAGGCTCCTATTAGATATAAAAATTGTCCCCAAGCTTATATTAATCAAGAAAAAGCTTTAAAGATTTTTTAAGAATTTTCTGATAAATTATAATTCAAGATTATTATCCATGACGTAATCGCTATGATTATCCTTGGTGCTGACCACGATATAAAGCTTAAATTTCATTTTTACATATCATGGATAGAAAACAAACTATTATAGAAGGAGAAGATTATGTTTATTAAAAAAATATTCGTTTTACTGCTATTAGTTTCACTTCTTTTAGCATCTGTCTCTGGCTGTAGCCACTCTGACAAAAACAAGGAAGTATCCAAGGTTGCAATGGGGCGATATGTTGAAAATTCAATTGATATGCCGAAGGCAATTCAGTCACGAGAGGAAATTGCATTCATTATGGTAAAAAACCCAAAAGGAGAATTGGAGATTTACGCAAGCTTAGCCAAACATAAAAAAGGCGAAAATAATATTAAATATACCCTGAAGAAGGATACTACATGGGAAAGAACCGTTCCAAAATGGCTCAATGAAGACGGTATGAAGTTGAACGCTGTAACCTATGCTGATGATGGAACAAGATATACTGTAGTATCATTTTCGAAAGATAATCTAAAAAAGGTAAAGATTCTAAAAAATACAAACAATGAAAATCCGAAAGAAATTATTCTGGAGGATTATAAAAAAAGTGTAGATTATAATAAAGTTCCGTATAGCATAAGCGTTTTGAAAGATAATTCTGTTTTACTTAGTTATTACGGATCCTGTACTGTTTATAAAGATGGAAAAGAAAAAGTGAGCTTTAAAATAGGTGATTTTCAGTATTCTCTTTTTGGAGATAAACTTTTGACTATGAATGAAAACATGGATGGAGGCAAAATCGTCGATGTGGATACAGGTAAGACTATTTCGACAATTATGATTGATTCCCAAATAAATAAATTTACTGTTGATAAAGACGGCAACTGGTTTTTGCTTAATGATAATGGAGTAGAGAGAATGGCAAAGGGAGGGGATACCTGGGAAACTATATTGGACGCTGACAGGGCTTCTATGAGTAAGCCAACCTTATATGCCGACGCCATGCTTTTTGGAAGTAATAATGATTTTTATATCATGTATCAGGGTGAAAACGGTCTTCGTACTTTGAAATATTATATATATGATAAAAATATTCCATTTGCTCCGGTAAATAAAATATCTATTGTAACATTAAATGAAAGCTTTACCATAAAGCAGTTAATTTCTGATTTTAATCAGGCAAATCCTGATGTAATGGTTGATTATCAAGTATTAATGGGTGATAATCATTCGACAACAATAAACGATCAGATCAAAGCTCTTAATACAGAACTCTTGGCTGGCAAAGGTCCCGATATTCTGGTATTAGACGGGCTGCCAATGAACTCCTATATTGAAAAGAATGTATTGGCTGATATTAGTGGCATTATTAATCCGCTTATTAAAAACGGTGAAGTGCTAAATAATGTAATGAACAATTTTAAAACTAAGGATGGTAAAATTTATACTGCACCTCTTAGAATTACCATACCTATCGCATTTGGTAATAAAGAGGCGGTATCATCCGCAAAATCCATCAATACCCTTGCTGATTATGCCAAAGCTTCTACCATACCGCTGTTTGGCGCAAATGTGCTTTCCTATTCTGATTTAACCACAATATTGTATCGGTTATATTCAAACAGCTTTCTGGAGGACAATGGCATTAACCATGACGGTTTAATTAATTTTCTTCAGAACCTGAAAATAATAAGTGATCAGACAAAGACCAAGGAAGAGCCTACGAATTTGCCTGTATATATGGAAATGAGTAATACCACCTTTTCCAGGTTGATTTATGATAAAAATGCTCTGCTAGGTATTAATGATTTATGGCATATGATGGGTGTTTATGAGCCTTTGGCTGTCAATGATGTGATAGACGGAGCTTATACGCTGGTGAACAAGGAATTTACTCCAAGACAATTGATTAGTATTAATAAAGCTAGTACTAATAAAAAACTTGCTAATAAATTTATAAGGGCGTTATTTGACGAATCAGTGCAAAAGACGGCAATAGGTGACGGCTTTCCTGTTAATGAAAAGGCTCTTATGAATTTTGGAATGGAGCCTATTGGTGAAATGGGATGGGATAACTTCAGTATATCTCAACCCAGTAAGGAAAAGATGCAAAATATTTTAGATTTATTTAAAGCAGCTGATTCCCCTGTTATTGTGAATCAGGAATTACTTGACATGGTAATTTCAGAAACCAAAGCTTACCTAAGCGGTAAAGAAGGGTTAAATAGTACAGCAGATAAGATTATTGCAAAAACAAAAATACAATTAGCAGAATAAACACTGTGAATGAATTTATAACCTTCAGAGATTTATATTTTAGTTTAAACGGAGATTATCAAAATGAAATTTCGTAATTTAAAAAGAACGGTCCCGTTCCTAGCTCCAAGCCTTTTAGGGGTAACCATATTTGTCCTGATCCCCTTTCTGGATGCTTTTCGAAGATCCTTTTTTGCGACTATGAGCAGCAAATTTATAGGCTTGGATAATTATAAAATGGTAATAAATAATAATGCTTTCCGGCTTGCGGCTGGGAATACCGCCAAATTTCTCGGTATCTGCATCCCTTTACTTCTTGCCATATCTCTGCTGTTTACGGTAATTGTATATAGTATTAAGAAGCATGATAGATTTTATAAGACAACTTTTTTAATCCCCATGGCTATACCGGTCGCCTCTGTTGTTTTACTATGGAGGGTAATGTTTCATGAGAATGGTTTATTAAATGTCTTGCTTGGCAAGTTTGGTGGAAATGCCATCGATTTTATGAATACCGATAAAGCCTTCTATGTGCTGGTATTCAGTTACATATGGAAGAATACTGGATATGATATGGTTCTATGGTTGGCTGGGCTTTCTGATATTCCTGTCTCCCTTTATGAATCGGCAAAAATTGATGGTGCCGGGGCACTCGCTAGGTTGCGTTATATAATACTTCCGGAGTTAATACCTACCATTTATATTGCGGCTGTTTTATCTATCGTAAATTCCTTCAAGGTATTTCGGGAAGCCTACTTAATTGCGGGAAATTATCCGCATGATAGTATCTATATGCTGCAGCACCTATTTAACAACTGGTTTATAGACCTGGATATTCAGAAAATGTGTGCTGCGGCCGTAATGATGGCAGCTGCTATTCTACTATTTATCTTGATTCTGCAAAAAATTGAACGTAAATGGCAATGAAGGGATTGATTTACCATGCTAAAAATTATTTTTTATATAAAAAGAAATGCCGCAGCTGCTGTCATGCTTCTATTTTCCATGTTTATTCTAATACCTTTATGGATGGAAATCAGTGGCTCCTTTATGGGCAGCAATGAAATTACAAGAAATCTGTCTCCCGCTTTGTCAGATGCGAAAGGCTATGTATTTTGGCCAATTATACCACAATACCCAACTCTCAGACCATATATAGAGCTTTTGTTCGATTCACCCGATTTTTTCAAAATGTTCTGGAATTCCTGCGGGCAGGTATTTCCCATTCTGGCAGGTCAGCTTGTCATAGCTGTACCAGCCGCTTGGGCATTTGCCAAAATGGATTTTCCCTTAAAGAAGATACTGTTTACTATATACATAGTCTTAATGATTATGCCCTTTCAGGTAACCATGGTATCAAGTTATCTGGTGCTTGACCGTTTGAAGCTTCTGAATTCGTGTTACGGTGTTATATTACCTGCCGTATTTTCAACTTTTCCGGTCTTTATTGTTGTTAAATTTTTTTCTTCTATCCCTTTGGCTATTACGGAAGCAGCTCAGATAGATGGAGCGAGTGAATGGCAGATTTTTATGAAAATCGGAGTTCCCTTGGGTAAATCCGGTATTATGTCAGCCATCGTTCTGGGTTTTTTGGAAAATTGGAATGCGATAGAACCGTCCCTGACTTTTCTTTCCGATAAATCAAAATGGCCTTTGTCACTGTATCTTCCCAATATTTCGACAGATAATCTGGGTGTATCCTTAGTGGCCTCTGTTATTATGATGGCACCTGCCTTGCTGATTTTCTTATGTGGGCAAAGTTACCTAGAGGATGGAATCCGGGCTTCGGGGATAAAGGAATAGACTATACTAACTCGAATGGTACTTTATAGTAGAAAAGCTGAATTAAAATATCTATGATGAAAGATTTTTCAATAAGATATAAAGGAGTTGAATTACATGATGAAGGCAATTGATTTCATTAAAAAGGATTTAACTATGTTTCGCCGAACAGCTGTATCACAAAAAGAGACAGAGCAGATAAATTTACAAAAAAAAGCCAAAAAGCTGCTGGTTGTTTTCTTTGCATTAATTGTGGTTTTTACATTAATCTCAAGGGCAGTTGATTCTATTACAATCGCGCAAGTAATTACTCAAAATCCACTGGGAAGTAAGCTTACCTTTAGAGCTGACGGTACAGGAATCATAACTGCTAATTACAAAAAGTATGTAAAAATTCCTGAGGGCCTCAGCGTTAATAAAATAGAAATAAAAGCCGGACAGGAGATTAAAAAAGGCGATGTTCTGCTTATCTTAGATGAAGCTGATATCAATAATGCATTGAACCTGGCAGAGGATGAAGTTGAGAAGCTGGATAATCAGATCGAGCAAGAAAAGTTAAGTGTTACGGATTCCTATCTAAATGAACAGGGAAAGTATCAATTACTTTATAATAACGCAGGAACGGATTTTGATAATTCAAAATCTGATTTAAAGACTGCCAAAGCACTTAATATAGATAAAAAATCTAACCTGAGTAAGGCAAACGCAACCTACAAAAAAGCTTTAAAAGACAATATGGATACAATATTAAAAGATAAGCTTCAAGAACTTACAGAGGCACAGGTTTCCTATAACAATGTAATGATCAACAATGAAAAGTCCAGTGATTTGGCTGAAAATGCATTAGAGGATGCCAAGGAAACATTGCAGGAGCTGGCGAATAAAGACAGCTTGGTTCAAAATGATCTGATACAATACGGCAGTACCAATTCAGACACGTCACAAAATGCATTGGGAAATTTGCTATGCCTTGCTTATGGGGATGAAGATGCTTACGAAAAGCATAAGGATAGTGTAATTGCATTACAAAAAATTCTTTCTCGGGCAAATGATGATTGTGATACAGCGGCTCTTAAGCTAAGAAATTACGGGATAAATATAACAGATAATATAACAGATAAGGAGCTATTAAAATACCTTGAATCATCAGAGGAAGCTTCAAGCTATATAACAGATTTCATACAATCGCGTAGAGCCGTAACAGATGCGAAAGATAATTTGGCAGCTGAAAACAAAAAAGAAACTGTCATTAAAACCGAGATAGCTAATTATAAGTATGCCATATCAAATGCTGACCATATAAAGGCAAATTCAGCGTTATTAAAAATAAATCAATGCATCTATGGAATTAATGGATATCAGAAGCACCTTAAGGAGTTGGAAAAAGCACAAAAAAGTGTAAATCAGCTGCAGAGTGATCTGAATTTAATTAAAAGTCAGAATGCTCTTGCCTTATCCTCAGAGCAGGGAAAACTTGATAAAATTCAGGGAAATATTGATGCTCTTAAGAACGGTACTTATGACGAGAAGGATGTTGCCTCTGAAGCAAAACAAGAACTTGATACCGCAAAACAGGAGCTGCAGACACAGGGTCAGGCAGTGAAAACAGCAGAACGGACAGTGGAAACGTCAAATAATGCCTTATTAATTGCAAAAAATGATTACGAAGAGGCCATTGACCGAGATAGTCTAAATGAAGATAATTTGTCAAAGCAATCAGCAGCTGCCGATCTACGTATCAAAGTACTTCGACTTTCCATTAAGGAAAAGCAGCAGACAGTATCTGATTTGAAGCAGTTAAAAGAAAACAAAGGAAAGTTAATTGCCCCTATTTCAGGAACAATTGACAATATAGCGGTAGAAGCCGGTAAAAAATCCACTATAGATTCCTTCATCTCCATTGGTACCAAAAGTTATGGTATAACAGTTACTGTACCAAAGGAGGAAGGTGAGTATGTTTCCATCGGTAATAAAATGGTCCTTACGCAAAAAGGAAAAACTGACCACATCTCAGTTAAAGTGGAAGGACTCCGATTTACAACAGACGTACAGGGTAATGAAATTGCTGAAATTACAGCCATCATGCCGAAGGGTTATTATATACCCGGCAGTATTATGGACGCCAGTATAATAAATAACTCCGAACTTTATGATATCTGTCTTCCTATTGAAGCAATCCGAACCGATGATGGAGCTAGCTATTGCTTGGTAGCAAAACCCAAAAACACCGTATTAGGCGAAGAATTAATAGCAGAAAAAGTAAAGGTAACTATAATAGATAAGGATTCAACAATGGCTGCCATATCCAGTTCTCTGCCTAAAAAGGATAATGTAATCATAAGTAGCAATAAAGATATCTCGGTAGGTGATCGTATTCGTGCTAGACAATAGTGACTAGAAGAATCTAGTAATCTTGCTATTAGATATGGAGGAATAACTGTGTTATATAAAATCAGAAGTCATTTTTCTCTCATATTGTGTAGTTTTTTATTCATTGTTTCTATGGGAGTATCCATACATTATGAAAAATATGCAGAGCGTACTTTGTCCTCGGTCAGTATCCGGTATGACAAAGCTGCTGTTACACCAAAGCAGATTGATAATATATTTGAAAAGGTTAAACATGATTCCCAGACAGGGCTACAGGATATGACCTTATGGAACAGACGTAAAAATGAATTAATTCAAAGTAATATAACAAATATACCCCTCCAGACAAATATCATAGAGGTATATGGAGATATGTCACAGGTCTGTCCAGCGAATTTTGTATGTGGAAATTATGTATATGAGAATGATGCTGATGGATGTGTATTAGCTTCAAAAATGGCATATCAATTATTTGGATGTACTGATATTATTAACAATACCATAATATGGATGGGTAAAAAATATTCTGTAAGAGGAGTTGTAAAATCAAAGGATACCATGATGCTTATTCAGGTTCCAGACAAAAATTATTTATATTCAAATGTCGAAGCGGTTTATCCAAAAAAGGTAAAGCAAAATATTGCCGATAATGAAGGCATCCAACTCAAAAATCTGCTTGCAGAGAATGGACTGCCAAGTCCGAATGCTATAATCGACGGAGTTCTTATCACTTGGTTTCTGCATATCCTGTGCAATCTACCGTTATGGATAATTGTATTAGCCGCAGCAATCCTTATGATAAAACGTACTTGTAACATTCATAATTCCATTGCGCTTCTTGTCCTATATGGAACGGGTACCATATTAATGATTTTTATCATGATAAGAATAACAAATTTTTCAATTCATATTCCGAGCCAGTTTATACCGACGAAATGGTCCGATTTTAATTTTTATATAGATAAATATAACCAGATGAAAGCAGACAACTTACAGATAAATCAATGCATCCCCATGCCTATAGATATCGCACGAAATAAGATTCAATTAAGCTGTATTATACTTACTGTGGTTAATTTATTACTGCTTCTTTATGTAAAAATAAAAATATATAAGTCAGATAGATTTTTATGTAAAAAGGAAACATCGCCTTCAAAATTTTTTAAGGAATTCTTTTCTGAATTATGATAAACTATAATTATTTGAAAAGCCTTGTATATAGGAGATGACAATGAGAGTACTGATAATAGAAGATAATAAAAACTTATGTGACAGTATAAGCTTTCAACTTCAAAATGAAGGTTATATGGCTGATACCTGCTATACGGGTGAAAATGCACTTTATTATGCAAGGCAGCAGTTTTATGATGCTATTATAATGGATCGAATGCTTCCGGTTATGGATGGATTAACTATAATAAGAAAAATCCGTCAGGAACATATATATACCCCTGTTATTATGGTTACAGCAATGGACGGGGTGCATGACAGAATTGACGGTCTTGATTCAGGTGCAGATGATTATCTTATAAAACCGTTTGAAATGGAAGAATTACTGGCAAGAATACGGGCATTGGTAAGACGTCCTAAAAAAATGGAGCAATTAGTATTAAGCTTTTCAGGTCTAGAATTGGATGTAAAGCAACAATACATAAGAACTGCGAAGGAGAAATGCTCTTTATCAAAAAGGGAGACTGAATTACTAGAATATTTTTTCCGCAATTCGAACCAGACTCTTTCGAGAGAAATGATTCTTTCCCATGTATGGGGGCCGGACAATTTTGTAGAAGAAAGCAACCTAGATATCTATATACATTTTATCAGAAGACACCTAAAGGCGATTCAAGATAAGGTCCAAATAAAAACAATACATGGAGTAGGTTACCGTTTTGAAAAAATCGAAGATAGATAATATGATACAGAAGATAAAAAGAAATCTGATTATATGGAATACTATTATAACAAGTACTATTTTAAGCGTTGTGGTCCTGGGTATCTGTTATATTAATATAACAAGAATGCGGGAAGATAATATCAAACAATTTATAGAGTTGCAGGATAAACTTGTCAATAAGCTTCAAAATGAATTTTCAATCAGTAACGAGTGGCTTTCCAAAATGGAAATAGATTATAATGCTGTCATATATATTGAAGATAATGGTGCTCCCTTCTTTTTTGAAGGCTCTTGGATTCCTCCTGTTTCAAGAAATATTATGGTAAAAAAGGCGAAGAAGAAAGCTCTTGAAGAGGGTATTGATACTACAAAATATGTATATTCTACCTACAAAAACAGTAGTTCGGTATTTACTATTAAAGATAAGAAAAATGCATCAGCCTATTGTGCTGTCTGCAACATCCCGGTAAGAAATGGTTATATGAGCTTAACCCTGTTACAGTTTCATCCTCATGAAAAAGCCCTGATCAGCAGGCAGATCATATTATATGTTGGAGGGGATTTACTTGGATGCTTCGCACTATTTCTTGTTAGCTGCTTTTTTGTCGGAAAAGCTTTGAAACCGGCAGTGGAAAGCCAGAAAAGGCAGAATGAATTTATTGCCGCTGCCTCCCATGATTTGCGTTCACCGCTCACTGTAATTCAAACTAACGCTACGGCACTGCTAATTGACAAGGTAGATAATAAACGGTTTGTACCAAAGATTGTGGAAGAATGCAGACATATGTCCAGACTAATCAGTGATATGCTCATCCTTGCTTCATCCGATGTTAAGACATGGAACATACAATATGAGAGCATTGATACTGAAAGCTATCTGATTGATCTTTATGATACTTATTATGAACTCTGTAAGAATCAAGATCATATACTTACTTTGGAACTGCCTGAAGAAGCTTTACCAAGAATTCAAGCAGATAAGGGACGCCTGACACAGGTAATAGGAATTCTGATTGATAATGCAATCAGCTATTCACCAGCCGGAAGTACTATAATTCTAAGGCCTTATATCAAAAGATCCGTTTTTCTTTTGGAGGTAGAGGATCATGGCTGTGGCATTAGTAAAGAACAAAAAGAAAAAATATTTGATCGGTTTTATCGCGTTGACAAATCACGAAATGACAATACTCATTTCGGGTTAGGCCTTAGTATAGCAAAGGAACTAATTGAGTTGCAGCGGGGAAGGATTAGTGTTAAAGATGTGGAAAAGAAGGGAGCAACCTTTGTTATAGAGCTACCACTTTCATAATTCTAAAAGTATGTTTTAATGATTATCCTAAAATTAGTTTGCAGGATAATCATTTTTTATTGTTCATCTTTATCAGAGAAAAAATAAGAGTGAATAAAATTGTGAAGCTATATGGTCTTAGTAATTGTATACACAGCAGATACATATGCAGAATAGGTTAGTGAAAGTTAATAATTTATTTTGTGTTCAATTGTATCTATTTGGGATATATGGTAAAATACTAATATAAAATAATTATGAAACGAAGAGGAGTTTGAGTATATTAAATCTGACTTATGGTTACAACACTTATTATAAAACTTTCCAATTAAACCTTGACAAAATATAGAAAGTGATATATTATAATATTAATAATAATTACTATTATTAAATTATCATATAAATAATAAATAAGGAGATGAATAGAATGCTTAATAAAGAAATAGTTTCAATGCTTAATAATCAAGTAAATATGGAATGGTATTCCGCATACTTCTATCTGGACATCTACAGTTATTATACAGATCAGAACCTGGATGGATTCGGCAACTGGTTTTATGTTCAGACTCAGGAAGAGCGTGACCATGCGATGCTGTTTATGAAATATCTGATGAATAATAACGAAAAGCCTATTTTGCAGAATGTGAAAGCATCGGATATAATCTTCCATGATTTTCGTGAACCGGCAAATGCTGCGTTTGAGCATGAGAAAAAAATAACAGAATCCATCAATAGCATTTATGCGGTTGCCTATGAGCAAAAGGATTTCCGTACGATGCAGTTCCTTGATTGGTTTATTAAGGAGCAGGGCGAAGAGGAAAAGAATAGCGAAGATATCATAAAAAGATATGACCTGTTTGGAAAAGACACAAAGGGACTCTATCTACTTGATTCGGAACTGGCTGCACGTGTTTATATGCCTCCAAGTCTTGTATTATAGAATAAAGATTAAATAGTGAATAATAATAAAGCTACTAGTGCAACGAATATAAGTTAACTAGGAAGTATATCATCTAAATCTCTGATAGAAGCTGTCTCAAGCCTCAGCCTAGATTCGCAGCACCTATGTTTAGTAGACAGATACTCTCGGAAATTATCTCAGTAATTTATTATTCGTTGCATTTATCATATGGCTGCTTTAATATACAGAATATTTAAATGAAATAAGCGAAACAATTATATATTTAGGAGGTAGATCATATGTCAAAGAACTTTTTGACTGCGATAGCAGACAGACGTACATTTTATAGTATCAGCAAAGAGAGTGTAATATCAGATCTTCGAATAAAAGAAATCATAGACCATGCCGTAAAACACACACCATCAGCCTTTAATTCACAAAGTGCAAGAGTGGTTTTATTATTAGGAAATCACCATGATAAATTATGGGATATGATAAAGGATGCATTAAGAAAACTTGTTCCTGCGGATAAATTTGGTTCCACCGAGGAAAAAATAGACTCCTTTAAAAGTGGATATGGTACGGTTTTATATTTTGAAGACATGAGTGTAGTAGAAGATCTCCAGAAGCAATTTGCTTTATATAAGGACAATTTTCCAATCTGGTCACAGCAGTCAAGCGGAATGCACCAGTTTGTTATATGGACAGCTTTGGAAGAGGAAGGACTGGGTGCATCGCTGCAGCACTATAATGAAGTGGTTGAAGCTGATGTTAAGAAGGAGTGGAGTATACCGGATAGCTGGAAGCTCATTGCTCAAATGCCCTTTGGAAATCCGTCAGCAGCTCCGGATGAGAAGCAGTTCCTTCCAATAGAAGATCGTGTCAAGGTTTATAAATAGTAACTAGGTAATTACGAAGCTCATAAATTACAAAGATGATAAAGTTTTGTATTACCTAATAAGTAGAAAAAAGGGGAGGAGAGACAAAGGAAAATTAATTTCACGGAACACAAGGTATATTACTAGGAACAAATAAAGTTCATATCAATGAATTGTGTTTGAAAAGGAGTACTTATGATAACAGAAAAAGTATTAAATGACGGATTAAAAATACCTTCCATTGGGTTTGGCACCTATCGTTTTAATGGAACAGAAGGAGTTGCCCATATAAGGGACGCTATTGACATGGGATACCGTCTTATTGATACAGCTTTTAACTATGAAAATGAAGGAGCGGTAGGAGAGGCTGTCAGAAAATGTTCGATACCCAGAGAACAGCTTATCATTACCTCAAAGCTTCCTGGACGGCATCATGCTTATAAAGAAGCGATTGAAACAGTGGAAGAATCCTTATATCGTGCCGGATTAGATTATTATGATCTTTATCTGATTCACTGGCCAAATCCGATAGAGGATAAGTATGTAGAGGCTTGGCAGGCTTTGATAGAGGCAAAAAAAAGGGGACTGATAAGATCCATTGGAGTGTGTAATTTTTTACCCGAACATCTAGAAAGGCTGAAAAAAGAGACGGGAATTATCCCAAGTATTAACCAGATAGAGCTGCATCCTTATTTTAATCAAGCGGAGCAAAGAGTCTGGAATGAAGAACATGGTATCGTTACGGAATCATGGAGTCCATTAGGCAGAGGAAATAGTATGCTTACGAATAAAGAGATTGATATTATTGCAAATACCCATGGAAAAACCATATCACAGGTTATTCTACGCTGGCATATACAGCTTGGTGCCGTCCCCATACCTAAGGCAACTTCAAAGCAACATCAGAATGAGAATATAAATGTTTTTGATTTTGAATTAAGTGTTGAGGAAATGGAAGCGATCTGCCGCTTGACCAGAGAAGATGGACGTACAAAAAATCAGGATCCGAACGTATATCAGGAATTTTAAAAGACCGAGTAACGAAAAAGAAAAATCATATAATTGAATCATTACAAATTACAACTGGTTAGTTGTACGAACAGTTTAAAAGGAGGTAAGAACTATGAATACTTTAGATTACGCTATTAAAATGGAGTACGATGGAGAAAAATATTACAGAGAGCAAGCCGAAATAAATAAAGATAATGGATTATACGTAGTGTGTAATTTATTAGCTGATGAAGAGAAAAATCATGCTCAGATTTTAGAGAGCAAGAAAAATAAATTGGATTATAAATTGATTGAATCTGATTTTCTCTCAAATGCTAAGAATGTATATACGGGAGTTAAGGGCATCGAAGTAGAAGGAACAAATTATCCGAGTCAGCTGGACTTCTACAGAATTGTCTGTGAGATGGAAAAGAAAAGCGTTGATTTATATAAACAATTTTTATTTGAAGCGAAAGAAGACGAGGAAAAGAAATTATTTAAATTTCTGATCAAACAGGAAGAGGGGCATATAGAAGCTTTTGAAGAGATGAGCCGCTTACTTCAGAATGCTGAATGGTGGATCGAATCTCCTGAATTCGGAAGAAGAAACGAGGAATATTAATATTATCAATCATTATTTGATAATATCACACTACCCAGTCTTGTATTATAAAAACATAATATTACTGCATATAAAATAGGTATGCAGCTTCTGCGAGGACTATTAAGAATGATAATACAAAAATAATATAGAAGGAGCTGATAGATATGAGCGTTTATGATTACAAAGTGAAAGACATTAGGGGACACGAAGTGTCTCTTTCCGAATACAGAGACAAGCTTCTGCTGATTGTAAATACCGCGAGTAAATGCGGATTTACACCTCAGTATGACGGATTAGAGAAGCTTTATCAGAAATATAAAGATCAGGATTTTGTTATACTTGGATTCCCCTCCAATCAATTTCTTGCCCAGGAACCAGGCAGCGAGGACGAGATTTCATCATTCTGCAAACTGAATTATGGAGTTACATTCCCTTTATTCTCTAAAATTGATGTACGTGGAGAAAACGCTGACCCTCTGTTTAAATTCCTATCTGAGTCTGCCCCATTCAAAGGATTTGAATTGAACAAGGAAATGGGTCGCAAAATTCAGAGTGTTGTTAAAGAGAATTATCCTGAAAATCTGGAAGGTAACGATTTGAAATGGAATTTTACCAAATTTCTGATTGCACGTGATGGTACGGTGAAGGGAAGATATGAGTCCACTGTTACGCCGGAGGAGCTGGATCCTATTATTGAAAGTTCACTTTAATTTTAGGATAATCCAATAAAAAGAAGTTGATAATTAGTTTTTAAGAATGTCACAAATACTTAAAAAGAGGACTGTGAATGAAGTGATCCCTATATGTTAGTTGATTTTTGTCTGACATTTGGGAATCAGTTCAGAAACAGCCCTTTTTTGACTTAATATTTATTTATATCATTAAGAGCCTTATGATACATTCCAGTAACAATAATGCCATTAAAAGATTGATTATTCTAAAGTGCCGACTCATCAGCTGTTGAAGCATTTGTCCCAATAACCCCCAGACGATACAGCCGGAGATCCCAATGATGCTGATAATGACTGAAAAGATCAGAGTAAAGCAGATGGTGTTATTAACAGGAAGTACATAATTAGAAAAGATAGTAATGCCATATAAAATAATTTTAACATTAATAAATTGAAGAATAAATCCTTGCAGGAAGGAAGCAGTTCTTTCATCATTAGCTTTTTGTGGCTTACTGAAGGCAATATGTATGGCAAGCCATAGAATATAAGCTACACCTATGTATTTCATTAAACCTACAAAATAGGACATACGTTGGGAAAGCTGGTAACATGCAACAGCACATATTAAAATTACATTAAAAAACCCCACAATAATGCCAAATATAGTGTTTCTGCCTTTTCGCCAACCATAGTTACTTATCGTATTAAGGGCTAGTATGTTATTGGGGCCAGGTGTATAGGCTGTGATAAATGCATATGGTAAGATGGAACACAAGGTAGTTAAAATCATTTGTGAACAAGCTCCTTCGTCTAATTTATATTGCAAAATGGTAAATAAAATTGTATCATAACAATACTAATAAATACAATTAATGTAATTTATTATATTGATAAAAATAATTTATAACGGATATAAGCCGTAATATGTATTTAACTATCAGTTATTAAAATTACCGTAGAAGGTGATTATACCCAAAGCTATTGATAATATAGGGGGAGATATGATGGAAATCCGGAATTTAACCACTTTTTTAGCCGTATCAGAGGTTTTAAATTTTACAAAAGTAGCCCATGATAATGGTTATACACAATCCGCAATTACGGTTCAAATACATCAGCTGGAAGAGGAAATCGGGATCAAATTATTTGATAGGATTGGAAAGAAGGTCACTTTAACAAATGAAGGAAAACAGTTTATTAAACATGCCAGAAAAATAATTAATGAAGTGGAAGAGGCCAAAAATGTTTTTTTTGAATCACCAACTCAGCGCGGATATATTAAATTAGGTATCGTTGAATCATTATTAAGTGCTGAATTTCCCAAGGTATTACAATTATTTCATAAAGAATTTCCTAATGTAAGTATTAGTATTCAGACCGGTACTATGGAATATCTAATAGAACAGCTGCAGCATAATAAATTGGATATGATGTATGGATTTGACGAACAAATATATCATGAAGATTGGGTTAAGGTATTAAATATATCAGAAAAAGTAGCCTTTGTTGCGTCAAGCAATCACCCATTAGTAAGTAAATCGAATGTAACCATTGAAGAAATGGAAAATTACGATATCATTTTAACAGAGAAGGATGTAAGCTACCGTTATGTATTAGAAAGAAAATTGGCTGAACGGCAAAAAAATATATATCCTTTTCTTGAAGTGGGTAATATAGAATTTATCAAAAGATTGCTTTTAGAAAACTTAGGAATCTGTTATATGCCACTATATACGATAAAAAAAGAGCTCCGAGAGGAAAAACTGAGTCAGATATCCTGTAAGGAATATGAAATAGAGATCTATAAGCAGCTAATCTACAGAAAAGATAAGTGGCTTAATTTTTCGATGAAAGGCTTGATAAGAATTATATTGGAATGTGAGAAATCGGATAAGGATGAAGAGCTTTCAGTTAGTAAATGTATAAATTGACTCAAACTTCGCAGTTGAACTTTGTTGATAATGCTTGATAAAATCAGCAGTTTGGTTCAATGAAGAAACCATCAGTTATGATATTTTTATTCTGGCTTCGATGTAAAGTTGGAATTCACTAATGGCTTTCTCATATGGTAAGACAGGTCTGAAAAAGTGCAAACTCCTCGCTACGCTCGTCAAACATGCTCTTTTTCAACCCTAAACCATCTTCGAAATCCATAAGTGAATTGACCAACTTAACATAGGCGCCATAATATAAATATCAGAACTAATGGTTTCTAATAGATGTTACATGCTGATTTTATCAAGCATTGCTTTATACATTTTACTGCGAAGTTTGAGTAAATTGTTTTGTAATCTGGCAACAGTTAAAATGATGGATAAGTTAATAAGGTTAGAAGCTGGATATCCATGGAGGACTGAACACATAGAAAAGACCACTGCATCGTAAGTTGTTAATATAGACTAAGATGTAGTGGCCTTTTATAGCTTTATAAAAAAATTATTTCCATTCTTCACCGATGGGATTATCAATTAAAGTAGCAACTCTGAAATTGTGCCGGTGGCCATCATTTTCCGTTGTAACAGACTCTAGAAAATGAACATGTCTATCTCCCACGGGGATAGCACCTCCGGTCCTGCCACAGAATTCATGAAAATGGTCTTCAAAGAAATCCGTTCTGAAATTTACTTCATGAAAATGATTGATACCTGTACCAATTGCTTCACCGGAAACAGTAGCAAAGCGATGATTGTGAGGTTCTTCCTGTGGTTCAGCTATCTCGACACTTCCTTGAATTTCATGGACATGCTCCTGTTCCTGCTCCTGATCCATATTGGACAGTCTGTTTTGCTGTTGATTGTTACTTTGAAAGTTGCCACGATAAAAATTTGATGAATTATTATGGTGATTATGTCGACTGTTACGCATAAAAACGCTCCTTCAATATATTTTTATGAAACCCTTATAGGTTTCCATATTTATTATATGTAAGATATGTCGATATGTGATGGAATTTGTTGAAATTAGTAGAAATATGAGATATAGAGAAAATAGCATTGAATATTACTGAATTGAATAAGAACTGAGGAAAAGCCAACTTGTTAGGTCGGCTTCATTCAACTTTATCAGTGGGCTTTTAGAGGGCGAAAATTTATACAAAATTCCTTAATTCGAGTAAGGCATAATTCTTTAAAGTAATAATAATTTTGCATGATACGCTAAAGTGGTACATACTATATAATAAGCAGAGTAGGATGATATTAAGATATTTTTAATTCAAACCAAGGATGTGAATGGAAGTCATAGTATGGAAAGGAGCTGTCCTAATGGAATTATTATCGAAATACGTAGTAGTTGTTGTTCTGGCAATCTGTCTTTGCTTAGGATTTTTGATTAAGAATAGTATTTCCTTTATTCCTAATAAGTACATACCTTTAATTATGGCGGTTGTAGGAATTGTGCTAAATGTTTGGATAAATAAGTGGACCCTTACCCCTGAAATATTATTAGGGGGATTAGCCAGCGGATTGGCAAGCACGGGAACTTATGAGATGGTAAGAAATATTATGACGAAGGAAGAACAGGAACAGAAGTGAATAGATGCAGGGGTCTGAGATTTTGGGAGGCTGCCGTTTTAGCGGCAGCCTCTAATATTATTTATATCAATGAAATTACTAAATTTAATATTTTTAATCCTTTCACAATTTATTAAATTATGATTAATATATGGAGGTTAAATGTGTTTCCTAATATTTTTGTGATAGAATAAAGGTATTTTAATAAGTAAGAAAATGTTGCTAAAATCACAATTTCCATTCTTTTTATCTGAAAATTGTGATATTATGTATTAATAATTTTTTATTTCATAGGAAATTGCGTCCTATGAAATAAAAAGCACTCCGTGCAGGATGCGCACCTCGCTGTAAGGAAGTATGTTACTACGTAACCCGCTCGGGCGCGGAGAATGTGCGCGCACATTCTTTGCTCTACGGACATCCAATGTCTTAGCCGGATGGTATTATATAAAAATTGAAAAACGAATTTGATAAACATAGATGAGTTAATTATTAATGGTAATTTGTTAGGAGGAACCTATGAAATTTTTACATATCGCAGATGTACATCTTGGAGCAGCACCGGATTCGAATATGCCTTGGTCAGCAGAAAGAGAGAAAGAAATCTGGAGCAGCTTTCAGAATATAATAACGATCTGCAATGAAGAGAAGGTTGATCTTCTTCTGATTGCGGGTGATTTATTTCATCGACAGCCTTTGGTCAGAGAACTGAAGGAGGTTAATTATATTTTTAGTAAACTGAATACTGCTCAGGTAGTTATGATGGCAGGTAATCATGATTTTATCGGTGCAAGATCAAATTATCTAGATTTTGAATGGAATGATAAGGTTCATATGTTTATGGGTGATAGCATGGATAAATTTGATATCGCGAATTTGCAGGCTGAAATTTATGGGTTCAGTTATCATACCAGGAAT
>JAEWMT010000043.1 GCA_023393095.1 Bacillota bacterium
GTATAACGAAGGGAGAGCCAAAGGATGTCTGAATTAATGAGTAACATTCAAGAGATAACCTATGACGCAATTAAAATTGGTTTAGCTTCACCTGAAAAAATCAGAGAATGGTCAAAGGGAGAAGTTAGAAAACCGGAGACTATCAATTATAGAACCTTAAAGCCGGAAAAGGATGGCTTATTCTGTGAAAGAATATTTGGACCCAGCAAAGACTGGGAATGCCATTGCGGTAAATATAAGAAAATCAGATATAAGGGCGTAGTTTGCGACAGATGTGGTGTTGAGGTTACCAAGGCAAGCGTACGTCGTGAGAGAATGGGTCATATTGAACTGGCAGCGCCAGTATCCCATATTTGGTATTTTAAAGGAATACCAAGCCGTATGGGTCTGATTCTTGATCTATCGCCAAGAACACTTGAAAAAGTATTATATTTTGCTTCCTATATTGTACTGGACAAAGGAACCACTGAATTACAGTATAAGCAGGTTCTGAATGAGAAGGAAAGACAGGAAGCAATTGAGAAATATGGATATAACAGCTTCCGTCTTGGAATGGGTGCAGAAGCTATTATGGAGCTTTTACAGGCAATTGACCTGGAGAAGGAGTCTAAGGAATTAAAGAGAGGTCTTAAGGATTCCACCGGTCAGAAGCGTGCAAGAATTATCAAACGTCTTGAAGTTGTAGAAGCTTTCCGTGAGTCCCAGAATAAGCCGGAATGGATGATTCTTAGTGTAATTCCGGTAATTCCTCCGGATCTTAGACCTATGGTTCAGCTCGATGGTGGTCGTTTTGCAACCTCCGATATGAATGATCTGTACCGTAGAATTATTAACCGTAATAACCGTCTTAAGAGACTTCTTGAACTTGGCGCTCCTGATATCATTGTTCGCAATGAGAAGAGAATGCTTCAGGAAGCAGTTGATGCTTTGATTGATAACGGAAGAAGAGGAAGACCGGTAACCGGACCTGGTAATCGTGCACTGAAATCCCTTTCCGATATGTTAAAGGGTAAGCAAGGACGTTTCCGTCAGAACTTACTCGGTAAACGTGTTGACTACTCTGGACGTTCTGTTATCGTTGTAGGACCAGAACTTAAGTTATATCAGTGCGGCCTGCCTAAGGAAATGGCAATCGAGTTATTCAAGCCCTTCGTTATGAAGGAATTGGTAGCAAGAGGTACCGCTCATAATATTAAATCAGCTAAGAAAATGGTGGAAAGACTTCAGACAGAGGTATGGGATGTCCTTGAGGAGGTTATTAAGGAGCATCCGGTTATGTTAAACCGTGCCCCAACTCTCCATAGACTTGGTATTCAGGCATTTGAGCCGGTACTTGTTGAAGGTAAGGCAATTAAACTTCATCCACTCGTTTGTACCGCTTACAATGCGGACTTTGATGGTGACCAGATGGCTGTGCATTTGCCTCTGTCCGTGGAAGCTCAAGCAGAATGCCGTTTCTTACTGCTCTCACCGAACAACTTATTGAAGCCGTCCGACGGTGCACCAGTAGCCGTTCCTTCTCAGGATATGGTTCTTGGTATCTACTATCTGACCATCGTAAGAGAGATGGAAGGTGGAATCCGTCATCACTTCAAGAGCCTGAATGAAGCAATTCTTGCATACGAGAATAATGCAATATCTCTTCATGAGATGATTAAAGTAAGAAGATCAGGAATTAACAAGGATGGCGTGGAGGAAATCAGAGCAATAGAATCCACACTGGGACGTTTCATTTTCAATGAAATCATTCCTCAGGACTTAGGCTTTGTTGACCGTACCAAGGACGAGAATTTCTTACAATTAGAGATTAACTTCCTAGTTGGTAAGAAGCAGTTAAAGCCAATCCTTGAAAAATGTATTAACATCCATGGTGCTACTAAGACAGCAGAGATTCTTGATGCTGTTAAGTCCCTTGGTTATAAATATTCTACTCGTGCAGCTATGACTGTTTCGATCTCCGATATGAAGGTGCCGGATGAGAAGAAAAAGATTATTGATGATGCGGAAGCTACCGTTGAAAACATCGCTAAGGAATACAGACGCGGTAGAATGACAGAAGAAGAGAGATATAACACTGTTATTGAGACTTGGAAGGAAGCCGATAAGATTCTGACCGAGACTCTGTTAAATGGTCTTGATAAATTCAATAATATTAAGATGATGTCCGACTCCGGTGCCCGTGGTTCCGATAAGCAGATTAAACAGCTTGCTGGTATGCGTGGTTTGATGGCGGATACATCAGGTAAAACAATCGAGTTACCAATTAAGTCCAACCTTCGTGAAGGACTTGACGTATTGGAGTACTTCATCTCCGCACATGGTGCTCGTAAAGGTCTTTCTGATACCGCTCTTCGTACAGCGGACTCCGGTTACTTAACCCGTCGTCTGGTTGACGTTTCTCAAGATTTAATCATCCGTGAGGTTGACTGTTGCGAGGGTCATGAAACTCCAGGTATGTGGATTAAGGCATTTACCGATGGTAAGGAACTTATCGAGAGTCTGGAAGAAAGAATCACCGGAAGATATTCCTGTGAAACGATAAGTGATGCAGAAGGTAATGTAATTGTAAAAGCAAATCATATGATTACACCAAAGCGTGCGGCAAGAATTATCGCAACCGGTGTTGATAAAGTTAAAATCCGTACAATATTGACCTGTAAATCACATATTGGTGTCTGTGCAAAATGTTATGGTGCAAATATGGCAACCGGTGAAGCAGTACAGGTTGGTGAAGCAGTTGGTATTATCGCAGCTCAGTCCATTGGTGAGCCTGGTACACAGCTTACCATGCGTACCTTCCATACTGGTGGTGTGGCTGGTGATGATATTACGCAAGGTCTTCCCCGTGTCGAGGAGCTTTTTGAAGCCAGAAAGCCTAAGGGTCTTGCAATCATCGCAGAATTCGGCGGCGTAGTAACAATTAAAGATACCAAGAAAAAACGTGAAGTAATTGTTACGAATAATGAGACCATGGAATCCAAGGCATATTTAATTCCTTACGGATCAAGAATCAAGGTTATGGATGGGGATGTACTGGAAGCCGGCGACGAGTTGACGGAAGGTAGTGTTAACCCTCATGATATCTTAAAGATTAAAGGTATCCGTGCAGTACAGGATTATATGATACAGGAAGTACAAAGAGTATACCGTCTGCAAGGTGTTGAGATTAACGATAAGCATATCGAGGTTATTGTACGTCAGATGCTGAAGAAGATCCGTATCGAGAATAATGGTGATACTCAATTCTTACCTGGTACCTTGGTTGATATCCTTGACTTTGAAGATGAGAATATAAGAATGCAGGAACAAGGTTTGGAGATTGCGGAAGGAAAACAAGTTATGCTTGGTATTACGAAAGCATCTCTTGCTACTAATTCCTTCTTATCTGCAGCTTCCTTCCAAGAGACGACGAAGGTTCTTACCGAAGCAGCGATTAAGGGTAAGGTTGACCCGCTCATCGGTCTTAAGGAAAATGTTATCATTGGTAAGCTGATCCCTGCAGGTACCGGTATGAAGAGATACCGATCTGTTAAGTTGGATACCGATACTCCTGAGGAGTATATGTTATCCGAAGATATTGAGGGCGATGGTAGCTATATGGACGAATTCGGGAACTTTGAATATTCCGAAGATAGCTATAATAACGGAGAATTCTTTAGTGAAGATTTAGAAGAAGAAGGTTATTATGAGGCCGAGGATGGAATTCCGGAAATAGTTTATGATGAGGATAAATACTCGAACAAGAGCGATCTTCTTCAAAGAGAAGATGCAATACCTGGTATGGATGATGCTCATGTAAACTACGGTGAAAACTCTCATAATGATGGCGATTGGACAGAAACCGAATTTAACCTTAAGGGAATTGATGAGGATGATTATAGTGATGGGCTATAAATCCTAGTAAAACAAAGTTAATAGGTAGGTTACCTTTATAAAAGATGTTCTTAAATAAGCCGCGTAATAGCAATGATCGATGATCAGAACTATTACGCGGTTTTTTTATTTCATAGGAAATTGCGTCCTATGAAATAAAAAGCACTCCGTGCAGGATGCGCACCTCGCGGTAAGGAAGCATGTTACTATGTAACCCGCTCGGGCGCGGAGAATGTTCGCGTACATTCTTTGTTATGGATTTGGGAAAACGTACAAAAAAAGTAAAAATATGCTTGACAGTTTTGGTCTACACGTGTAAACTATAGGCATGTTACAAATGTAAACCACTCATATCTACTACAATTAAATAAAAGCAGAAGGAATATAGAATGTTCATATTTAATCAAGGATGTTCAAAGATGATTACAACTCCTATCCAATGATAATATGATTGATTGTAAATTATGAATAATTGTATTACCTATACATGTTCTGATTAATAGAATATTGTAATCTAAAAGGCATAACGTGAGGAGATTAGTTGAAGTATACGGAAGCATCATTTCTAACAGATTAATATTCCTTGCAGATAGCATGAAATAGAATGTAGAAATTATGGGCACATGATATAGAAACCATGCTGCTCCAACAAAAAATATTATATAAAGGAGAATATGATGGATTAACTTAATCTCATCATGGGATGAAAAATGAATTTATCAAAAATAATCACAGATGCTGAACTTGAAGTGATGAAAATTCTATGGAAAAGTGAAGTGCCTTTATCTTCGGCAGATATTCGCCATGAATTGCAGGAACAGAAAAAATGGGGAAAATCAACGGTACTTACATTATTAAGAAGATTAGCAGATAAGAATGTGATATCAGTACAAAAGGGGGATCTTTCCTATTACACGCCAAACATAAGCGAAGGGGATTATATTGAGCAGCAGACACAGGATATGGTAGATCGGCTTTATGGAGGAAGTGTCAAAGGACTGGTAGCTGCACTTTGTGATAGCAAGCTTACGAAGGAGGATGTGGAGGAACTTCGTAAGTACTTTATGGAGGGGGACAAGCAATGAATGAATTGTTTTGGAGTATAATTATTTTAAGCATTTCCGGAAGTGTTTTGATATTAGAAATTTGCCTATTAAAACCTTTGATACGGAATCGACTTACGAAAACCTTTCAATATTATCTGTGGCTGATTATTGTTATTCGATTATTAGTACCAATTTCGCCAGATTTTAATGTGATAGGTAATGTAATAAAAAATATTACACCTAGAATTGAAAGTTTAAGCAATATAACAAACAACACTTCCAATAAATTAACTGATATTAAGAATATTTCAACAGAGAAATCAGTTGTTTCTACACAAGCAAGTGATTATTCTGGTAAAGAACAGGAAGCGGATTCTGATATCCTATCTGAACAGAACAATATTAAGAATACAATAAATCCTGCCGATGAGCATTCCGTTAATTATATCACGGAGTTATTTAAATATCTATGGATCGCTTGGATTGTTGGAGTTCTCCTGTCATTTTTATCACTATTGTATCAGTACATCATTTTTACAAAAGGGTTAGAAAAGAGGCGGACTGCAGTTAATGTAGCATCCATTCAAGCAATTTTCCTAGATTGTTGTAATAAGTTAAAAATCAAGAAGCAGCCGAAGTTATATACCGACAAACTAATTAATACACCGATGCTTACGGGATTTTTCCGCCCGAAAATAATTCTTCCAGAACAGGAATATAGTTCAAAGGAAATTAAGTTTATATTACTTCATGAGCTTAATCACCTTAAGAAAAAGGATATATTACTTAAATGGCTTGTTCAGATAACCGTTTGCATCCATTGGTTTAATCCATTTGTTCATTATATGGTTGAACAAATCAGACATGCCGGAGAGCTGGCCTGCGATGAAGCCGTTATTAAAAATTTAAATGATGAAGATAAACAGGAATATGGGCTGACGCTGATTAATCTATCATCCGGGATAATACCGATAAAAGCAACTTTAGCAATGAGTGAAAGCAAGAAAAATCTTAAAGATAGATTAACATCCATCCTAAAGTATAATAAATCCTTAAAAAAAATAGGCTTATTATCCTGTATGATTATAATTGTTCTACTTATCACAGCAGTTTTTACGACGATAAGAAATCCAGAAAATTCAAAGATTTCTGCAGCAGTGAGACCAAGTACTAACAAAGCAGAACAAGTTAACCAGCAAGTGAAGGATTCACAGTATTACAGCAGTGATAACAATCTGTCCAAGGATACTAATTCTTCTGGAAATGCTTCTACACCAAATATTCAGGGGAATAAAAGTTATACACAGGGAGATGTTGGTAAAGACCTGGAGAATACAGATCCTAACACAGAGAATGTAACTAGTTTGTACCGTAATTTGAAAAATAGAAAAGCATATACCTATGAACAGCTGGAAGAAATAATTTATAAAAAAGCAAAACTGGTTGAACAGGATTTTAACGACATACAAGACTTAGAACTCTCTCTGCCTAATGAAAATGTTATTATTAATCGGGGTGGTAATAAGCTTCACATGAAATATTATCAATGGTACGATGATCAGTATGATATGTCCCTTAAAAATGGCAAATTAGAGTTTAAACACAAAGATGACGGCATTTATCTGAAATTAAGCACCGGTGGATACACAGATGTATGGCTGCCTCAGGTTTTAAAACGCCTTAAATTGGATATCAATCCCGAAGATCCGAAGGAAAGTAATGGGACAATTTTCATCACAATACCTAATAATATGACATTAAAAAATATAAATTCGAAGTTGGTTTCCGGAACTCTATTGATTGATAAAATATCAGCGAATAGTATAAAAGCTTCTAATGTCAGTGGATCAATAGAGATTAAAAATGGTAATGTCGGGGATCTGTCAATTGAAAATGTCAGTGGAATGATTCACGTTAATACTGTAAGCGGAGATAATCTTAGTATCAATAATACCAGCAGTACGACGACAATTGATAATTGTTCACAGGATAGAAGTGTTGTAGCGAATATTTCTGGAGAAAATGTTGTAGATGGTGGAAAAGGTAAAATAAAAATTACAAGCATATCTGGGCATACAAAGCTTCTAAATATAAGGGAAAGAAAGTCCATAAGTATAGAGAATATATCAGGCATGGATGAGATAAAGGTAAGTGATTTAGAAGCATTCAATATTGGTTATGAAACAATCCTTGGAAGCCTAAAGGTTGGGAGTAAGACGTATTCGAAGAATGTTAATTTAAATAAAAATGCAGCAAATAAAATAGATATCAATAATATTCAGGGAACTGTATCGGTTAATGAAAGATAAGATGGATAAGCTTCGAGGTATGACCTAAGTTGTTTGGCGATTTTAGAGAATCATATTAGCAACAAAAATGTGATTCTTATGTAGAACTACATTATTGTTGAAAGAACTTTTCTCAGGCTTATCATAAGGAGGGTTAAATGAATAAAAGAATAACAATATGTCTATTAATTATATTTATGTTGCTATTATCCGCATGTATCGGCAAGAACAGTAAGACCGATAAAAATGATAATGAACTATCAACCTACAAGGGGAGATGGGAAGGAGAAATAACAACAAGTGCCTATGGAACCTTCGAAGGTATACTTGATATCTATGTAAAGAATAATGTACAAAAAGTCCTATTTTCATCTATTAAATTTCACTACAAATATCTTGAAGCGGATTGGAGTATTAAGGACAATGACTTATATATTTTAGTGAACGATGATCCAGACAAAGCTGAAATTAAATTAAGCTTAACTAAGGATAAAACCTTAACAGGTACATATTCTCAATATGGTAAAACGGATAAGGTCACCTTTCATAAAACCTCCAATAAGGCAGTTAATGGAACCTTTGTCTCAATTTGCCCAGAATTAACATATGAGGAGCGTTTGCAGCAACTGAAGGATTTCTCTGAATATGAGGAGGACAATGTAACGATACCTTATTCCTATGCTCTGGACCAAAAGAAAAAATACAAAGATATAATAAAGGAATATGATTTGGATTCTTTAACAAAGGGATATGAAGACGTTGATTTAATGAAGGTTCTCCTTAAATGGGTCAGCAATAACTTCAAACATAATGGTAACTCAGCTTTGCCGAAGAATAGAGATGCCATAAGTATGATTGACTTCTATAAAATGTATCCGGATGGTATCAATTGCCGTGGGCTTTCCATTCTTCTTGCTGAGCTGCTCAGGGCATATGGTATTCCTGCAAAACACATTACTTGTATGCCGAAGGAAAAGATTTTTGATGACTGTCATGTGGTAGTCCATGCATATTCTAAAAAGCTGAAGCAATGGATTATGTTGGATCCTACAAATAAATTAGTGTTACAGAATGAGAATGGTGATTATGTTAATTTGCCAACACTTCGTAGAATGCTAATCAACAATGAAACATTGATAGCCAATAAAGATGCCGGTTGGAATGGCAATCCTTTCGATATGGAACAATATCGTGAATATATGACAAAGAATACCTTTCGTTTTTCGTGTGCTACCTATTATTGTTTTGGATCGGAGGACGGGCGAAATTTGAATATTGTTAATATGCTTATTCCAAAGGGGTATACGGAAGACAAAGCAGACAGAACAACAACCTCAGATACCGCATTTTGGGCACTACCAAAAAAATAGGCTGTCGCAAAATAACCTTCAGTGATATAAGGTACTCCGTATAATCTCCACACACATGTCTTCCAACCTGTGAGTGTGGAGATTATACGGAGTACCTTTTATCATATATGCCTCAAATGCGACAGCCCCTTTTACATTTCTCATCATTAAACCTCTTGGTACATATTATCAAAAATATTAATTAATTGACAGTATAGGGATATGGTGATAATATAACTGTATTAATCATAATAATACAGTTGATACAATATAAAAAGTGGATCGGTGAAATAGTATTTGCTGTGTATACAATTACATAGACTATATAGTTTCGCAATTACCTACTGATTTATTTTAGAAAGGAGAAGCCATTGATTATCATTGATTATAAGGATCGCAGACCGATATACGAACAGATTGTAGATCGTTTCAAAGAAATGATATTAAAAGGAATTCTGGAACCTGACAGTCAGCTACCCTCGGTTCGCATTTTGGCAATGGATTTATCAATTAATCCCAATACAATTCAGAGAGCATATTCAGAACTCGAGAGGATGGGGTATATTTATTCTGTGAAGGGTAAAGGAAGCTTCATTGCAGCAACCGATCGATTGAAAGAAGAAAAACGTGAGGAAGTATTTCATTCAATCAAAATGCTGGTGCAGGAGGCAAAGAGGATAGGAATTGCCGAAGAGCAATTTATATCCGAGGTAAGTGCCGAATATAAGGAGGAGAAGAAGAATGATTGAAGTCATTGGGGTTAGTAAGCAATTTGACAAGATTAAGGCGGTGGACCAGGTATCAGTTCAGATAAAGGAAGGTAATATATTTGGATTACTTGGTACCAACGGAGCAGGTAAGAGTACACTGATCCGAATGCTAAGTGGAATTTTGAAACCGGATAGTGGTGACATCCATATTGATGGGATAAAAGTTTATGAAAATACAACAGCAAAGGAACTGTTTTTCTATATTTCTGATGACCAGTATTATTTTAATAATGCAGCACCAAAAGATTTGAAGGCATTTTATATGAGTATCTATCCTAAATTTGATTCCATACGTTTCGATAAATTACTAGAGCAATTTGAACTTGATAGGAAGCGGAAAGTAAATACATTCTCTAAGGGCATGAAGAAGCAGCTTTCCATCCTCTTTGCAATCTGCGCAAATACGAAGTACATTTTCTGTGATGAAACCTTTGACGGATTAGATCCCGTTATGCGCCAAGCGGTAAAAAGTATCTTTGCAAAAGAAATGTCGGAACGCAATATGACCGCAGTTATAGCATCCCACAACTTAAGAGAGCTGGAGGATATCTGTGATTGTGTGGGATTACTTCATAAGGGCGGTATTCTTCTGTCGAAGGATTTATATGATATGAAGTTGAATATTCACAAGGTACAGTGTGTATTTCAAAAGGATGAGGAGCCAACTTCGGTGTTTGAGGGCATGGAGATACTGAGAACAGAGCAGAGAGGTTCTCTTTACACCATTACATTGAGAGGAAGTACACAGGAGATTGAAAACAGGCTGGCTAAGGTACAGACGGTATTTTCTGAGATTATTCCTTTATCCCTGGAAGAAATATTCGTTAGTGAAACGGAGGTGATTGGTTATGATATTAAAAAACTTATTCTTTAAGCTGCAAAAGGAAGATTTAAAAAGAAGAATCTGGACTCTGGCACTTATCATAATTGGCATGCTTTTCATATTACCAATTCAATGTGCTATTAGAGTAGATAGATATTATGATAACAATTTTCTTGATCATTTAAAGATAGTGAATTATTTAATTAAGTTTATGGGTCCGGCCAACTTCCTGTTGACGGCATTTACTGTTATCAGCGCCATCGTTAGTGGTCTTAGCGGATTCTATTATCTGCAATCTAGGAAGAAGATAGATCTATATCATAGTATTCCAGTAAAAAGAGAGACACTTTTTTCTACGGGATTTTTAAATGGAATACTGATTTATGCGATACCTTATGTGATAAATATACTTATTTGTTTTATCATTCTGTGGTTAAAGCATTTTATGTGCATGGAGATATTTCATGCAGCACTTTTGGCATTTGGGATTCATATGCTCTATTATTGTCTGATTTATACGGTTACTATAATCGCAGTGATGATGACAGGTAATATCATAATTAGTTTCTTAGGTAGCATGGTATTTTTACTGTATGGTTCAATGTGGATAGAAATATGGGGTAAGTATAGTACAAGTTTCTTTAAAACCTATTATTCAATGGGTAGAGGAGAAGCAAATAAATTTAGTTCTCCCCTTCTAAGCTATATAAGTGTAATTAGTGATATACAAGAAAAGTCTGACTATAGGTATCTGATCATGATATCCATTGTTGAATTGATTATTTTTATTGCCCTGGCAGTGATTTTATATAAGAAACGTCCATCTGAAGCAGCCGGGAATGCAATAGCCTTCAACATTTCTAAGCCCATTATCAAAATTCTTCTGGTAATACCCATAGCATTGGGAGGCGGAATTATATTGCGGGGTATTGTTACCGGTAATCAGGACGGATGGTTTATCTTCGGATTGATTTTTACTCTGTTGATTACGAATGGCATCATTCAGGTAATTTATAATTTTGATATTCGAAGTGCCTTTTTGGAGGTAAAACAACTGTTAGTCTGTATTATAGCAACAGGTCTGATTGCATGCATATTCCGGTTTGATATACTTCGATTTGATACCTATATTCCCAAAATGAATGATGTAAAATCCATGAGTGTCTCTATCTCGGGTATTGATGAACAGCAAAGTTCCCATATAAGTGAGACGATATCGAATCGTTATATAAGTAATGACGTATATCAGCTTCAGAATATGAAAATGACTGATTTTGCCGCAGCATATTCTTTAGCAAAGGTTGGTATCGAGACAAGAAATAATACAAACCTTGGGAAAAAGTATTATGATTTTGCTATGGATGGTTACTACGACTATGTTGTAAAATATACATTAAAAAACGGAAAAAATGTTTATCGAAGATACCGTATCGCAGATAATATGAGTACGGATCTGCTTGAGAAGATATATAATAACGAGGAGTTTAAAGAAGCACATTATTCCATCAATGATATTCAGGCGAAAGATATCAGTGAAATTTCAGTAAATTATGTATCTGAACTCTTAAATTATACAAAAAGCGGTAAGGATGGAAATAGTAATATTTACTTTAACAATAAGTCGGGTAGAGAGGATATTGAAGAACTGGTGCGGATTTATAAAAATGAGATAAATCATATGACTTTTAAGGAAGCATCCGAAAGTAATCCGGTAGCAACATTAGATATTGTCACTGATAATATAGGCAGCAATGGCAACTATATTTACCCATCCTTCACAAAAACTCTGGCTTTTCTGAAAGATCATGGTTTTGATGTAACAAAAACAGTGGATCTAAATAGAATATCGGAAATTATTGTTACTAAGAATGCAAATAATCAATATGCAATGGATGCGTCTAAGGAAAACTTAACTGCGAATGAGCAGAATATGATATCATATAAAGATGCTGATAAAATAAAAGAAATATTACCTACATTGGTAAGCTCCAATGTATATCAGAATAATTCAACGATTAGTAAGATTGATAATAACATTGAAGTGATTATTAGTTATAAAGATACCGGAGAAAGCTTTATATATTATTTCTTACCAGGCAAGATACCGGACTTCGTGAAAAATGATTTGGAACATTTAGACCAATGATAAATCAATCAGGTTGCTAAATAAGAAAAGTAAAGCCTAGCCAGAAACTCGGCTGGAGGATTTCGATCTCCGTTTCGGAAACATAGATCGAAATCATCCAGCCGAATTTTTGGCTAGATTAAATTTTTAATACGCCTTAAATATACAATAATGTTAAAAAAATATTGCATTTCAAAAAAAAGCATTGTATCATGATACTAAATGTTTTGGCGAGTATAATAACATTAAGAAATTTGTGGATTGTAGGACAATTCGCAGCTGATTCGTTGTGGGTTATGAAAGGATGAGAGGAAATGGAATATTTAAAAAAATATGAGGAATGGTTATCGAACACTTACTTTGATGAAGTAACAAGAGCTGAACTTGCAGCTATCAAAGGTAACGATAAAGAGATCCAGGAACGATTTTTCAAGGATCTTGAATTTGGTACAGGCGGATTGCGCGGTATCTTGGGCGCAGGCGTAAATCGAATGAATTTATATACAGTAAGAAGAGCTACTCAGGGACTTGCAAATACGATTCTAAAGCATGGTGGAAAGAACAAAGGTGTGGCGATCGCACATGATTCCAGAAGAATGTCACCGGAATTTGCACTTGACAGTGCGTTATGTCTTGCTGCCAATGGAATACATGCATATCTATTTGAATCACTTAGACCAACACCGGAGTTATCCTATGCGGTTCGTGAACTTGGCTGTATGGCGGGTATTGTTATTACAGCGAGTCATAATCCGGCTGAATATAATGGCTATAAGGTTTACTGGGAGGATGGAGCGCAGGTTACCTATCCTAAGGATATGGAAATAATAAATGAGGTAAATGCAATCACTGATTTTGCTACCGCGAAAACAATGTCTAAGGACGAGGCAATTAAGCAGGGGCTGCTTACCATCATCGGTAAGGATATTGATGATAAATATACGGCCGAACTTAAGAAACTTGTAATCAATCCGATTAGTGAAGCCGGAAAGCAAATAAAGATAGTTTATACACCTTTAAATGGTACCGGTAATCTTCCTGTCAGAAGAATTCTTAAGGAATTAGGGTTTGAACATGTATATGTTGTTCCGGAGCAGGAGCTTCCTGATTCCGAGTTCACCACGGTAGGCTATCCAAATCCCGAAGATCCGAAGGTATTTACTTTGGCAAAAGAGCTTGCGAATAAAGTAGATGCTGATTTGATTCTGGCAACCGACCCAGATGCTGACCGTCTTGGAATTATGGTAAGAGATAAAAAAGGTGAGTTTACACTCTTTAACGGTAATATGACGGGAGCCTTAATTGCTGAATATGAATTCTCACAAAAGGCTGATAAGGGGATACTTCCCAAGAATGCTGCATTAATTAAAACGATTGTAACAGGAAATTTATCTGATTTAATCGCCAAACATTACAATGCGAGACTGATTGAAGTATTAACCGGCTTTAAATATATCGGAGAACAGATTAAGTTGTTTGAGCAGACCGGTTCCAATGAATATGTCTTTGGATATGAAGAAAGCTATGGTTGTCTTGTCGGAACACATGCAAGAGATAAGGATGCCATAGTAGCTGTTATGTGCTTATGTGAGGCAGCAGCATATTATAAGACGAAGGGAATCACCCTTTATGAACAGATGGAGAATATCTATAAGAAATACGGATATTTTAAAGAGGGCCTTGTATCCGTAACCTTAAAGGGTATTGAAGGTATGGAGAAAATTAAGGAGATCATGGAGAGTTATCGCAAGAATCCTCCGAAAAAAGCCGGAGATTATGAGGTGATTAAATTCAGAGATTATATGAAGGATACCATCACGGATAATGCAACTGGAACAGTCACAGCTACTGGACTTCCGAACTCTGATGTTCTTTACTTTGATCTAAATGATAATGCATGGTGCGCTATAAGACCTTCTGGAACCGAACCGAAGATTAAATTCTATTTTGGTGTCAGAGGTAACAGTGAGTTAGATGCTGAAGAAAAGCTTAAAAAGCTGATGAGTGATGAAGTTTTTAAGGTAAATTAAATTTAAATTTTACTGATTATAAAAAATATAAATTATGTTATAATAAAAGCACACGAAATGTCTGTAATCTTAGCATTTGTGTGCTTTATATTTATGTGGTTATAACCGGAGCTGGCTATATATGTAACAATTTTATTATTTTGTTGTGTTAATTATAAAACAAAACATACTATTAATCAATCAAATTCTTGTGAATAATTCATAATATGACATAAATTTACATAGTTATTGCTTCGTCTAAAATTGAACTAGTTTGTATAATTCATCTTTCTGGTCTTGACTTATTCCAATATATCTTAGTGTTACACTCTGTGAGCTATGATTAAAGGTATCCATAATAAGCCCGATATTATGGTTTGATAGCTTATAAGTCCAATATCCCCAAGTTTTCCTTAAACTGTGTGTACCAAAATGCTCTAGACCAACGGCTTCTGCTGCATTTTTCAATATACGATAGGCCTGAACCCGACCCAAATGTAGCCCTTTTTGGCTTACGAATAAATAACTATGTTGGGTAAATTCCTCTTTACTTAGATAGCTTCTAATTTCATTAGATAAGGCATTATTAATTTTTATCTTTTTCTCTTTTCCAGTCTTTTTTTCTTTCAGTGAGAAGTATTCACGAAATTGACCATCTGAATTCTGAACATCTTCGAGTCTTACAGGTAAAATATCACTAATTCGTAATCCCGTATTCAATCCAAATTTAAAGAGTAATCCATATTTGGGGTTCTTATTTACAAGGAATTGATACATCTGATTGATTTTATCCATGTCTCGTATTGGCTCAACCGTCATAATTGTCCTTCTTTCTTCATTTATAAGATACTAATTGATACCTTTAGTAAAATATTTACATTCAAAATAACATTTTATCTAATTATACAACCAGATATCTTAAAAATCACTAAAATTCTAAAAATAATGTTACAAAATAATAAAATTGTTACATAGGGTAAAATCATTACAAAATTAATGCTAAATTAATGAAATGGTACCACTTTATGTAATGAAATAAATAGCAAAGCTTGGAAGGAGATGAATTAATGACAGAATTAGATGGAAGGTACGATGAACTAAATGAGGATACCCAAAAAGGTAGATATCTGATATTTGCCCTTGGTCAGGAAATGTTCGGCATAGAAATTGAACATGTAATTGAAATAGTGGGGATTCAGACGATTACAGTAATACCGGACATGCCCGATTATGTGAAAGGTATAATCAATTTAAGAGGAAAGATCATACCGCTTATGGATGTTAGAATAAGGCTTAATAAAGAGTCGGTAGAATATAATGACAGGACGTGCGTAATCGTTGTTGATATTAATGATGAATTAATAGGCTTGATTGTTGATAGAGTATCAGAAGTGTTATCAATTCCGGAACAGGATACTGTAGAACCGCCAACAATTCATAATGGAACGAGTAACAGATATATTAAGAAGATTGGCAAGGTTGGTTCCGAGGTTAAATTGCTGCTCGATTGTTCAAAGCTATTAAAAGAAGATGAATTAGAAGAATTGAAGGCTGCAATATAAAAAACGAATAGGAGAAACAGGGATGAGAAAATTTTTGGATTTAAAAATCGCTACAAAGCTTTTGATTAGCTTTATACTTGTATCTTTGATTGCCGGTGTGGTTGGGGTAATTGGATTAGTAAATATTATTGCTATCAATAATAAAGATACACAGCTTTATGAAGAGAATACTCTGGCAATTGATTATCTAGGAAACGCAGAGGTTTATTATCAGAGAGTAAGATTTAATGCTTTAAGGATTATCGCAGATGAGGCTTCGAAAGAAGAAAGTCTTAAGAAAATAGAAGATTATGTAAACGAAATTGAAAGTTATTTTGATAAATATAAAAGCACGATAACTACAGATGAGGATCAGGCCATGTTTAATGAGCTTTCAAAGCAGTGGAAAGATTACTCTGTGTACAATGATGCGATTATGAAAGCAATTAAAGAAGGAAAAGTTGATAATGCAAAAACAATTTTACTAGGTGATGCACATGATACTGGAGACTTGCTTCAGGAGGCATTTGATAACTTATATGAATTTAATTCAAAAAATGCAAAGGCAAAATCAGATTCTAATGAAAGTCAGACTTCACAGTCAATCTTTCTGATGATTATAGTTATTGCCATAGGTATTTTAATCGCAGTAATCTTGGGCATTATCATAGCAAGAATCATCAGTGAACCTATTAAGAGGGTGGTTAAGGCTGCAGAAGAGCTTGCAACTGGTAATGTCAATGTTAATTTAGTGTCCAATACAAAAGATGAAACAGGAAAACTGATGCAAGCATTTAATAAAATGATTGAAAGTATTCGCGAGCAGGCATTGGCTACTGAAAAGATAGCGGATGGTGATTTAACTGTCGATATTACAGTCAAATCAGAGCAGGATTTATTAGGCAAAAAGTTGGCAGAAATGGTTGAGAAGAATAATACAATCATGAATAACATTGCTTCTGCGTCAGAACAGGTTGCATCCGGAGCAAAACAGATTTCTGATTCAAGCATGGCTCTTTCCCAAGGTGCTACAGAGCAGGCGAGCTCAGTGGAAGAATTGACTTCCTCCCTTGAGGAGATATCCTCCCAGACTGAATTTAATGCGCAGAATGCAAATCAAGCAAATCAACTGGCAGAGGTAGCAAAGTCAAATGCCATCGAAGGCAATACACAAATGAAAGATATGCAAAAAGCAATGGAAGATATCAATGAATCATCTGCTAACATTTCAAAAATAATTAAGGTTATTGATGATATCGCATTTCAGACTAATATTCTTGCGCTGAATGCAGCTGTGGAAGCTGCCAGAGCAGGACAGCACGGAAAAGGCTTTGCTGTCGTAGCAGAAGAAGTACGAAATCTTGCTGCAAAATCAGCCAATGCAGCGAAGGAAACAACAGATATGATAGAAAACTCAATTAAGAAGGTTGAGGCAGGAACAAAGCTTGCAAATAAAACAGCTGTAGCCTTAAATAAAATTGTGGAAGATGTATCTCGCGCAGCGGATCTGGTCAATGATATTGCAACAGCATCCAATGAACAGGCAACAGGTATTGCACAAATTAATCAAGGAATTATGCAGGTTTCCCAAGTTGTACAGACAAATTCAGCAACCTCTGAAGAAACAGCGGCAGCAAGTGAGGAGCTATCAAGTCAAGCTGATTTACTAAGTGAGACGGTTAAAAAATTCAAATTAAAAAAAATAAATTATAGCGGATTTGATACAATCGATCCGGAGGTTTTTAAAATGATTTCAAATTTATCTGATAAGTCAAAGAATGAAGAAAAGGAAAATGAGATAAATAGAAATGCAGTTTTTGAAAAGAAACAGAAAATTATATTAAATGATAATGAGTTCGGTAAATATTAAGAATTAATAAAAGGGAAAAGGAAAGGGTATGTTACAAAACTGGCTTGTTTTGCAGCATACCCTGCGCTTAAAAAGAAAGGTCTTTCCCGGCATGGAACAGGAATTTCATGAAACTATAACAATACTGGAGTGATATAATGTCAGATCTATACAAAAATGAATCCATGCTAGATCTCTATTTGTTTGAAACCACTCAGCTTATAAAACAACTGGAAGAAATAGTGATGGATGTTGAGAAAAGCAGCAACCTTTCGATTAATATAATTAATGAGATTTTCAGGATTATGCATACAATAAAAGGATCATCGGCAATGATGATGTTTGATAATATAACCAGCATGGCTCACAATATGGAAGATATGTTTTATTATCTTCGTGAGGAAAAACCGGAGCAGGTTAACTGCTCAAAGCTCGCTGATCTTGTATTGAATGCGATCGATTTTATTGATACAGAGATTAATAAGATCCAGAACGGGCACCCGCCCGATGGTAACGGAGACGCTATAATAGATTTATTAAAGGAATTCTTATCCGCGTTAAAGAATCATGAAGGCAGAAATGCTTCTAAAATAGAGGAAGAGCAAAAACTGGAAGATAAAAAGCAATACAACTTACGTAAAGAAAACGAAGAAGCCATTAAATATAAAAATGCATTTAAGGCTGTAGTTTATTATACGCCTGGCTGTGAAATGGAAAATATACGCGCATTTGCTGTTATCAATAACCTAAAGAAATTAACAAAGGAATATACTTGCATACCGAATAACTTAAAGGATAATGACAGCAGTATTCAGGAGATCCGTGATAATGGATTTCAGATATATTTCAGGACTGATTTTGACTATGATTATGTTGAGTTATTCTTTCAAGAAATAATTTTCTTAAAGGAGCTGCTTCTAAAGCAGTATACAGATGAAGATGAATATGAGGAGGACTTAGCAAAGGTTGCTCTTTCTGAGCAGGGAATTGAGAAAAATTATAATAAAGAATTTGACAAAGATAGCAATAGAAATGATATGCATATCAATAATATTCCTACATCTGCAACTCAAAGTATCATCAGTGTAAACGTGGGAAAATTAGACAAGCTAATGGATCTGGTTGGAGAAATTGTAATTTCGCAAGCAATGGTCATTCAGAATCCGGATCTAAAGGGTCTTAACCTAGATAATTTTAATAAAGCAGCTCGACAGCATTCTAAGATTATTAATGAACTTCAGGATATCGTCATGTCTGTTAGAATGATACCTCTTACAACAACATTTCAGAAAATGCATCGCATTATTAGGGACATGTGCAAAAAGCTACATAAGGAAGTGAAGCTTGATATGTATGGTGATGAAACAGAAGTGGATAAGAATATCATTGAGCATATTTCCGATCCTTTAATGCATATCGTAAGGAATGCCCTTGATCATGGAATAGAAACACCGGAAGAAAGACTAGCCAAAGGTAAGAACAGACAAGGTATTATTACGCTTGAAGCTAAAAATGCCGGAAGTGCCGTAATTATCAGTATTAAAGATGATGGACGTGGCCTGGATAAGAAAAAGATCTATAATAAAGCTGTGGAGAATGGAATTACGAATAAAAAAATAGAAGCATTATCGGATAAAGAAATATATAACATGGTGTTATTGCCAGGTTTTTCAACAAATGATAATGTTACAGAATTCTCAGGTCGTGGCGTTGGGATGGATGTGGTATCTAAAAATGTTGATAAGATAGGGGGTTCATTATCAGTTGACAGTAAGGAAGGACTAGGAACAACGATAATGATTAATATACCTCTTTCATTAACTATCATTGAAGGAATGAATATCAGGGTTGGTAGATCTAACTTTACAATTCCTGTGAATGCAGTTAAGGAAGCTTTCCGTATAAAAAAAGAAGATATGATACATGATCCTGATGGAAATGAAATGGTTATGGTTAGAGGAAACTGTTATCCTCTGGTAAAGCTCTATGAGCTTTATCATTTAGATACTGACATTGATAATTATGAAAAAGGAATTATCATGATGATAGAACAGGAGAATAGAATTATCTGTATCTTTGTAGATGAGATGCTGGATAAGCAGCAAGTGGTGGTAAAAACTTTACCTAAGTATATACAGGATTTCAAACGCGTTCGAAATATAACTGGTTGTACCCTGATGGGTGATGGTAGCATAAGCCTGATACTTGATTCTGCAGCACTTATTAATTCCTTATATAAATAAAAGGTATAAATGAGTTAAAATATATTCCATCTTTATCTATTATTTGCTTATTCTAAAAGTGTTATGAAAACAGCCTTATGCGTTAAGGGTTAATGCTTCTTATGTTAAATGAAATCTAAATTGTATACAAAATAATAACGCAAAAGGCTGTATAAGATTAGGGTATCAAATTCTCACGCTGGCTTACACGGCACCACAAATGAATGAAAACGATGCATGAGAATGAAACAGCTTAATCCTGTATAACAAAATACGAATATTACCAACGGTTCTGATGAATTTTCTCCTTGGCATCATACTCATGCTGAACATTCCTTACAGCATTTTCAGTAGGGTAGCCAATTGAGATATAGCAGGGAATGTAATAATTTTCTGGATGTCCCAGAGCTTCTTTTAAATATTCTCTTTCATTAGGAAAAGGGATCCGTGTTACACATCCAAGGCCTTCTGCTGTAGCAGCAAGGAGAATGTTCTCTATGCAGCACCAGATGGAGGCAAAATTATTTAGGGCATTCAATGAATCCGGCTTAAGCAAAGGATGATCCTGTCGAAACAAAGGAAGGATTAGACATCCGGAATGATATAGCATGGAATATTGCTTTGGAACACCATCCATGTACATAGCTCTTTGACATACATCTGTCATATTCAGTGAATCCATAAAATCAGTAACTTCCTTTTGGGTAAAGGTTTTAGGAATTTCTTTTATAATTCTTGCTTTTTCCTCTTTATCAGATATAACAATAAACTCCCAGCTGCGAAGGTGGTCATTGGTTGGAGCCTTCAACCCGGCATTAATTATTTTGCTTATCAGATCTGCAGGAATTTCTTTATCCAAAAAGTCCCGGATCGTTCTTCTTTGATTCATTGCTTCATATAACTCCATTAATATTTTCCTCCGTTAAATTAATAAGAATACGTTCAAGATACTTTTCAAAGTCTACTATTTCAGTATCTGAAAAACCATTGTAAAACAGTCCACTCATTAAATCGGATACTTCCTCATATTTTGCGCTTAAAGATTTGGCTTTTTCCGTTAAGGTAATCTTGATTTGTCGACGATCTGTTTTGTCATAGGTACGCTTTAAAAAATCATTTTTCTCCATTCGATCAAGCATACTTGTCAGTGTTGTTTTGGCAAGGCCGGTGCGGCGTGACAACTCAATAATAGGTAGATTGTCCTTCTGCCATAATACATACAGAATCCTGCCCTGGGCACCATTAAATTCTTCAATGCCGTATTTACGCAGGAGAGTATCAAAAACTCTATTCTGTATTTGTTTTATTTGGGAAACTAAAAAACCACCATTCGTTTTAATCACTTCGTTGCCTCTCTTTCTATATAGAATAATACCATATAGTACTATATATGTAAAGTAATACCAAAGAACTATTTATGTCAAGCGATAGCAATTAGTATTGGCCGAGTAGATAAGATTATAGTAATGAAGCATATGAATGCCAAGATTTTAACCAGATTTACAATATAGATGATCGAAAGAAACATAAAATCCCTGTAAATACGTAGTCTATTACATATTTACAGGGAATTTCATAATTTTATTTATTATTTAAACTAGTTTCTGACCACAATTCGGACAGAAGTTTGCAGCTGCGGTCTTAGTTCCGCAATTAGGACAGAAGTTAGGTTTTACACCTGCCTGTGTATTAGGATTACTACCTGCATGATTCATATTTTGCATCATCTGATTAGCCATATTCATTCCCATCATCATACCTGCCATATCGGAGGCGACTCCGCCTCCTTGAACCTGACCGGTGGAAATACCTTCGGTCATAGCGACCTGCTGGTAACGATTGATGTCACCCACCATACTGAAGGAAGCATTCTTATTAATCATTTTCTGAATCTCTTCCGGATAGGTAAAACTCATGATGTTGAAACCGACAACAGATAACCCGGTATCAAAAAGCTGCATATCCAAATCGGTACGGATACCGGAGGAAATATCGAAAGAATTGGCCTGCAGGTTGAACATATCCTTACCTTCCTTGGAGATCCATTTCATCAGTAGCTGATCAAGGATCGCAACGATTCGTAGCCTTACATCCTCTACAAAATAACTTTCTTGTATGCCTGCGATTTTGTCTATTAACTTAACATAGTCAGCAACCTTGAAGGTAAAGGTACCGTTTGCTCGGATTGGCATTCCGCCCGGAAGCTGGGGAGTAGGGATGTTAATTGCATTCTGGGTGCCCCATTTTACAATGAAGTCCTTGGTATTGATAAAAAGCACCTCAGCACGCACACCACTGTTAAAACCGAATTTAAAGCCCTTTAAAGTGGAAAGGAAGGGAATAATCTGTGATTCGATATCATAATCACCCTCATCCTTAAAAATACCTTCAACCTTACCGTTATACAGGAATATGGCATCCTGTCCGGGACGGATGATTAAACGGCTTCCTTTCTTGATCTCGTCATTATTCCATTTGTAAAATACCATGTCGTCGCGGAATTCCTGCCACTCAACAACATTTGCAAATTGCTTTGAAAATAAACCCATATTGGTTTCCTCCCATTAATTCAAAAATAGAATTATTTCCCACGTTTAATTTATTTATACTCAATAACGTATTATTTAATAATAATATGTATTATTGCTAATATCCCCATAGAGTAGATAATACTTCTTGAGAAAAAGTTTTTTAGCCCATTTTTTGTATGCCTTTCAAAGACGAGATGTAAAATAGCATGAACTATCAAGAATAAATCGACAGCATAATATGCTAATATTTGATATTTTACTGATAATATCAACATTAAAAGTATAACATAAAATGGTAGATGAAATAACGTAAATACTTTATATGCTTTTGTATCACTCATATCTTTTATAACTATGAACATTTTCCACTCGGCATTTCTTATTGCATCCATCTCATGGAGAAATAGTAATGCGAGAATAATAGCAAATAAAATTTGCGAAAATATAAACATTCTGATATTCAACTCCTATTTTAGTACATTAACTTTCTTTTCTAATTGTATTAGAATTTGCCACTGGCTGAATTATAAGAATTTCCGCCTGCGGATACTCCGCCGCCTCCACTATTATTGTTCTCGGGCTTTCTCACTCTAGTTATATAAGTACGGATATAATCATCCCTTCGACCAATTAAGCCTGAATGATTTGGATCCATATAAGTAGAACCTCCTACGGTCATTTTACCACCGGCATTATAGGCCATGATTGCAACAGCAATAGCTCCGATGATAACAGCTATTCCAATATGAAGAAATGTATTTTCATAAATTGGAATGGCATTGATATAGTTGTCAGAGCTTTTGATATACTTCTCAAAAGCAATAGTATAATCTCCATTTTGTAAATAGGGGGTAATATCTTCAATTACTGAGTTTAGATTTCCCGAGGAGATTTTTGATTTAGCTAATTTTCCGTAATCTTCAATTACTACATCCCGATTTGCCATATCAACCAGTAGGATAACACAGTTTTCATAAAGCATTTTATCATAAAAGTCAGAAATATATCTCTCTGCGTAAACTGCATTAGAATCATTATGTGTCATTATGATGATATCAACATTATCTTTCTGACTGTACTTTGTACACATGTCCTCCAGCTCATCACGTTGTGATGTGGATAAAAGCTCGGCTTTATCATAGATGTGTTGATTAACTTCCTTGGATTTGGCAAAAGCATTATCGGCTGGCATAAGAGTACAGGCAAGAAATAGAAACATAATCGCCAGGACGGAAAAAGTCTTTCTGATAGATAATTTCATCATAATATCTGACCTCCCATCAATAAAGTTATTACTCGAAGTATAATAAAACTTGCAACTGAAATTCCTGAAAACCAAGCTGCAATTTTACCTTTACTAAGGGGCGGCTTGCCAACTACCTTACCGGTCTGCCCATTCATAGCAAAGATGTGTTCGGCCTTCTTATAATCATAACAAACCATCCATACCGGCATCAAGGTGTAATCTGCTTTTCTCTTGCGGATGTTGATATCTTTTCTGTTAAAATTAACGGTAGTGTATCCGCTGATTGTGGAACGGATATAATCTTCAACATAATTGCCCACCCGTTCCTTAATACGGGGGAGAATCTGCTCATCATCAAAATCAAATTTTTCCGATATATAGCCAGCGAGATAAGGCATGTTAAAATCTTTAAGGTTACTGTATTGATATGGTTCCAGCTTATCCATCATACCATCCTCCATCTTCTTGGAAGCATCGCATGGAATGCGGGAGTAGTTAAGATCAACCTTGCGATATACATGATAATATTTCGTCTCGGTATAAATCCACTCGCCAATGGTATATGTACGAACTCTGGTACAGGTAGCCTCGGCTTCCCCTCGTCCGTTTAGATCATATAACCAGAAGGGTACGTAAATACCTGTGATGTTTTTGATGCGGTCAGCGGTCATGAAATCCTTGGGGGTTAATAAGCCCTTCTTACACCATTTTTTAAAAGCGGCCTGAGCCTGCTCCTTGTTTATGGAAAATGGAATTACCATAGCGGGTGCAAGACTGCCGCTCAGACGTTCACCGATGACTACGCCTGCACCACAGAAGCTACAGGTAGTCGCAGTTGTCTGAGCATCCGTAATAAGTACGGCACCACAGTTGTTACAGTGATATTCGGTGGCTTCATCTTCTCCAAACGTTGCATGATTACTTGGTTCATCTTCCTCCGATTGATCAACATAATCGTTTTCAAAGGCCGAATCGGCATTCCTCCTGTCCTCATCATCCATATCATAGGTGTAATCTCCACCCTGATGTCCCTTATTGCCTGCCATCTGTTCAATGTTGTCCGTTCTATGGCAGCTTGCACATCGAAGCATCCCGGTCTGGGTATCGAATGCCATATCGGAACCGCAGTTGGGGCATTTATAATTAATAACCGTGGACATACTCTAATCCTCCTTGCTTTTTAAGGAGGATTTCACCTCCCTTGCTTTTTAAGGAGGATTTCACCTCCCTTGCTTTTTGTGAGGATTTTACCTCAAATATCTATAAAATGCCCGCATAGCTAAAGGGATTACTTTATCTTGCGGACATTATCCTTATATAGTTATGACAGGTAAAGGGATCCTGTATATAAAACTATTTAAAACATAATCATTATGAATATGCCTACTAGTAAGGTATGATTATTTATTTAGGCTGGCTTTTAAAGCAGCAAGTTCATCATCAACAGCGGAATCGGATGCATACTTCTTGGTAAGATCTTCAATATTCTGCTCATTTGAAGAATGGTTGAGTTCAGCCATGGCATTTGCTTTATCAAGTGCCTTATCAGCCATATCCTCATATTTCTTGAAGCTGGCAATGGAATTGTTGGAACTTGTTACGGAGGATTCCATTTTATTGATACGCTCCTGAGTTTTAGCAACAGCAAGTTTGCCTTTAATCATATCCTTACGTGATTCGAGCTCGTTGATATCGTTTACCAGCTTGTCATGCATTTCACGCATATGAGTTGCATTCGAATGTGCCAGATCAAAAGCCTGTTGCAGTCCAGGAAGCTTTGAGGATAAAGAAGCCTTCTGCTCGAGAAATTTTCTTGCATCATCTTCATTATTCGCTCCCAATGCCTTAACAGCATATGCCTGCATCTTGGTGATGTCTTCATTGCATTCATCAAGAACTCTCTTTGCACGCTGCTCTTCAGCCATGATGGTTGCTGTTTCGGATTTTACCTTACCTAAATCGGAATTTAAGTTTCTAAGGCATTGATCAATCATCTTCTCAGGATCCTCAGCCTTGTCTAAAAGTGCGTTGATATTGCTTGCCATAATGTCTTTAAATCTTGTTAAAATACCCATTACTATAGCTCCTCCTTGTTTTAAATAGTGTTATTGGTAATAGTGAAACTGAATAGCCTTTGTAATTGTATACACAGCAGATACATATTATTCCGCTCAAACGTTTCCATCGGGCTTAACTTCCGCTCCGAAAAAGTATTTGATGTGTTAGCCTTGAGAATGCTCCTCCATGTTTTCTTAATAACAGGATATCTTCTTCTGGTTTAGCTTACGTTCTCGTTGATTTTTTAAATCAATCGTTTATTTTATAATAATAAGTTTATAATTAATAACCAGTAACGTCAAGTTAAAATATGGTTAGAATTATAAGAGAACACTTAGTAAAACAGTGTTAAATACCGATACTCAACTGCTTGACTTAAAAGACGAAAGAGTATATCCTGTTTTTGATAAGAATTCGTAAAGTATGATAAAAGCATTTATCAGGTAGCGCATAAAATAATTGAAGATAAGAAGAAAGAGAGAATGATATGTGGATAGCAAAGGACTGGAAGGACTATGAGGTTATAGATACCTCTAAGGGTGAGAAGCTCGAACGCTGGGGTCAGTATTTATTAATTAGGCCGGACCCTCAGGTAATCTGGGATTCCCCCAGGCAGAACGAGGGCTGGAAGAAGCCGAATGCCCATTATCACAGAAGTGCAAAGGGCGGTGGCGAATGGGAATTTTTTGATCTACCGAAACAATGGAATATTTCCTATAAAGAGCTGACCTTTCATCTGCAACCATTCAGCTTTAAGCATACAGGGCTCTTTCCCGAACAGGCTGTTAACTGGGACTGGTTCTCGGAGAAAATAGCAGGAAGTAAGGGCAGGCAGATAAAAGTACTGAACCTGTTTGCCTACACAGGCGGAGCAACGTTGGCTGCCGCTAAAGCGGGAGCTGCTGTGACCCATGTGGATGCCTCAAAAGGGATGGTAACCTGGGCAAAGGAGAATGCAGCAGCATCAGGGCTGGCAGATGCGCCAATCCGTTATATTGTCGATGACTGTGTCAAATTTGTAGAGCGTGAAATCCGTAGAGAGAATAAATACGATGCAATTATTATGGATCCTCCATCTTACGGAAGGGGACCGAAGGGTGAGATCTGGAAGATAGAGGACAGCATTCATCCATTCATTCAGCTTTGTACGAAGGTACTATCCGATGAACCGTTGTTTTTTCTGCTCAATTCCTATACGACAGGCCTACAGGCAGGTGTATTATCCTATATGTTATCTGAGGAATTAGGTAATAAATTCGGCGGCAAAGTTACAGCAGATGAGATTGGATTACCGGTATCCGGAAATGGACTCGTTCTTCCCTGCGGAGCTTCGGGTAGATGGGAAAAATAATAGGTAGATGAGTGTAATAAAGTAAAGATATACCCCGATACTTCTATTGGCATGATAATTAAATGATATGATAATTAAAGCAAAATAAAAATCCTGTTTTCGTATCTTTGTGATTTAAAATGATATTTGAAACGGGATTTTTCTTTATGTTTTCTTTATGATTTTTCTATATGTAAAATAAAGAACTTCTGTATATATCATAATAAAAGCAACATTGCCTGTTTCTTATGTGATGTTTCCAGAAATCAAACCGTTCATAAAAAGAGAATATGTTGAGAATATATTTTATCATGATTTTACTTTCTTACATAAAATTAAATTATTCTGGTAATAATAACCTGCATTAAGATAGAAGAATAACAAGAGCGGTTATAACCACTTAATAATATGTTCGGTAAAACCGTCCGTTGAATGAGCTTATCAAGGCAAGCATTTATATTATATATTATATAGGAAGAAAGATATTTGATTGATGGATTAAAAATCATCATCCCCACACCAACCGTCCCTCGAACGAACACCTATAGCCAAACAACATCAAATCCCTGTAACCACCCAAAAACATTAAAAAAAGTGCTTGCAAAGAAGAAAACTATGTAGTATAATAACCAATGTTGTGACGTTGATAGCGTTGAAGCGTGAGGTTGCTGCCCTAGTCTGGCAGGTTTTCCGTGGAGCGAAGGTCAAGTTATGAAACTGGCGACAAGTCACTGTACAATATATGTTCTGCCATCGGGCAGATAAAACGTGTGAACAAATTCATAAGAAATAGAAGCAGTCCGTTGAAGCGGATTATTTGTATGAAAGATGAAGATACACACGGATGAGTGTACAGTCACCACTTGTCGTACTGAAATTAAGTGCGAAAAGGAGGCGGCTTTTTTTATGGCAAGTCAAGTAATGAGAATCACATTAAAGGCGTATG
>JAEWMT010000052.1 GCA_023393095.1 Bacillota bacterium
GCCTTCAACCATTCTTCTTTCAGGATATTCAGAAATTTATCTTTGTTTGAAATCAATTCCAGTAATATCATCGGTTCCACCTTTGCCATAATTTGATAGAAACATTATAACATATACATATTTTTGCTTCAACGAAGTCTTTCTTTATAAAAATTAGGTTGTGAGATAGGCTTTACACTTCCTCTTGTTTAGGTTTAAAGTTTGCTGTATTTACTCCCTGATTAGATTAGTTATTCAGTTACTTGAACCGTACATTTTACCTTAGTACCATCCTCGGCTGCATAGATATAGGCTTTGCCTTTTCGTTTGGCAGTAATTTTACCATTCGAACTGATGATAACAACATTGGTGTTACTAGAAGACCAGACAGGAATATTACCGGAAGAGATGTTGGCCTTAATCTCGGCACTTTCCCCTTTCTTTAAAGTGATTATTTCTTTGCTTAAGGTGATTTCCGGTTTCATTACAGTGATATCGCAGGTTGCTTTGACACCATCAACTGTCGCGGTAATGGTTGCGGTACCATTTTTAATGGCAGTAATGCTACCATCAGCATCTACAATGGCTACGCTCTTTTTATTGGATTTCCAGGCAGGAGTAATATGAGAGGATACGGTTGCTGATAGCTTAAACTTTTGACCTCGGTATAAGCTGGCTGTGGTTTGATTGAGCTTAACCGTGGGAGCTTTCACTGTAAAATTACATTCTACAATTGTACCGTTAGCTTTCGCTGTGATTATGGTGTTCCCGGGCTTTAATCCGGTTACTGTACCATATTTGTCTACGGCGGCAATACTACTTCTGCGGCTTTTCCAGGTGACGGGAGAATGATTGGAGGTAGTAGCAGATAGCTTGAAGGTCTCGCCACGTTCTATGGAAGCACTTACTGCACTGATAGTAATCACCGTATTTTTAACGGTTATGTAGCAGTTAGCCTCTGCATCCTTGATTTTGGCTGTGATTACAGCAGAACCGGCTTTCTTAGCAGTAACAATCCCATAGGTATTCACCGATGCAATCGTAGAATTGCTGCTTTTCCAACTTGGTTTCTTTCCGTTAGAGGTGAGAGCGAGCAGATAGGCTTCTTCTCCAATATTAAGTGTTGATTTGTACTGTGAAAGTATGATGAACGATAACGACTCACCGGCTTTGGCCGGGATAGGCTGAAATAATATGGCTGATGTGATAATAGAGATACAAAGTAATACAGAAATTAAGATTTTTTTAAAATGTGGCATAAGTTCCTCCATTCGTAAAACAGAGGAATAAATAAGCAAACTTTAAACAAAACAGGATGACTGTATTTGCAACTCATCCTACCTTAGTATAGCATTTGCACCATATAATGTAAATGAAAAAATGTGACTTAGATGTTATAGGTTTTCAAGGTAATACAATAAGGCTGTCGCAAAATAACCTTCAGTAATATAAGGTACCCGGCATAATCTCCTTAATGCACTGTTTGGAAGACATGTTCTTGATTTTGTATGTCATATACGAACATTTATGTACGAATATGACATACAAAACTCTGAATGTGTCTTCCAATCTGTGTGTGTGGAGATTATGTCGGGTACCTTATATCATATACGTCAAAAATGCGACAGCCCCATCTCTTAACCTGGAGCTATTGTAAAGCTTCTACGATCTGTTCAAAGCCCATGAAATGTGAAGCTTTAACGAGAATGGTATCATTCTCCAAAATTAAGGATGGAATTTGCAGAATAAACTCTTCGCGTGTCTCAAAGTAGTAAAGCTTGCTATCGATCTGTGTATTCTCTTCTACCTTTGCTTTATGTAAAGCTTGTGCAGCACCTTCATACATATATCTTGAGAGTTTTCCAATACAGATTAAAAGATCCGTCTTTCCAGCTGCATACCCGCCAACTTCTTGATGCAAGGCTGATTCATTACTGCCCAGCTCACCCATATCACCAAGGATGGCAACTTTTCTGGTATCTGCCATGGAGAGGAGATCTATGGCAGCTTTCATTGAAACAGGATTTGCATTATAACAGTCATCAATGATCGTATAATTTTCATGACGTATGATATTGCTTCTTCCGCCAAGAGGTTTGACAGAAGCAATTCCGAGTGCAATCTCTTCTTCTGAAAGCCCAAGTAAAGAGCCGACCGAAGTGGCAGCCAGAGCATTAAATACCATATGTTCACCCGGCAGGGGAATATTAGCGTGAATGATTTCACCGCCCAGATGAATCTCGCAGATACTACCAAACAATCCTTTTGATTTAATTCGTGTTGCATAAATCTCATTACTGGTACCCAATCCGAATCTGACCGGTTGATAACCTTTCACATCCTTAATGGTAGCCAGCATATCATCATCACCATTAATGCATACCCGTCCATTCTCATTCATAAAGTCAAAGATCTCGGTCTTGGCTTTCAAAATTCCCTCACGCGAACCTAGGTTTTCCAGATGACATTGACCGATGTTGGTAATGACACAGATGTCCGGTTTCGCAATCTCACTTAAGCGGTGCATTTCGCCAAAATCACTGATACCCATTTCCAATACAGCCACTTCGTGTTCATCCTGAATTCTTAATATCGTAAGCGGCATACCTATTTCGTTATTAAAATTTCCTTCTGTTTTTAAAACATTATATTTTTTAGAAAGAACACTGCTGATAAATTCTTTCGTACTGGTTTTGCCAACACTGCCTGTAATACCAACAACCTTAATTGCAAGCTGCATACGATACCATTTGGCAATATCCTTAAGAGCCTGAAAGCTGTCCTTGACAAGAATACAACAACCTTTAGGCTCTGCTGGTACTCTCTCACAGATAACAGCCAAAGCACCTTTCTCAAAAGAAGAGTTAATAAAATCGTGACCATCCACACGTTCACCTACGGTTGCGATAAACAAAAAATCCTTTTCCACTTTTCTTGAATCCACAACAACGCCGGTTATTTCCTTTGTAGTACGGTTTCCGTTATCAAACATTTGACCGCCGCATGCGTCGGCGATTTGAGCCAAGGTCATGTTTTTCATGTGTACCTCCGATTATAGATATTTGTTTAAGGATATTTCCAGAATCTTTTCACATAATGCTTCAAAATTTATTCCAATTGCTTTTGCTTCCTGAGGAATCAAAGAGGTGGGGGTCATTCCAGGAAGGGTATTTGCCTCCAAACAGAAGATTTCATTCATATCATTCAGCATAAAGTCCATACGTGCATAGGTTTTCAGACGCAGGGCAGTGAAAACATCTTCAGCAATCTGCTGCATTTTCGCGGTAGTATCTGCATCTAATACGGCTGGACAGGTTTCAACGGTACTGCCTGCCTGATATTTGTTTTTATAATCATAAAATCCTTCTAACGGAGCTATTTCGATAATGGGAAGAGCTTTTCCATCAATTACGCCGACGGAGAATTCCCTTCCTTTAATATACTGTTCGATAATAACATCAGTACCGTAGGTAAAGGCATTACCAAGAGATTCCTCCATTTCAGCCGCAGTATTGACAATTGATACACCGACACTGGAGCCTCCATTACAGACCTTTACCACGCAGGGGTATGTACTCCATTCATAGGCTTCTCCTTTTCTAACGTGTATTCCGTTTGGTGTGGGTATGTGATAGTAACTGAATATTTCCTTTGTTATGGCTTTGTCCATTGCAAGGGCGCTGCTGGTATAATCGGTTCCGGTATACTTAATTCCCATTAAATCAAAGGCTGCCTGAATCTTGCCATCTTCACCGTTCTCACCGTGCAATGCCAGAAATACGATATCAGCCAGACTACAGATATCAATAACTCCGGGACCAAAGTAATTATTGGAATTACCCTTTCTCATAGCTTTTATTTGATTGATATCTGGATTATTTTCCTTAATAGCGCTGATGTTAGCTGCCCAGTCCCTATTTACATCAAAAATATTTAAACCAAGTGAATTAGCATCACCGTCATATCCCAAATAAACATCAAGTAAAACCACTTGATGACCATTACTCTTTAAAGCCTGATATATCATAGTACCGGTTACTAACGAAACATCTCTTTCTGTGCTGGTTCCTCCTGCCAAAACTACTATTTTCATCGATAAATCCTCTCTTCCTATCATTGTAAAACTGTATTATGAACAGTATAACGTATCGTTTCATACAAGTAAAGTTAATAAAGTGCTCTAATTATATAAATTAGTGGTATAATGCCCATGCCAATATTGATAATAAAAAATGAAAAATAACCAATTGATAAATAGCAGATAATAACCTAATTAATATTATAATTGATAATACACTATAATTTGAAGCTGATTAAAGGAATTTGAATAATTAAGAAAATTTTAGTTAAATTTATATACTAAATAATTCTATTATTATTGTAAAAATACACTAGTCAATGTTATAATTAAATTAACGGTCAAGCCGTAAAAAAAACTTGGGAGGAATTAGAAATGAAAAAAATTCTTGCAATTATTTTGACTCTTACAATGGCCTGCATGCTATTAACTGGCTGTGGTACTAAGAGTAATGACAAAGTCGGAGATAATCTCAAAGGTACTGGAAGTAAAAACGATACAACATCCGAAGGTAGTGATACCAGCAAAAGTGAAGACGGAAAATATGAAATCGCAATGATTACTGATAAGGGTAATATTGATGACAAATCCTTCAATCAGGGTACTTGGGAAGGTGTTAAGAAATTTGCTGAAGAAAACAAAATATCTCATCAGTACATCAAACCGGAAGAAGCATCCGATGTTGGTTACCTGAAAGCAATTGATAATGCAGTTGCTGCCGGAGCTAAGGTGGTTGTAACACCTGGTTACCTTTTTGAGGTTCCGGTATTTACAGCTCAGACAAAATATCCTGAAGTAAAATTCATTATTCTGGATGGACAGCCTCATACCGCTGATTATAAGACCTATAAGACAGAATCCAATGTTGCATGCGTTTTGTATAACGAAGAACAGTCTGGTTACCTTGCTGGATATGCAGCAGTAAAAGACGGCTTTACAAAACTTGGATTTATGGGTGGTATGGCAGTACCTGCAGTTCAGGCCTATGGTTATGGATACCTTCAGGGTGCTAATGCTGCTGCTACAGATATGAACCTTGCTGATGCTGCTGTTCATTGTATCTATCATTATACCGGTGACTTTGCTGAAACTGATACAAATAAAGCAGCTGCTAAGACAATGTATCAGGAAGGAACAGAAGTTATCTTTGCATGTGGTGGATCTGTTGGTAAGAGCGTAATGAGCGCAGCAAAAGAAGCAAATGCAAAGGTAATTGGTGTTGATGTTGACCAGAGATATGACAGTGATACAGTAATCACCTCCGCAATGAAGGGTCTGGGAGCATCTGTTATTACAGTTCTTGAATCTATTTATAAAACTAATAAGTGGACAGACTATGCTGGAAAGACTACTTATTTCAATGCATCAAATAATGGTGTAGGTCTTCCTACTGTAGTAATCGGTGATGAAAAAGGGAATGCATTTGATAGATTTAAGACCTTTGATAAAGCGGCATATGATGCAGTTTATAAAACACTTTCCGATGGAACAGCTAAGCCTATTCGTGAAATTAAAATTAAGGATAAATCAGGCGTTGCAACAGCTGATGAGCTTGTAAGCGGATTAAATCTTAAGAAGGTTACAATTGAAACCAGATAATTTTTGAATGTAAAATAACTACTGAATGGACAAGGCTTTATAGAAGCAGTTGATTTTAATTATGTCAACAACTGAAACATTTATATGTGCTCAGCTGTTATGAATAAGAGCCTAAAAAAGGGCTTTTGCAAATCGCCTATCTGCATGATATGATCATGAGTTATCATTTGCAAAAGCCCTTTATAATAAAGAAAACAGTGAGGTAAACATGGAAAATTATATTATTGAGATGCTTCACATAACGAAGGAATTTCCGGGGATTGTTGCTAATGATGACATTACCCTTCAATTAAGAAAGGGCGAGATTCATGCCCTGCTTGGAGAGAATGGTGCAGGTAAATCTACACTGATGAGTGTATTATTCGGACTTCATCAGGCGGAAAAAGGAGAAATTAAAAAGAACGGGAATACAGTTAAAATCAATAATCCCAATGATGCCAATGCATTAGGTATTGGTATGGTACATCAACATTTCAAGCTGGTTGAGATATTTACAGTTTTAGAAAATATTATTCTTGGTGTTGAGCCCAGTAAAATGGGCTTTCTACAGAAAAAAGAAGCAAGGGAGAAAGTTTTAACACTTAGTAAGCAGTATGGACTGCAGATTGATCCTGATGCATTAATCGAGAGAATATCGGTTGGTATGCAGCAGAGGGTGGAAATACTTAAGATGCTTTACCGCGATAATGAAATCCTTATTTTTGATGAGCCTACGGCAGTATTAACCCCGCAGGAAATTGATGAGCTCATGGATATCATGCGTGGTTTTGCAAAAGAAGGCAAATCAATTCTTTTTATCACCCATAAACTGAATGAGATCATGTCGGTAGCAGATCGCTGTACGGTACTTCGCAAGGGGAAATGCATCGGCACTGTTGAAATAAAGGATACCACAAAGGAAGAATTGTCCCGTATGATGGTTGGAAGGGATGTAAGCTTTAAAGTGGATAAGAAAGAGCAGGAAGCTGGTGATGTAGTACTTTCCTTAAATAATGTCACAGTCACATCTAGGACAAGTAAAAAGAGTGTGGTAAAGGATGTTTCCTTTGAGGTTAGGGCAGGAGAAATTGTATGTCTTGCCGGCATTGAAGGTAACGGCCAATCGGAATTGATAGCTGCCATTACCGGGCTAGAAAAAATGCAAAGGGGAGAAGTTACTCTCTGTGGCAAAAATATCACAAAAGCTCCTATACGAAGTCGTTATAAAACAGGTATCAGTCATATTCCAGAAGACCGCCAGAAACATGGACTGGTACTTGATTATTCCTTAGAAGATAATCTGGTTCTGCAAAGATACTGGCAGCCAGAATTTGAGAAAGCCGGGTTCATTAAATCACAGGCAGTCAGAGTATATGCGGAAGGTTTGATTAATCAATATGACATTAGGAGCGGAGAGGGGGCAACTACGATTGTCCGTGGTATGTCCGGTGGTAATCAGCAGAAGGCAATCATAGCACGTGAGCTTGATAAGGAACATCAACTTCTTGTTGCAGTTCAGCCAACCCGTGGTCTTGACGTTGGTGCAATTGAATTCATTCACAAACAGCTTGTAGCAACGCGGGATGCCGGTAAAGCGGTTTTACTGATGTCACTTGAATTGGATGAAGTCATGAATGTCAGTGACCGGATTCTTGTTATGTATGAAGGGGAAATCGTTGGAGAACTTAATCCGAAGGAAACAACAGTTCAAGAACTTGGTTTATATATGTCAGGTGCAAAAAGAAACTATGTAAAGGAGGCTGCATATGAACAGTAATTTATCTTCTTCCAGACCCAATACAGCCTTAAACAGATTCTTTCGAAGTAAAGCGATTACCGGTATTTCAGCAGCACTGCTTGCGATTATACTTGGACTAATCTTTGGCTTTATCGTTATGATAATAGCAAGCCCCGATAAGGCTTTAGCAGGCTTTGGCAAGATGATCACCGGGGGCTTTAGCCGATTCGGGGATGTATTCTATTTTGCTACACCGATTTTAATGACAGGTCTTTCCGTTGGTTTTGCATTTAAAATGGGATTATTTAATATCGGTGCATCAGGTCAGTATACCATGGGAATGTTTTTTGCCATGTATGTAGGATTCATGTGGAAGCTTCCAGCCGGAATTCACTGGGTTGTATGTGTACTAGCTGGAATGATTGGCGGAATGCTTTGGGGTTTAATACCCGGAATCTTAAAGGCGTTACTGAATGTACATGAGGTTATTTCTTCGATTATGTTTAACTATATCGGAATGTATATAGTCGATATGCTGATAACTGGAAGTGCTGCGATGTATGTATCTTCCACAGCTAGAACAGCATATCTGCCGACCTCTTCACAACTTCCGTCACTCGGGATCAAAAATTCAAGTGTTAATATTTCCATTATAATTGCGATCGTGATAGCAATTTTATTATTTATTATTCTGAACAAGACAACCTTTGGTTATGAACTCAGGGCAACCGGTTTTAATAAATTTGCAAGTAAATATGCCGGAATGAATGATAAGAAGAATACCATTCTGACTATGGTAATCGCAGGAGCACTCTCTGGACTCGGTGGTGCGTTTGCAATCTTAGCACCCTCTGAAATCATAGGAAGCAGTATGACCTATGAGCCGATTAATATCATAGCAGCGAATGGCTTCAATGGTATTGCTGTTGCGTTACTTGGTGGCTCCAATCCAATCGGAATTATATTCTCGGCACTATTTATCTCCCATATCCAAAGGGGAGGTACCGTAGTAAGTAGTTTATTCGGATTTAAGCCGGAAATTATTGATGTGGTAATCGCTGTTATTATTTATTTCTCATCCTTTGCAATGATTATGAATGCAGCTTTAGCTAGATTCATCAAGAGCAGAAGGAGAAAACAAGAATTAATAAATACAAATGATAGTAACAATGCTACTAATGAAATTAAAAATACAGGGAAGGGGGCATAGAAGGATGAATATAGTTTATTATATTATACAAAATATGCTTCCGGTAGCTATTCCACTTCTTTTGGTAGCCTTGGGCGGTATGTACAGTGAGCGAAGCGGTGTAATTAACCTAGCGCTAGAAGGTGTCATGTTGTTTGGGGCATTCTTTGGCTGTTTGACGGTATATTTTATCGAGAAATCAGATATAAACGCACAGCTTCTGCTAATCATCGGTATGATTATCGCTGCAATAGCCGGAATTCTTTACTCCATGTTGCTAGCTTTTGCTGCTGTTAATATGAAGGCAGATCAGACCATAGCCGGAACTGCTCTTAATATGTTCATTCCTGCAGTTGTTTTACTTTTCTGTAAAATGAAGTTTAATAGTGACGGTGTAACTACGAATGCTGGCTTTTATATTCAATCAGTGCCGGGCTTAAGTAAAATACCTGTAATTGGACCGATATTGTTTGAAAAGACATATATAACGGTGTACCTCGGACTTGCGTTTTTTGTCATTGCAACAATCGTATTTTATAATACAAGGTTCGGACTGCGGCTTCGTTCCTGCGGTGAGCATCCCCACGCTGCCGATTCCGTAGGTATCAATGTTTATCGCATGAGATACAGCGGTGTAGGTATATCCGGATTCCTCGGAGGAATCGGAGGCTTTTTCTATTCTGTTGGTACTATGGATGGTAATGTAAATGGTCATACCGGTGTTGCTGGTTTTGGTTTCTTAGCGCTTGCAGTAATGATTTTTGGTCAGTGGAAGCCGGTTAAGATATTCTTTGCTGCGTTATTCTTTGCTTTATTACGTACGGTTGCTTATTCGATTCCGATTATTCCGTTCTTAAAAACACTGGATATTAATCAGGCATATTATAAGATGCTGCCTTATGCTGCTACCATGATTGTACTTATTTTTACTTCAAAGAAATCAAGGGCACCAAAGGCTGAGGGTATTCCTTATGATAAGGGAAGAAGATAACTATAAATGGTTTAGGGTGTTGAATGACCTAATAATAAATAAAAAATAATCTAATAAATATACTAATAGATAATATTTATTGATTATAAACAAGAAAAGGAAATGTTTGCTTGAAACTATGTAAGACAATACCATAGTTCAGGATAGCATTTCCTTTTTGCTATTCAAAGAAAAATAATTATACAAATTATTGTCACCAGACATTGTTATAATGAATTTTACCTTCTTTATAATTATCCCTAGCTTCAAATGTTTCGTCCGGATATCCTAAAGCAATGATGGAGAAAGGCTTAATACCTTTCGGAAGATTCAGAATACGTATTATTTCATCAGTATCATTTTTTACGGAAGGATTTACTCCCTGCCATACAGCACCTATTCCTAAAGACTCTGCCGCAATTAAGATATTCTCTGTAGCTGCGGCACAATCATGCTGCCAATAACACTCTAGAGTTGCCGTATTTGGCTCACCGCATACAAGAACTGCGGAAGGCGCGGTCAGCAACGTAAGATACCCACCGTGAATGCCGGACAACTCACTTAATAACCTTCTGTCATCAATCACAATAAAATGCCATATCTGCTGGTTACTGGCGGATGGAGCATTCATAGCAGCTCTTAATAAATCGCGCATAGTGTCTTCTGGTATTTTCTTATCTAGATATTTTCGGATACTTCTTCTACTTAAGATATGTTTTAACGTAATGTTCTCCATTGTTATAGCTCCTTTTCTTAGTTTTTATTATTCTAAAATAGATCTGCAAAATAATCTAGTACGCACATTTAAGTGATTAAATTACAAAAAAGTAAGTAACTATATTGTTGGTGTAATTTGGATTATTATAAGAAAGCAAAGCAGATAGAAAGAGCAATAGTGGCAAGGACTATGGTTAATCACTTTTAGTAATTAATACGAACTATATAGTTAATTCTTTGTTTTTATGGATTCCCGATGATATATTAAATCTACATTAAAAAATTATGATATTTTAGAGAAACATTTCTTTTCCAAGAAATATATGCTATACTAGACACCATGAAATTAAAGTCAATAGGTTTTATCCCTTCGGTCTGTGTCATTATATGCGCTTGCTCCGTTTCGAACTAATCAGAAGATATAGGAGGATTTATGTTCGGATATGTTAATATCAATAAGCCGGAACTTAAGGTTAAAGATTTTTATAAATATAAGGCATATTATTGTGGCTTATGCAGAACCTTAAGAAAAAAGTATGGACCCTTCGGTCAGCTGACCCTGTCCTATGACATGACATTTCTTGTCATTCTTTTGTCGTCGCTATATGAGAGCGATACAGTAAATAAAAAGAGCAGGTGTGTAGTACATCCGGTTAGAAAACAGAATATTCTTACCAACGAAATAACAGAATATGTAGCAGATATGAATATCGCATTAACCTATCACCATCTGCGTGATGATTGGCAGGATGAAAAAAGTGTTGCCGGATTAACAGGTTCGGAGGTATTAAAAAGAAAGTATAAGAAAATTGCAAAGAAATATCCCAGACAATGCCAAGGTATTCTGGAATGTCTTAATCGACTTCAGGAATGTGAGAAGAAAAACGAGACTGATCTTGACACCGTCTCGCGCTGCTTTGGTGATTTGATGTCGGAGCTTTTTACTTATCGTAAGGATGTCTATGAGGAACGGCTTCGAAAGATAGGTTTTTATCTTGGTAAGTTTATCTATATTCTGGATGCATATGATGATATCGAAAAGGATATGAAGCATAATAACTATAATCCATTAAAATCAGAATATGAATCTGAAAACTTTGATGAAGAGTGTATTAGGATACTTACACGCATGATGGTGGACTGTAGTAATGAATTTGAGAAATTGCCATGTCTAAATGATATAGAAATTCTTCGTAACATACTGTATGAAGGAGTGTGGACGAAGTTTAATAAAATACATGATGATAGAAAGAAAAGAAAGGAACAAAAAAATGATTGCTAATCCATATGAAGTGCTTGGTGTATCACAAAATGCCTCCAATGACGAGATTAAAAAGGCATATAGAGATCTTTTGAAAAAATATCACCCGGATGGATATGTTAATAATCCTCTTGCCGGTCTTGCTGAAGAGAAATTTAAAGAGGTTCAGGAAGCTTATGACCAGATAATGAAGGAAAGAGAAAACGGCTACAGCGGAATTAACAGTTCAGATAATGATTCAGAAGAGATGAGAATGGTTTATAACTATATAAACTCCGGAAATTATATAGCAGCTTTGAATACACTTGAACGCATCCCGCAGCGTTCTGCAAGATGGTATTATTACAGTGCGGTAGCGAATGCTGGTGCGGGTAATAATGTCCGTGCTGTTGAATTTGCTAGACAGGCAGTTAATATGGATCCTAGTAATGCAGAATATAGAAACTTTTTAAATCAGCTGGAATCTCAGGAGAGAAGATATCAGAATACCAGATATGGCGGAGGTTACGGTGGCTACGGAACTGGTGGTTATGGTGTAGGTGGCTATGGCAGAGGGGTTGGTACAGGAAACCTTTGCTGTGATTTATGGTGTGCCGATTCCTGCTGTGAATGTATGGGAGGGGATTTGATTCCATGTCTTTAGGAACGAAAAAGCTGGCATTTTTGGGATTGTTGACTGCTCTTTCGGTAGTAATGATAATATTAAGCGGTATATTAGATTTTAATACGCTGTTTCTTCTTGCTGCAGCATCTTACTGTGTAGGCATTGCTTTCAGAGAGAGTAATATACAGACGGCTGCCGGTTTTTATGTGGCAAGCCTGATTCTCGGTTTTTTACTTGCTCCGAATAAGCTTTATTGTATCACTTATGCAGCCATGGGGGTTTATATTCTTTCATCGGAATTTTCCTATGACATGCTGGTGAAGGTTAAATACAGAAGTACGCGCAAGATCCTATTATGGGTTATAAAGTATGTAATATTCAACTTGATGTATATTCCGGCATTATTGTTCTTACCTGGATTGTTATATTCCGGTACAATCAGTCGTGAATTTATTGCCGGTTTTCTTTTGATCGGACAGGCTGCGTTATTGGTTTATGATTTGGCATATAACTCTTTTCAGGGAGTACTCTGGGAAAAAATGCGCCGTCATTTAAAATTATAAAGATGAAAGCTTAAGAGGGTACCCTAAAGTATATAACTTATAAGGATACCCTCTACTCTTTAAGAATTAGGGTGTCAAAAGTCAGATTTATGTTGTGAGATGAATATTTGTGCATATATTTTCATTTGGACTTGCATTACCTTCAAACGAAATTAACTGTATATAAACTTTTTATGCAAGAGTCGCTAGAGCCGGTCTCAAAGAACTAAAGTTCTTCGCCATCTAATATATATACGCATATTCTTTAATCTGATTAATTTATGACTTTTGATACCCTAATTTTATTTAAGATAATTACGTACGCTACATTTAATAACAAGACAGAAATTTATAATCCATATAATGGAGTATAAAGTTTTTTGGGGATTATGTTACCATTTTGTTTAAGTTTTGTTATAAAGTGTCGATATAAAAATTATGGAAAGAGGCTAATCATAAGAAAATGTGAAAAAAACGTAATATAACAATCTATCTATAGGTATATCTGGTATAAAATTACTATATTACTACAATATATATACATAAGCATTGAAAGATTAGCCTGTAACGAATATAATCCATAGTAGGGAAGACAAGTAAATCATGATAGTGATATGTTTAATACATGGAGGTATATTTCATATCCAATACAAAAGAAAGGTTGATGGATAGTATAATGTACACAAAAAACAGAAGAAAACTTACCAGAAGCATATTAACGGTAGCAGCATTCCTATTAATAATGCTGATGATCGGAACACCGAAGCGGACAGAGGCAGCTTCCAGTATTTCCATTGAGGAGATTAACTACTTGAAGAGTACTATTACACTGAAGGTGAATGACGGTGATACGGAAGTATATTTCTCAGATTCAAAGAAAACAAACTGGCAGGCTATACCGGAAGAGATTAGAAGCGATAATACAATTTCTTTCGACATTTCTTGGGTAGATGTTTCTAAGAGCTATGTATTAACTTTTAAAGCAAATAAATCTATTGATGTTATATCAGTAACCCTACCTAAGCAGGTTATAAATTTTAAGGCCACCTATAATAAAGTAAAAGGTGCAGTATCCTTTAGTAATGTAGGGACAAGGACAATTGAATGGAGAAAGAAGGGCAGTACCATATGGAATACTGTTAATATTTCAACACTACCCAAAGAGCTTAGCTATCTTACAGCGAACGGAGCTACCGTTTATTTTCGATTGGAACCGGTGAATGGCACAGGAGCATCCAAATTAGGTTTCCGTGCAAGCAAGGAAGTAACTGTTACTATACCGAAGAAGACAAATGCCCCACAGATAACGATTAATGGTTCTGCTTTCAGTATTGCAGTGAAAAAAGGCATGGCTTACCGTACCGTAAACAGTGACGGAACAACTACAGACTGGATAAACATCGGCAGTTCAGCTGATCTGCTTCTGAAGAATGAGAATGTAGCTGCCAAAGCTTTATACACGACAGCATCTTCCACAAGATCCGATGTAATCCTGCAGTTTAGGACAAATGCTACCAACTCCACTCAGGTATCTAAAATTACTACAGTAACAGTACCCGTTCAGGAAGGACCTCCGGATGTGGATACCTATGGAATTGAATTAAACTCTACAAGTTCAACTACAGTAGCACTAAAGGTTAAGGCTGCCAACAGTACTATGCCTTTTGAATATACTATTATTAAAAAAGACGAAGAAATCAATTATCAGACTGCAAAATGGACAGCAATAACTTCCAGTACGGAAGTAAGCCTGAACAAAAAAACAGCCCCGGAGGGAAGCCACATTTATGTTAGAAAGAAATCAGTTAATAATACCAATGATGATAATTATGCATTGGCATCTTTTGAAACCGATGTGTTAGGAGCCATAACATATCCGGGAGCACCTACGGCTTCTACCTTAAAAACTTTAATATCTACTGCAGGAGTATGCCAGCCAGCGAATAGTTCCGGTTATCTAACCTTTAATTTATATAATTCTACTTCAACTACCGTATCGGAAATACATTTCCTGGATGCTTATGGTATCGATAGAGGAACAGCAACTTGTAAGAGTACGGTGGTAAAAAACAACAACAGCACAGATCCGGATGGGAAAGATAAATATATCATTACGACCAAGATAACTTCAACAAGTAATCTGGATACGAATACAAAAGAAATATTATATGCTAAGATTATTCTGGCAAATACGGATGTAATTACAAGTACTGATAAAGCCGGTGTTCTATTATATCTCTATCCTGCATCTACCGTAAATAATCCTACGAGCGAAGAGGATGGATATAAAGATTATACGAACAGCTTTAACCGTATTTATATGTCAAATGATTCGACGGACAAAAGATCCTTTAAGTTCCGGCTGGATCTTGGTACTGCACAGATTCCGAGTGATTCAGCGATAAACAACTACAGCGGCCAGGCCGTAGAAATCAGCTCTATTAAATATGATGGTTATACTTTGATTAAGAAGGATTCAGACGATACAGACTATTCGGTTAATTACGATACACATGTCAATGATGATGGCAAAACAATTAGAAGAGCTACCGTAACCGTTAATGTGGCTAATTTTGAAAAATCTATTAGCATAACAGATGTAGCAGAGGTTCTTCGTATTACCCTAAATAACGGCGAAGTATTAGATGATGATGTAAAGATTACGTTAATTAATACAGCTACTTTAGATAATATACCGATTTCTTGGACAATTTCGGAAGGTAAATTGCCGCCAACAAAGACAACCACGACAACAGGTCCCGATGGAAAGATAATTACTACAACGGAAGACCTGGTATCCTATACCCTAACCTTAACCTTGTTTGATAAGAATTACAGTGTCGGTGTATCCAATGTTACCTGGGGAGGCATCTCAGTTCTTGGATCGACGACCATAATAAAAGGTACTGCAACAATTAATCTTTCAAATGCCAAGCTGAATACATTAACGACAACCTCTACCGATACAAAGAATATCATAATAACCTTTAGTAATGGATTTACTATATCAACAGGTTGCAAATTAACTGTATTGGATGCTGCTCAGTAGTAGACTGCATGACGAACAAAGGAGGAAGAATTATGGATATTAAACAGTTATTAAAGATAAAATTAAGTGCTGCTATTGTATTTGCTGTAATGCTACTTTGTATCCCGGTATTTATAGCAAAGGCTTCAACAGCATCAGCAATCTCTTTTGGAACTATAGATTATGAAGCACTGACGTTGCAGGTATATAAAAATAATAATACTATAGTGTATTATTCTACCGATAACAGTCAGTGGGAAGAATTAGAGGCTTCCTACAACAGCACTACAATGTCATATAACATGGATATATCTTGGGTTTCAAATTCAAGTGATGTGACCCTTTATTTTAAAGGAGACATTAATAAAACAGTTAAGACAATAACAATACCGGCACAGAATAACACATTCAGTGTGATTTTTGACAAATCAGATGGAACGTTTACCTTTAATAATGCAGAAGAATCTGATACCTTCGAATGGAGAAAAAACTCGGATTATTATTGGAAAACTGTAAATTTGGATGACGGCACAAGCTCCTATCAATCATTTCTTACTACAGTTGATAAGTTCAGAGTAACAGGAGCAACAATTATTATTCGTTTACCGCAAAAAATCGGCACTGGAGTGGATGATGTAGGAATGCGGACTAGCAAAGAAGTTACTGTTTCGATTACTACAAGAGCTACGGCTCCGGCGGTGAAGGTAAACTCCTCTAGATTGACACTTAATACGACTACCGCAATGGAATATTATGATTCAGAATCTGATTTATGGTTTGATTGTTCAACGAATATGAATCTGGATGAAATTGCACCGCAAGTATTATATGAAAACGGAGCAAAATCAGCTATACTGAAAATAAGAAGGGCGCAGACTTCAACTACACCATATTCAAAGACTGCTACGATTATGATACCAGCTCAAAGAGCTGCACCTATTATTTTTGACAGCTCATCAGATGTTACCCATTATTATATGAATTCAAGACTTATGCTTCAGTTTAATAACGCATCTGCAACAAAAATGTATGAATATGCAATTGTTAAGGAGGATGCTGATTATAATGTTACTACAGCAGCGTGGAGAACTGTTCAGTCCTCCAGTGTGATTGCTTTATCAAGTTCAGTAGCACCGGACGGTTGCACAGTTTATGTGAGAAAAAAGGGTACAGATGCTTCAACAAAAACGGATGTTGTATTAGCTTCTGCAGTTAATAGCTTTATTGTAAAATATTAATCAGGCCTTAAGCGAGGTTGCATAAATTATTTAAACAATTGAAGTTAAGCTGAAAATATACATATTATAGAAAGAGCGGGTCTTGTTATATGACAGACCCGCTTTCTAATTTCATACTAGGAAATTGCGCTCTATGAAATAAAAAGCACTTTGTGATAGGATGTTTAGGATTTGGATACATATCAATTCAATCCACTTTGGCTACAATGTCACTGGATATACTTGACAAAAAGCTTATATGTATATATACTCATATATATTAGTACTCAAATATATTAGTATATAACTTAGTATAAAGGCAGGAGATTGAAATGAGCAGAGAGAATTATAAAGTTTTTTCGCCCAGCCGGATAGGAAATCTGACATTAAAAAACAGGTTGATTAGATCAGCAACCTGTGAATACAAGATGACTGATGATGGTTTTATAACGGATGATATACTGGAAATTTACCGAAAGCTGGCCAAAGGCGGTGTCGGAATGATCGTCACCGGGCTTATGGCCGTATCCGAGAGCGGAAAAGGAGTGTCCGGTCAGGCGTGTGTATATGATGACTGTTTTATTAATGAAATTTCTAAGATTGCTGAAGCGGTACATATAGCAAATAACAAATGTCCTGTTATTGCGCAAATATGTCATGCGGGTCGCCAGCTTACACAAGAAAACAAGGCTGCGGATTGTGTATGTCCCACTGCAATGTCATCTCCTCTTCTGATTAAAAAAGCCCGCGAATTGTCAATTAAAGAAATTGAGAATATTATTAACGATTTTGCAGATGCAATTGCAAGAATTAAGCAGGCGGGGTTTGATGGTGTCCAACTTCACGCGGCACATGGATATTTATTAAGCTCCTTCCTTTCACCGTACACGAATCAACGAATAGACCACTTTGGTGGATCAGTTAAAAATCGCGCATGTATCATTCGGGAAATCATTATATCAGCGAGAAAAAAGGTTGGCAGTTTCCCTATTATTATAAAAATAAACTGCGATGATCATGTAGCTGGAGGCATTACAAAAGAGAGCTTTCCCGATTTACTAAGGGAGATCGCTGATACAGGAGTAGACGCAATTGAAGTCAGTGGCGGCATATGGGATTGTCTGGTACAAACTGAAGAGAAACTTGGCTTTATGCCTGTTCCGTTACCAGAGGCACGTACTCGCATTGATTCTTTCAAAAAACAATCATACTATTACAGTTATGTTGAAAATCTTGACGTATCTGTTCCGCTGATACTTGTAGGCGGGAATCGAAATATTGAGCGTATGGAAACAATCGTTAAGGAAGGATATGTTGATTTTCTATCGCTGTCCCGACCATTGATATCCGAACCGGATTTACCTAATCGGTGGCTGAATGGCAACGGCAGTGAAAAGGCACACTGTGTTTCCTGCAATGCCTGCCTATTATTCAAAGATGAATTTAGCTGTGCATTGAAAAGGTTACGGCTAAATAAAGATGAATTTGAGACAGGGTTTGCAAGTGGCTGGAGAGCCAATTTTAGATAAGGGGTGAAATATCAATGGAGAAATGCTTTGTGACAGGCGCAAGCGGTCATTTGGGAAATAATCTTATACGAATGCTATCCAAAACTGGAAAAAAGGTAATAGCAGGAGTCAGGCAACCAGTTACATCGGAAATACTAAAGGGAGTTAACTGCGAGATCGTGTATACCGACGTTCTGGACAGGGCCTCCCTTGAAAAGGCAATGCAGGGTGTTGATATTTTATACCATTGTGCGGCTGTTTTCAGGCACTGGGCCCCCGACCCGCAAAATGAAATAATAAAGGCTAATCTAGATGGAACACGTAATGTATTGGAGACTGCAGCAAAACTTGGCGTCAAGAAAATCATATATGTCAGTTCTATCGTTGCATTGGACAGAAATACTCAACCAATGAATGAACATGGATGGAACAGTGATTTTTCTAATCCATATAATCACTCAAAAACCGTATCGGAGCAGCTGGCCTGGGAGATTGCCGGAAATCTGGATATGTTTATGATAAGCGTTTTACCGGCTGCAATAGTCGGGCCACATATATATGGCAGACTGACACCTACAATGAAGCTTTTGGATAGCATTATCAGCAATGCTTCACGAGTTGATATAGGATTTGTACAGAACATCGTTGATGTCCATGACGTTGCGGCAGGGATGATGGAAGCCGCTGATCACGGGCATAATGGCAAGCGATACATATTGGGTAATGAAATGTCGATAAGTACAACAAGAATATTCGAAATCGCTCATGAATTATATAATGAAATATTACTGCCGCCGCTAGCCAAAAAGGAATATCTGCTTCAATACGCAGCAGGAGAGGAAGCCAAGTCACTTGTTACAGGGGAAGAACCTGCGCTTATTCGCCAAAATGTTGAATTGATGTATGGAGCTGATATAAGGCTTGATATTTCAGCGGCAAGAGCTGATTTGGGCTTTGCGCCTCAATCGCCTGAAAGTGCGGTAAAAGATGCACTGATCCACCTTTATTCAAGGCGCAAGGATATGTCATTATAAAATTAAGGAGACATGTAGATGCTATCCAAACTATCAAAATTAATCATGGGAATACTCTGGCAAAAACCGATGAACCCGTATGAGCTGACAAAACTTGTTGACATGAACGTGATTCAGGACTGGTACCCGTTGACTGCGGCTTCGGTTTATATGGCAATTAAAAATCTGCAAAGTAAAGAATTGATATGCGGCGAAAGTGTTTTAGAAGGTAAACTGCCTCCGAAAACAATATATGCTCTTACCGGTAAAGGTGAAAACGTACTTCTGACGGAGTTGCTGGAAGGACTAAGCTCATACAATCCGGAGGCCAGTGATTTCGGGATCGCTTTGTTTCACATCGGAATCCTAAAACAAGATGACGCCCTTGAATATATAAAGCATAGACTTGAAAATCTCGAGGCTTTATATGCAAAGGCCAATAAAAGATTGGAAGACTATACTCCCAAGATTCCGTTTAATCTACGTATGATGCTTACTTTGAATGCTTACCGGCTGTCAGCCGAAATCACAATAACAAGAGAATTGATCACAGAAATCGAGAACACAAAGGATTGGGATACTTCAATTATCAAGTTCATGGAGTAAATTTTCCGTCTATGGAATTATAAAACCTATGAGAATTCCTAGAAATGTATTTACCCTTTGTTGCCGCCGTATACCGAACGGTATGTACGTGCGGTGTGGGAGGTCGGCTAATCAAATAATGGTTAGCCTCCTACCCGATAACTTAAAAATAGTATTTATTTTATCATTGACTGACCACCCATATAAGGCTGAAGTGCAACCGGTATATTCACAGAGCCATCCGCATTAAGATTATTCTCTAAGAAAGCAATTAACATTCTCGGAGGAGCAACTACGGTATTATTCAAAGTATGAGCAAAATATTTGCCGTCATCACCGACAACACGAATCTTTAAGCGACGAGCTTGAGCGTCTCCTAAGTTAGAACAGCTACCTACTTCGAAATATTTCTTCTGTCTGGGGGACCAGGCCTCTACATCTACGGATTTTACCTTAAGATCGGCAAGATCTCCGGAACAGCATTCTAGGGTTCTTACGGGGATATCCAGAGAACGGAATAAATCTACTGTATTTTGCCACAGTTTGCCATACCACATCATACTGTCTTCGGGCTTACATACAACAATCATTTCCTGTTTTTCAAACTGATGGATACGGTAAACGCCTCTTTCCTCTAAGCCATGTGCTCCCTTTTCCTTTCTAAAGCAAGGAGAATAGCTGGTTAAGGTCTTGGGCAGCTCTTCTGACGGAATAATCGTATCAATGAATTTACCAATCATAGAATGCTCACTTGTTCCAATCAGGTATAAATCTTCTCCCTCTATTTTATACATCATGGCATCCATTTCAGCGAAACTCATAACACCGGTTACAACTTCACTTCGGATCATGAAAGGTGGGATACAATAGGTGAAGCCTCTATTAATCATAAAATCTCTTGCATAGGAGATGACGGCGGAATGAAGTCTTGCGATGTCACCCATTAAGTAGTAGAAGCCGTTGCCAGCAACCTTTCTGGCACTATCAAGATCAATTCCATTTAATTTTTCCATGATGTCCGTATGATAAGGTATTTCAAATTCAGGAACCACAGGATCGCCATAACGCTGCACTTCTACATTTTGACTGTCATCCTTACCAATGGGAACGCTAGGATCAATAATATTCGGAATTGTCATCATAATCTTTTTAATTTTTTCCTGAAGCTCGGATTCCTTTGCCTCAAGTTCAGCAAGACGTTCGGAATCAGCAGTCACCTTTTTCTTCATTTCCTCTACTTCTTCTTTTTTGCCCTGACTCATCAGAGCACCGATCTGTTTGGAAAACTTATTTCTCTCGAATCTTAAATTATCAGCTTCCTGCTTTGCATTTCTGCTTTCTACATCAAGTTCAATCACCTCATCAACCAAGGGAAGCTTATTATCCTGAAATTTGTTTCTGATATTCTGTTTTACAATCTCAGGATTTTCTCGTACAAATTTTAAATCTAACATATTTTCCTCCATTCTGCAGCTGATTAAGCATGCATTTCATTGTTAAATGAATTTATATTTTATATCTTATAAAAGTAGATAATGGCTGATATACATTAAAAATTGCATAAAAAAATCCTTTCAGCCCATTATCAAAACCATGGGACGAAAGGAATCCGCGTTGCCACCCAAATTGTCAGATTTATAAACCTGACCACTCAATTGTACGATAGAGGGTACAAACCTTCCGATTCTTCACCGGCAGCTCCAAAAGTGGAAAGATTTAATCTTTCACCGGTTCACACCAACCACCGGCTCTCTGAAGAAATTAATAAATCGTAGCTTTTATCATCGCTGTAATTATTGATATCATGAGATACAGAACCAAGAATGTACTGCACGTATTCTCTACGCCCGAGTGGGTTAAGAAGTAATATGAGTCCTCTCTGCGAGGTATGCATTCTTCAGGGCGTATTTATAATTTCATAGGCCGCAATTTCTTATGAGATTATAGATTGACTACCTGATTGTATTCCGAGAATTCTTGTATCTATTGTAGTTAATTATATAACCAATTATTCTGATTATCAAGTAAAATTTGTTGTATGAGAGATACATGAAATATACTGGTTGAATGATCATTGTCTTTTTACCGAGGTTAATAGAAAGGTCAGCTTCGGAATATCCTTTGTGGCTGTCAGTTTAAAATCGACCATCATATTCTGTGCTATATATTTTAAATACCGATTGACATATCGTTCCATGTCTGTTATTATATATTTACCAACCAGTTGGTAGGTAAATATCAACCGAGGTGAGAGCATGGGACAAGGAGCAGTTACAAAAGATAAAATCTTAAAGGCCGCATTAAAAATATTTTCCCAATATGGCTTTGAAGGTGCCCGTATGGAGAAAATAGCCGCTGAAGTAGGCATTAATAAGGCATCTCTTTATTTTCATTTTAAAAGTAAGGAGATCATATTCCGAGAATTGTTTCAGGACATTATTGGTAAATATCAGACAAAGCTTCAATCTATTATTGAACAATCAAAGGGCTTTTCAAGCAAAGAGCGTTTAATTAGAATTTATCAGGATTATCTTAAGTATCACTGGAATAATACTGAAATGGATTTTTGGAATATGATATATTATTTTCCTCCTCAGATGATGAAAGACGAGATACTTCAGATAACTATAGTGAACAATGAAACTTTTATCGCTGATCTAATTATGATAATGGAGGAAGGTATTCAAAAGAAAGAGTTAAAGCCTCTGGTAGCCCAAAGTATGGCTAAATCATATTATTACCTCTTAACCTGCATAAGTTTATCCACTGATTTAATGAGCTTAGAGCAAGGTATTGCGGATATGGATCGTTCGTTTGAAGTATTGTGGGACGGAATAAAGGGTATGTAAATGCCTTTTATTTTTGGTACATAATTCAACCAAACGGTAGGTAGATGTATAAGTAGGTCAATTAAATAGACATAACTCTCAAACAGTAGTTAATAGATAAAAATTTATTTAATCACAAGGAGGAATGAAGTATGGAGAAAAGGGTATTAGGAAGATCGGGTATACAGGTAAGTCCTATGGGTCTAGGTTGTTGGGCTATTGGTGGTCAATTTTATGAGGACAATAAAATTGACGGTTATGGGAATACGGATGATAAAGAATCCATCGCAGCTGTTCATGCTGCTATTGATCTCGGAATTAACTTTATTGACACATCAGATTCATACGGTATCGGACATAGTGAAGAATTACTTGGGGAGGCATTGGCCGGACGCAGGGATCAGGTAATAATTGCTACAAAATTTGGCCACTTCGGAAGCGAGGCAACCAAGACCATACAGGGTTATTGCGTTGATCCGAGTTATATTGAAAGAGCCTGTGATGCATCCTTACGTCGTTTGAAGACGGACTATCTTGATTTGTATCAGTTACATGTATGGGAAATCGGCCTTTCTGAAATTGATTCAGTGACCGATACACTGGACCGATTAGTATCAAAGGGTAAGATCAGAACCTATGCTTGGAGTACTGATTTGATTGGGGGTGCAAAAATATTTTCAGAAAAAGAAAATTGTAGTGCTATTAATCATGCACTTAATGTTTTTGAAGATTCAGATGAAATGCTTCGTTTGTGTGAAGAAAGGAATCTTGCAAGTATTAATCGCAGCCCCCTTGCCATGGGATTGCTAAGCGGTAAATTTAACAGAAACACCATTATCTCAAAAGATGATGTTAGAGGAGCCGGTCATTCATGGGTATCCTATTTTAGAGATGGTAAACCAAGCGAGGATGCTTTAAACAAATTAGATGCAATCCGTGATGTTTTAACTAGCGGTGGAAGAACGCTTGTGCAAGGTTCACTTGCTTGGAATTGGGCAAAGAGTAATAGGACTATTCCGATTCCTGGTTTTAAATCAGTGGCACAGGTTACGGAGAATGCTAAGGCGATGGAATTTGGACCACTTACACAGGGCCAGATGCAGCAAATTGATCAGATTTTAGGTAGCCTTAAGAAATAATATATCATTAGCGAAATAAGTGAGTAATTTTATAAAAACTGAATCTGGAAGCAAAAGAATAAGGAATTAGAGATTCCGAGAAGATATTATAATCACAAGGAGGAATTTAGTATGGAGAAAAGAGTATTAGGAAGATCGGGTATACAGGTAAGTCCTATGGGATTAGGCTGTTGGGCAATAGGTGGTCAATTTTATATGGACAATATCATTGATGGCTATGGGAATACGGACGATAAAGAATCTATTGCGGCTGTTCATGCTGCTCTTGATCTCGGAATAAACTTTATCGACACATCAGATGCGTACGGTATCGGACACAGTGAAGAAGTCCTTGGAGAAGCCTTGGCAGGACGTAGGAATCAGGTAGTTATTGCTACAAAGTTTGGTTACCTTGGAAATGAGGCAACGAAGACCTTACAAGGTTATTGCCTGGATCCGAATTATATTGAGAGAGCCTGTGATGCATCCTTACGTCGTTTAAAGATAGACTATATCGATTTGTATCAGTTACATGTATGGGAAATCGGCCTTTCTGAAATTGATTCAGTGACCGATACACTGGATCGATTAGTATCTAAGGGTAAGATCAGAACCTATGCCTGGAGTACTGATTTGATTGGCGGCGCAAAAATATTTTCAGAGAAAGAAAATTGTAGTGCTATTAATTATGCACTTAATGTTTTTGAAGGTTCAGAGGAGATGCTTCGTTTATGTGAAGAAAGGAATCTTGCCAGTATTATTCGCAGCCCTCTTGCCATGGGATTGCTAAGCGGTAAATTTAACAGAAACACCACTATTTCAAAAGATGATGTAAGAGGAGCTGGTCATTCATGGGTAACCTTCTTTAAAGATGGTAAACCGAGCGATGTAGCTTTAAACAAATTAGAAGCAGTCCGTGATGTGTTAACTAGTGGTGGAAGAACGCTTGTGCAAGGTTCACTTGCTTGGATTTGGGCAAAGAGTAATGCGACTATCCCGATTCCTGGTTTTAAATCAGTGGCACAGGTTACGGAGAATGCTAAGGCGATGGAATTTGGACCACTTACACAGAGTCAGATACAGCAAATTGATCAGATTTTAGGTAGCCTTCAGAAGTAACATATATTTCTATTGATATTACAATACCCCTATAGAATAAGGGATAAATGCAAATACCAACCAAGTAGATTGCATTTATCCCTTATTACTATACTATATTTTTTATGAATTAATATATTTTCTTTTTTTTGCCTATTTTCTTTATGTTAATAACAACCTGATTATGATAAATAAGACTATGGAATATACAAATATAATTTACAAGAAATTGTTAATATAACAGCAAAAATAAGGATTAATTTGTGCATTTTTTCAAAATTGTTTAATATATATCAATTCTTGACAATGTAAGTAAGAATGTTATAATGAACAAGGATTGATCAATGATGCACTGGGGTATTATGGTTATCACCTTTAGCTTAATTGGTTAATTTTTTGCCTGTAAAAGGTGAAATGAATAAAACTTAGACAAGGTGACAAAATTATGAGCGCGATTTCCTTATTAATTCTATTTCCATTAGTTGCAGCATTGATAATACTCTTGATAAGAAATGATAATGCAAGAAACATGATTGTTAGATTAAGTGCTGTAATAACCGCTGCATTAACTTTAGTGGTTGTATTTTTATATTTTAAAAACGGCATTGCTTTTCATTATCCCTATGAAAAAGAAATCGATTATGTAATTGCTGCCGCTGAAATCATAGTGGCTATTTACATAATAACCACAGGTATCAAGAATAAAAAGTATCTGGTTTCGATTTTTTCTTTAATGCAAACTGGTCTAGCTTTGTGGTATGAATTTACTCAGAAGCATGATATTGAAATAACGAAAGGTATCATATTTGATAAACTTTCCGCAATTATGGTTCTTATCGTTGGTTTAGTGGGAAGTCTGATCTGCATCTATGCAGTCGGATATATGAAGGATTATCATATCCATCATAGTAATTTCAAAGAGAGAAAGAGCTTCTTTTTTGCAATTTTATTTTTGTTTTTATCAGCAATGTTTGGGTTAGTACTTAGTAATAATCTGACTTGGATTTATTTCTGTTGGGAACTGACAACACTGTGTTCCTTTTTACTTATCGGATATACAAAGACACAGGAAGCAACGAACAATGCTTTCCGAGCTCTGGTAATCAACCTAGGCGGAGGTATTGCATTTGCTGCTGCAATCGTATATGTCGGTATGAATTATGAAACATTGGAATTATCAAAATTAATAGCAATGAAGCCAGAAGCACAGGTGTTAATACCGGCATTCCTACTTTCCTTTGCAGCACTAACTAAATCAGCACAGTTGCCGTTTTCCTCATGGCTACTTGGGGCAATGGTTGCTCCTACCCCGACTTCTGCGTTATTGCATTCAGCTACCATGGTAAAAGCGGGTGTGTATATGATTATCAGGCTTGCACCGTTATTAGGGGACAGTTCAGTAGGAAAAACCGTTACACTGGTAGGTGGTGTGACCTTCCTCGCATGCTCACTAATGGCTATTTCACAAAGTGATGCAAAGAAGATACTTGCTTATTCAACCTTGGCGAACCTTGGTCTTATTGTAATTTGTGCCAGCGTAGGAACTCAGGAATCTCTTTGGGCAGCCATTTTATTAATTATATTCCATGCAGTTTCAAAATCCTTATTATTTATATCCGTCGGTTCCACGGAACATAAGATTGGAAGCAGGGATGTTGAAAATATGGATATTCTGCTTGGCGTTTCGAAAAAACTAGCATTATTTATGATGATTGGTATTGCAGGTATGTTTTTAGCTCCATTTGGAATGCTTATTTCAAAATGGGTTGCGATGAAAGCATTTATTGATTCAAATAATATCTTAACGGTAATCATACTTGCCTACGGAAGTGCAGCTACTCTGTTTTATTGGACAAAATGGATGGGAAAGCTTGTATCAAAGGTAAATGCAAAGGATCAGACAAAGCATTCCTTACGTTTGGATGAAGAAATTCCCATCTTCATACTTGCGGTTCTCGTAGTTGTATCCTGCTTTGGATTTCCGGTGATTTCAAAATATGCCCTGATACCTTATCTTACAACAATGTTTGATCATAAGGCGTTAATCCCGATTGGAGCAAATAATGTAAAACTCATGCTCATTATGTTAAGCATGCTGATCATATTACCAATCAGTTTTATACCGATTTATAAAAAAGATAAACGTAGAATTACACCCATCTATATGGCAGGTGAAAATACAGGAGATAATGAAACCTTCAATGGTTCTATCGGAGTAACAAAGAAGGTTGAACTGCGTAATTGGTATATGGATAGCTATTTTGGTGAGAGAAGATTGTCTTTCTGGAGTAAACTGTTAGCATTTGGAATCATTGTTGTCGGTGTTATTCTGCTTATTGGAGGGCTTGCATAATGATAATATTAATTATAATCGGAATTGTTATATTAGCACCGTTGGCAGGAGGCTTGCTTACCGGTATTGACCGTATTCTGTCGGCTCGAATGCAAGGAAGACAAGGTCCTCCGCTTCTTCAGCCTTTTTATGATGTTATTAAACTAATAGGAAAAGAATCCATTGAAGTTAACTTAATGCATCGCTTTTTTGTATATGTTTCTCTAGTATTTGCTGTTTTTACTACCGTTATATTGCTTTCCGGCGGTGATATGTTACTTGCAATATTTGCCTTGACACTTGGATCGGTATTTTTTGTACTCGGCGGATATGCTTCGAATTCACCTTATAGTACGATAGGTTCGGAGAGAGAACTGTTGCAGATTATGGCATATGAACCAATGGTTTTGCTTACTTGCATTGGGTTATATTATGCAAATCACAGTTTTTTTGTTAAAAATATTATTTCAGCAGAGATACCGGCAATTGTATACCTTCCGGGTGTATTTATCGGTTTAATCTTTATATTGGCATTCAAATTAAGGAAATCACCCTTTGATCTTAGTATGTCGCATCATGGACACCAGGAAATTGTAAAAGGTATTACAACAGAATACTCTGGTAGGGATTTGGCTGTAATTGAAGTAACCCATTGGTATGAGGTTATTATCTCTTTGTCTTTAGTGTATGTATTTATTGCTACAGTTACTCCGATTAGCCATTTGTTCGCGATACTTGTCTGCATGGTTGTCTATTTTCTGGAGATCGTGATTGATAACAGTGAGGCACGTTTAAAATGGCAGCAAGCCTTGAACTCAGCATGGATAGTAACCGGTGTTATGGGAACACTGAATCTCATCATTCTGTCATATTACAGATAGTTCTTGTGAGACCATATATATACAGCTATAAAATTCTTGGAAACAACTCTAAAATGAATTCAACGGGAATTTTATTATGAATTTCTTTCAGATATTGTTTATGGTTATTGAGAATTTTTACTCACAAAGTTTGTACTTAATCTATAGTACAAACTAAATAATGTGCATAGTATCGCGAGATGAGACTTAAGTATGCGCAGGAATGGAGAATTATATGAAAAGTGTAAAAAAATCACCTTGGATTCTACATTATGACGGCACGAGCTGTAACGGCTGTGATATCGAAGTGCTTGCATGTCTGACACCCCTGTATGATGTAGAACGTTTTGGAATAATAAATACAGGTAATCCAAAGCATGCTGATATTTTATTAATAACTGGCAGTGTAAATGAACAGAATATACCTGTAGTGAAGCAGCTTTATGAACAGATGGCAGAACCTAAGGTAGTAGTAGCAGTTGGTATTTGTGCAACCTCTGGCGGAATATTTGCAGACTGCTATAATGTAGTGGGCGGTGTAAATAAGGTTATTCCGGTTGATGTGTATGTACCGGGATGTGCTGCGCGGCCCGAGTCTATTATTGACGGGGTTGTTAAAGCACTTGATATTTTAGAGGAAAAGCAGAAGGTTGCCAGAAAGAAATAGTATATACATGGGAGGTTCTTATGGGATATCAGATAATAAGAGATATAACAGTGAATGATTTATTAGCTGAAGTACTGAATATTAAAAATGAAGGCTATCGGCTAGTGGCCATTACCTGTACCAGCAAAGATGGTCTTGAAATCAGTTACTCCTTTGATAAGGACTATGATTTATTAACCTTACGGATTATAACTGATACCGAAACGGAGGTTTCCAGCATAAGTATTATGTATTCCTATGCATTTATGTATGAAAATGAGATTAAAGAGCTTTTTGGAGCAAATATTAAAAATATTAATCTCGATTTTAATAACACATTATATAAGATTCCTGTAAAAACGCCGTTTCATATGACAAAGAGCGAAGAATAGTCGGAGGAAGATCGATGGGAAAGAGAACTGTAGTTCCGTTTGGCCCTCAGCATCCAGTACTTCCCGAACCGATTCATCTGGATCTGGTTTTGGAAGATGAGGTTGTTGTTGAGGCAATACCGAAAATAGGTTATATACACAGAGGCCTGGAAAAACTGGTTGAAAAGAAGGATTATCTACAATACACCTATGTTGCTGAGAGAATTTGCGGTATTTGTTCTTTCATGCATGGTATGGGATATTGTATGACAATAGAAAGTATCATGAATGTGGAGATTCCGGAGAGAGCTTCCTTCTTAAGGACAATCTGGGCAGAATTATCACGTCTTCACAGTCATATCTTATGGCTGGGATTACTTGCGGATGCCTTCGGATTTGAAAGTCTGTTTATGCAATCTTGGAAACACCGTGAAAAGGTTCTTGATTTATTTGAAGAGACCACAGGCGGAAGGGTTATCTTTTCGGTCTGTGATGTTGGTGGAGTTAGAAAGGACATCAATTCCGAGACTCTGAATAAAATAAAAACCGTATTAACAGAAATTGAGAAAGAACTGAGTGAAACGACGAAGGTGTTTATCAATGATTCCACAGTAAAGCTTCGTACCAAGAATGTTGGAGTGCTTTCAAAACAAGCTGCTTTTGATCTTGGTGCTGTAGGACCGATGGCAAGAGCCAGTGGAATTGAAATGGATATGAGAACACAGGGTTATGCTGCTTATGGAAAATTGAATTTTAAACCAATTGTTGATGATGGGGGCGATTGCTATGCAAGAACCACTGTTAGAATAAATGAAATGTTTCAGACAATTGACCTAATTAAACAATGTATTGACTTAATTCCGGAAGGTGAAATTAAGGTTAAGGTAACCGGTAATCCAACCGGAGAATATTTTACGCGGGTAGAACAACCACGCGGGGAGGTAGTTTATTATGCAAAAGCAAACGGGACAAAATATTTGGACAGAGTTAGAGTAAGAACACCTACCTTTGCAAATATTCCCGCTCTTTTGGAAACCCTGAAGGGATGTTCGTTAGCCGATGTACCTATTTTAATTCTCACCATTGATCCATGCATTAGCTGTACAGAGCGATGATATAATTAGCCGTAACACTTGTCGGCAGAATAGAGGTAATTATGTCTTTATTAAGAATGTCTAAGACACTTTTTAAAAATCTATTTCATGGACCTTATACCGTTCTGTATCCAATAAAGCAGAAGGATAAATATGAGCGTACCAGAGGTAAGATTGGAATTGATATTGATAATTGTATTTTTTGCGGTATGTGCGAGAGACGCTGCCCTACCGGAGCTATAAAAGTTGAGAAAGGCAAAACTTCCTGGAGTATTGAGAGACTCCAGTGCATACAATGTAACTATTGCAATGAAGTATGTCCAAAAAAATGCCTTAGGATGGAGAATGAATACACCTCACCCTCCTATGGCAGCGTAAGGGATGAATATACAAAATGCACGAATACCCAATCACCCAGCGAATAATTGAGATTGCAGATGAATATGCTGCAAAAAACAACGCATCCGAGGTTAAGGTTATTAATCTGGTAGTTGGAGATTATTGTGGCTATGTGGCCAGCTCCATTGAATTATATTTTGATCTTATCGCAGAAGGAAAATTATGCGAAAAAGCAAAGCTTAATATTGAAAGGGTTGTTCCTAAACTAAAATGTAGCAGCTGCGGTGAATTATTTGTAAGAAAACCATTCTCTTTTGAATGCCCTAATTGTAAAGGTGAAGGAAGTCCTACTGAGATTGGACAGGAATTTTATATTAGATCAATTGAGATATAGCGATTATGATTAGTAATAAGAAGTTATTTGTCGGCAGGATGGAGGGTATTATGTCAGAAAATAAAGAAATAGAAGTAATGCAATCCGTGTATGATAAGAATGATGAGGTTGCTTCTCAGATAAATGTTGAATTAACAAAAAAAGGGATTTTTGCAATCAATGTTATGGGTGCACCTGGGGCAGGGAAAACCACATCTTTAATTCAGATTATCAAGCGGCTAAATCAGATAACACCCTATGTTATTGAGGGTGATATTGAAGCAGATTTTGATACAAAGACTCTGCAGTCCTTGGGAGTTAAGGCAATACAGATCAATACCGGTGGTGCCTGCCACCTGGATTCTCCATTAATCGGTAATGCGGTAGAAGAGTTAAAACTGACGAACGGAGTACTATTTATAGAAAACATAGGTAATCTGGTATGTCCTGCTGAATTTATGATAGGTGAACATGCTAAAATGCTGATTTCCACTGTCACGGAGGGCAGTGATAAACCATATAAATATCCTCTTGCTTTTGAAAAAGCGGATATTATCTTACTTAATAAATGCGATTTGTTACCTTATGTTGATTTTGATGAAGACTTCTTTATGAAGGGTGTGAGGGCTTTAAACAAGACCGCTCCTGTGGTTAAAATATCCGGTAAAACAGAAGAGGGTTTTGATAAAGTAGTATCATGGATAATGGAAAAAGTAAATTCATAACAGAAAAGATAAAAGTTTACGGTATTGTACAAGGGGTTGGATTTCGACCCCTTGTTTATCGTATTGCCAAAAAACATAAAATCTGCGGAACAGTCCGCAATGTCGGTGGCTATGTTGAAATAATAGCCCAGGGAACTGAAAGTACACTTTCTGATTTTATTGGAGAATTAAAGGACTGTAATAATAGCGGCGGGTGTGAAATAATTAAGCTGGAGAATGAGGTAATACAAGTAAATGTAAAAGAGGATATATTTACTGACTTTACTATAATAGGAAGTGAAATAAGTGATGAAACGTCGATCATTCCTCCCGATCTTCCGGTATGTTCAAGCTGTGTGGAGGAACTATATGAGGGAAGTGATAGGCGATTTCAAAATCCTTTTATCAGCTGTATGTCCTGCGGCCCTAGATATACAATCATTGAGGAACTGCCCTATGATCGACAGAATACAACCATGATAGATTTTATGATGTGTGATTCCTGTCGTGCAGAATATATAGCACCCGATAGCAGGCGGTTTCATGCCCAGACGATATCCTGCAATGACTGCGGACCTTATCTAATATTTCATGATGCTAAAGAGGAGAATACTTCTAATTTCAGGATCGAAGAAAAACATTTTGTTAATGACAAGATGGAAGAAAAGTATCTTGTTAATAACAGGATGAAGGAGAAGCATCATGTAAATGATAGGCAGAAAGAGAAGATTAATATTGATGTTAAACAGAAGGAGCGAGGCGGGGCTGAAAGAAAGATAGACAGAGAGTTATATAATCAAGAGGCCTTGGAAAAGGCAGTCTCCATACTTCAGTCCGGCGGCATCCTTGCGGTAAAGGGAATCGGTGGATTTCATTATGTCTGCTCTCCGTTTACGGAAGAGACAGTAAATAATCTTCGTATATTGAAGGGACGTGAGGAAAAGCCCTTTGCTGTCATGTTTCCTGGCATTCAGGAAATTGAAAAATACTGTGTGGTATCGGATGAGGAGAGAGCATTGCTTCAGACGAATGCAAGGCCGATTGTCCTCTTATATCAAAAGAATACTTCTATGGCGCCTTCAACGAATAAGGGCAGCATTTACTGCGGTGCTTTCTTACCATATACACCGCTTCAGTTACTGCTAACCGGTCAGTGCGGACCCTTAATTATGACCAGTGCAAATAGTTCCGATCAGCCGATAATCAGAGAAGATCATGTAATATTAGCTTTAACTTCGCCTTATTTGGATGGAGTATTATATAATACGAGAAGAATTATACGTTCTGTGGACGATTCAGTTGCTAAAATTATTGATGGTAAACCGCAGCTCATCCGTAGAAGTCGAGGATATGTGCCTTATCCGGTTTTTATTAATCAGGAAAGATCATTAACTAAGCTTAATAGCCCTAAATTACCTAAGCACAAGATGATATTTGCTGCAGGAGGAGATTTGAAAGGGGTTTACTGCCTTTATAAGAACGGGAAGGCAGTATTGTCACAATATTTTGGTGATTTGGAGGAAGTATCCGTCCTGGAGGAATATCGAAAATCGATTCAGGATTTAAAAGAGCTCTTAAGAATACGTCCTGAACTTGCAGTCTGCGATTTGCATCCAAATTATCATTCCGTTCACTTTGCCAAAACGCTTGGAATTCCGCTTCTTCAGGTACAGCATCATCATGCACATATCGCATCTGTTATAGCTGAACATGATCTGAAGGGTAAGGTGATTGGTGTCGCTTTTGACGGTACCGGATATGGAACAGACGGTAATATCTGGGGCGGTGAATTCCTTGTCTGTGAAGGTGCAAACTATATTCGAGCTGCCCATTTAAGCTATACCCCGGTTCTTGGTGGTGATCAATCGATGAAGGATGCACGTAAAACAGCGACCTGCCATCTGATCAATTCAGGACTTGAGGAATTTGTTAGGGATGATCGTAAGGAGGTAATTGAAACAGTTCTTATGCATAGGGTAAATACTGTATTGACCTCAAGTATGGGAAGACTTTTTGATGCCGTTTCGTCCCTACTAAATATCAGTCAGGAAGATAGATACGAAGGAGAATGTGCAGCACTACTAGAAAGGGAAGCTGTTCTAGCTAAAAGAAATCATGTGAAACCGGAAAAGCTTAACTTTGCAATTTCACAAAAACATGAGATAATGGAACTTGATCCGAAACCGTTATTCGAAGCAATATGTAATTTAAGGGATAATAGTAACATAAGTTCACTGGCGCTTGGTTTTCACTATGCAGTTGTAGAAGCAGTAGGAGATATCTGTGAGAATTTAAGAAACAGATATCACTGTAACACAGTCGCGTTAAGTGGAGGAGTATTCCAGAATACCATATTGACGGAGCAGACGTTAAAGGTGTTACGTAACAAAAACTTTGAGGTATATGGTAATATGGCTGTTCCACCGAATGACGGGGGTGTTTGTCTGGGTCAGACTTATTTAGCATTACAGGAAAATAATAAAGGTTTTCTTGTGTGAATATGGAAAATCAAAAGTCTGTATAGTTTTTTTCTTTAAATATAGATACATTAAATATCTGAATGGTTTTTGTATTTGAAAACCGAATAACATGGTGAATTAAGTTTTAAACGAAATAATATAACTATGAAATTGTTATAGATACGTATGTTTGAATAGAAAGGTTGGTAGCCTATGTGTGTTGCGGTGCCGGGAAGAATCACTGAGATTAACGGTGACTTTGCAAAAGTAAATATCATGGAGAATATAACTCAGGCGAACATAAAGCTTGTTGATACTAAGGTGGGAGATTATGTTCTGATTCATGCAGGCTGTGTGATTGAGGTACTTAAAAAGGACATGGCAGAGGAAATTCTAAGTATATTTACAGAACTTCAGGAGGTTGTAGATGAAGACACTATCGCAGGTGAAGGATGAGCTAAAAAACTATAACGGTGCTACCATAAAAATAATGGAGGTATGCGGAACTCATACAGGGAGTATATTCAAAAATGGAATTAGAAGTCTATTATCTCCAAAAATCCAGCTAATATCAGGACCGGGCTGTCCTGTCTGCGTTACCTCATCTGCCTATGTTGATAAGCTGGTGGATTATTCTTTAAGGGATCACCACTGTGTACTTACCTTTGGAGATATGATGAAAGTCAAAGGAAGCAAACTATCACTTACAGGGGCGAAAGCTATGGGAGGAAGGGTTCAAATCCTCTATTCTCCCTTATCAGCGATACAGCTGGCGATGAAGGACAAGGATACACAGTTTATTTTTGCCGCGGTTGGATTTGAGACAACGACTCCGATTTATGCATTATTAATGAAAGAGATCATAAAGAATGATATAACAAATCTGAAACTATTGACCTCAATTAAGACTACTATACCAGCTCTTCATTATATCTGTGAACATGAAGATAATATTGATGCCTTTCTATGTCCGGGACATGTCAGCGTGATTACGGGAAGTAAGGTATATCAAGAATTGGCGGTTCAATATCAGAAGCCATTTGTAATCGGTGGCTTTGAGGCAGAGCATATTCTGGCTGCGATATATCAAATCGTATCTCAATTATCCCATCATCAGTCAGAGGTTAAGAATCTCTATGTCAGTGCTGTAACAGAGGAAGGAAATCAGAAGGCCACATCATTAATCAATACTTATTTCGAGAGTTCAGATGATGATTGGAGAGGGATTGGACGAATAGAAAATTCCGCTATGAGATTACGAGATGAATACCAAAATTATGATGCAGGAAGCTGCTTGGAAGAAAAGGAAGAAATAATGCCAAAGGGTTGTAGATGCACCGATGTTATTCTCGGTAGAATCAATCCGGTGGATTGCCCGTTGTTTAAGAAAGTATGTACCCCTATGGATGCTGTCGGACCTTGTATGGTATCCTCCGAAGGAGCCTGCGGAATATGGTATAAGAATTTGTAATAAAATTTCTGATTATTACTAAAATAGATTTCAGATATTTAATAAGATTTATTTTAATAGTTAATAAGATACATTTCAGATAATTAATAAGATGCATTTTAGAGTTTAATAAAATAATTTCAGAATTTAATAAGATGTATTTCAGACATTTAATAAGATGTATATAAAACATTTACTACGAGAAGGTAAATTAACACTAGTTAATTCGACATATAACCATTTATAAAAAGTTTATTTTAAGTTGATATTAAAGGAGAAAATAATAAGCTTGTTTTTATTTCTTCTTAAGGTATTTTGATAATTATTGATATAATATTGGAGGCAACCATGAAAATTGATATGTCCTATGGAAGCGGCGGAAAACAGACAAGTAATCTGATCAATGATATTTTTCTGAAGCATTTTAATAATAAAACCTTGAATAAGTTAGAGGACGCGGCAGTTCTTTCTGTTACAGGAAGAATCGCATATACGACGGACTCCTTCGTGGTTACACCACTTTTCTTTCAAGGAGGAGATATCGGAAAACTTGCGGTATGCGGAACGGTTAATGATCTATCTATGATGGGCGCAGTACCAAAGTATCTGACGGCCGGTTTTATCATCGAAGAGGGTGCAGACCTTGAAGTAATCGAGAAAATTGTACATTCTATGGCAATGACTGCGAAGGAAGCGAAGGTTACGATTGTAGCGGGTGATACCAAGGTAATCGAAGGTCACGGCGGGATTTATATCAATACCTCCGGAATCGGTGAGATTGTAAAAAGCGGTGTAAGCATTTCAAATTGCCATATCGGTGACCGGATTATATTATCCGGTAATCTGGGAGAACATCATGCGGCAATTCTATCCCATAGAATGGGGATTGATAATGAAATATCCAGTGATTGTGCGCCGTTAAATTCCATCGTTACCAATCTTATCAAAGAGAATATTAACATCCGTTGTATGAGAGATGTGACACGTGGTGGACTTGCAACCGTTCTCAATGAAGCTGCGGAACAGTCCTCCTGTGCAATAGAATTAAGTGAGGAAGCAATTCCGGTTAGTAGGGAAGTCCGTGGTTTTTGTGAAATCTTAGGACTTGATCCTCTCTATATGGCGAATGAGGGGAAAATGATTGTCGTTGTGCCGGAAAAGCAGGCGGACAAGGCACTTAAGGCAGTTCAGAAAACTAAATACGGTAAAAACGCTAAAATTATCGGAGAAGTAATCGAAGGAAAAGGTGTAAGAATTCAAACAAGATTACAAGGTATTCGATCCGTTGATGTACTTTATGGTGAGGGATTACCTAGGATTTGTTAGATCGAAGGGGTTTTTTGTCCGTTCAAAAAAGTTTGATCGAGAATTGATATAATGCATTCAGACAAAGTAAATATACGTTAATGATGAGGGAAAATTACAATGCAGAAAGAACAGAGTTATTATATGCCTGCGGAATGGGAAGAGCATGAAAGAACATTGATTGAGTGGCCGGTCAAAGAATCATTAGTATGGCCGGATAATTATAAAGAAGTGTGTCAGGGATATGCTGATGTAGCAAGAGCGATTTCTGAATTTGAAAAGGTTACGATGCTTGTCAATGAAAATTGTGTCGATGCCGCGAAGAAACTTTGCGGTGAGAAGGTGGAACTGCTTATCATTCCGCACAATGATGGCTGGTGTAGGGATAACGGCCCGACCTTTCTTTGGAATAAGGCAAAGCAGTTATCCGCAGTTAATTGGAAGTTTAATGCCTGGGGGGAAAGATTTCTTCCCTACGACCTGGATAATGAAGTAGCTCCCAAAGTGTTATCGCATTTTAATATTCCTTATCGTAACGCAGATATTGTATTAGAAGGCGGCTCGATCCATGTGGATGGGGAAGGCACTTTGTTAACTACCGAGGAATGTTTGTTAAATAAGAACCGCAATCCTCATCTGACAAGGGAAGAGATAGAAGAGGAAGTAAAACAATATACAGGTGTATCTAAGATAATCTGGTTAAAGAAAGGATTATTCGGTGATGAAACTGATGGTCATGTGGATAATGTAGCATGTTTTGCTAAACCCGGTGTAATACTAATCCAGACCAGTTCTGATCCAAAAGATGAAAATTATGAAAGATCTAGAGAAAACCTTGAAATTCTTAATCGTATAACAGATGCCTGCGACAGAAAGTTGGAGATTATCCAAATTCCTCAGCCTCCGGCAAGATTTTATGAGGACATTCGATTGACTTTAAGTTATCTTAATTTTTATATGGTAAATCAGGGTATCATACTTCCGGTATTCGGCGGTGATGCCAAAGAAACGGATCAAAGAGCAAAGGATATACTCCAAATGGTATTTCCAAAACGGAGGATTGTAACCGTGGATGGGATGCCGTTGATTAAAGAAGGTGGCAATATTCACTGCATTACCCAACAGATGCCTGCGGGGATAAGATAATACAATACTGGTTAATAATAGATTTTAAGAAACTGTTTTATCATACAGTTAGATTACACCATAAATCAAAGTGGCTTAGAGTATTCAAATATAGATAGATTGGTAGAATGGAGATAAGAATGAGATTAGTAAAAGTAGCAGCAACTCAGATGAGCTGCACAGATCAAATAGAAGAAAATATTCAAAAAGCAGAACGTCTGGTGAGGCAGGCTGCTGCACAGGGAGCACAAATAATTCTCATCCAGGAGCTTTTTGAGACCTTGTATTTCTGTCAGAAGGAAAAGCCCGAATATTATAATTATGCTACTAATGTGGATGAGAATAAGGCAATCGGTCATTTTAAGAAGATTGCAAAGGAATTAGGTGTAGTGCTTCCGATCAGCTTTTATGAAAAGAAGAATAATGCCAGATACAATGCCCTTGCCGTGATAGATGCGGACGGGGAAGTGCTTGGAGTTTATCGTAAAAGCCATATACCGGACGGACCCGGTTATGAGGAAAAATATTATTTTAATCCCGGGGATACCGGCTTTAAAGTTTGGAATACGAAATACGGAAAAATCGGTGTGGGTATTTGCTGGGATCAGTGGTATCCTGAGGCAGCCAGATGCATGGCTCTTATGGGCGCTGAAATTCTTTTCTATCCTACCGCAATCGGTTCGGAACCGGAGAGCCCGGAGGTGGATTCCAGAGATCACTGGCAGCGCTGCATGATCGGCCATTCAGCCTGCAATTTAGTACCGGTAGTTGCTTCCAACCGTATTGGAAGTGAAGAAATAGAAGATTCTATGATAAAGTTTTACGGCTCATCCTTTATTACAAACGCAACAGGGGAAAAAGTGGCAGAAGCCGGTAGAATAGAGGAAGCCGTACTTGTTGCTGAATTTGATCTTGATGCAATCGCTGAACAGAGAATAGAATGGGGCATTTTTAGGGATCGCAGGCCGGATCTTTATCAGGCTATTCTTACCTATGATGGTGAGGTGAAATAGCGGGAGATAAGGCGTCTTTCCCCAATATAATGATAAACATGATACACCGAAAGTAATTCCTTAAAAGAAATCATTGACAAATATGTAATAAATAGCATATACTTATTAAAGATACTTTCAAAAGTATCTTTAATAAGGGGAGTAGACATGAAATTAGAAAATACAGCTCATTTTAATCAAATTCGAGAGCAGAATAGAAAAATCATAAGAAATCTAATAGGGAAAATACCAGGGGTTGGGAAAACGGAGCTTGCAGATTTATCAGGACTTACCTTTCCTACCGTATCCAGTGTATTAAAGGATTTGGTAGCTTCAGGAGAAGTGATTGAATTGGATGGTATTTCTAAGGGAGGGAGACCAGGGGCTATATTTGAACTAAATGAGAGCTACCAATATATTATTTGTGCTTATATAGCAGATATGGTTCTACATATTAAAATATTCGATGCTTGCGGAAAACAATGTGAAGAACTGCAAAAATCATTATTTTCTTCAATAGAACCCATGCAATTCATTGATATATTTAAAGAGATAAAAGAAAAATATAGAAAGATTTCTGTGATATCATTAGGGATTCCGGGTGTAGTATTAGATGGAGTCATTAAGCATCTACCAGGAATACCAACCTTGGAAGAAGTTGACTTAAAGAAATATCTTGAAGAAGCTTTAGACGTAACTATATTTATAGAAAATGATACGAATACCATAGTTCTCGCTGAAAAAAACAAATACAAAGATATCGCACATATAATTATAAATCATTGTGGCATAGGTACCGGAATATTGTTAAATGGACAATTAATTCGGGGAGCACATGGATGTGCAGGAGAAATAGAATATATTTGTGATGAGAAAGCAGAAAGCTTAGAAGTTTTAACTCAGGCAATAACTGCAATTACTTGTGTAATAGACATAGCAGACATTTCAATTTCGGGAATTACTTTAGACGAATCTATGTTAAATAATTTAAGAGAAAAATTAATGAAGCGTTTACCGCATGATAGAATTCCAGAAATTCATGTTATTTCATCTAATGATCTTTATTATCAAGGACTTTATAATATAGCATTTGAATACTGTAAAAGTTGTTAAATGGCAGTAGTTCCACCTACGATGATGCGAGGTGTTTTTGTGAGTGAAGCGAAGCTACGATCACAGAAATCCCGAGGCATACATGAACGATATTATGCAGTATACATAATTTCTGTGTATTATTTGTTGTAGTTTAGCCATAAGGAAGAACTGTAACGTTAAGTGAATGGGAGAATAGACAATTATGAGAATACTAACGAATAAGTATAAAAATATATTGTTAAGAATAGTTACAATAGCATTACCAATGGTAATTCAGGGAATTGTATTTCAGATTCAATCACTAACAGATAAAGCTTTTTTGGGAAATTTGGATACAAAGTATATTTCAGCTTTAGGCGCTGCCCAATTTCCATTTTATATGACATTGGATAGCATTTTTGCATTATGTACAGGAGTTGTCATTATAGTTTCACAGTTATTTGGTTCAAATAAGAAAAATAATATAAATAAATATGTAAAAAGCGTGATGTTTTTTAATTCACTTATTTCTATCTTTCTTTTTATAATATGGTTTTGCTTCCCGAAGCAAATATTTCATTTACTTGCTGTAGATGAAAATATTATTCAATATTGTATTCATTATGTAAGAATAAGTTCCATATACTTTTTCTTTTTAGGAGTAGATTCTTCACTTCAAGCTATGCTTCAGGGCTTGGGGAATACAAGACCGATTATGATCTCTGGAATTATTAAGGTAGTACTCAATGTATTTATCTCATGGGTATTAATTTTTGGTCATTTTGGATTTCCGGCTATGTATGTTGAAGGTGCTGCAATCGGTGGCTTGTTAGCTAATATCCTTTCAAGTTTATTCATGATTTTCTACTGCTTTTATATTAAAAAGAGAGAGTATCAGCTCCATTTAGACAAATCTCAATGGATGAATGTTGAGTGTTATAAAAAAGTATTTCAATTAGGACTTCCAACCGGAATGGAATACTTCTTATGGAATGCATCAAATTTAGTTTTAATCAGAGCACTAAATAGCTTTAGTGAGCTTGCTACTGCGATATACACCATTACCTTTGGAATTGAAATTGTAGTATTTGCAATATTTAATGGAACATCGAAAGCTTCCATGACACTTATGGGACAAAGGATAGGAAATAGAGATGTAAAACATGCGAATCAGATTCTTAATATCTGTATGATTTTAAATTTATTGATTGTATCGACAGCAATTATTATATTTATTCTATGTCCGGAGCAAATATTAAGTATATTTACCAAGAATCCTGATACGATTAAGCAGACGATACCTTACTTGATTTTCACAGCATTCATTATGCTTCCTAAATCAATGAATGTTGTTATAGGTAATGGGATTAGGGCGTATGGTGATACTAAGTGGATGCTTAATTCCCAGATACTCGGATCTACATTTATTGTTCTTTGTTCTTTTGTATTGATCAATGTATTTAAACTACATATTACTGCAATATATGTAACAATATTTATGGATGAAACTATTCGGGCGATCATAAATTATTGCCATTTCTTAAATAAATATAAAAATATCCAGCTGATTGATGAATTAACCTATTAAAATCGTGTTTATCATTTGGTCTTATGCACGACTAAATGAGGAACAGAAATAGGCAGTAACAAAAACCAAGGGTAATATACAATGTAACTTTTAAATTCGTTAAATTATTCAGGAATTTTGAAATATTAATTGTTGATACTGGATTTTAGTGGTAAAATATAGCAGTATTTAAATTAAAATAAGAGGTGTAATAATATGAAAAAATTACTTTTGTACTCATTGGCTTTGTTAATATTTGTTTTTCAATTCAGTTCAATGGCGGTTACAAAGACAGCTTCCGCTGAAACAGTATCCGATGATTCAAATGTCAAAGTTAAAAATGGTACGATTAATTTGGAAAAAGGAACTGCTACCTACGTAAAACCATATGATACTTCGGGTGAAACTTATGAAATTAGATTAAGCAGAAATACGAATTCGAAATATAGTACCTTGATAAAAGAAGTTCAGGATCATTTCGGTGCAGCAGTCTTATATCCTGATGCCTACGTACCAACCTTCATTAAAGCTTATCTTACCAGTTATGATACCTTTAATTCTTCGGATAATGTTAAATTTCTTGTGGGTTTAGCGGACAAATATAAACTCTGTAGTGAGAGTGATACGGATAAGAAAAAGAAAAGGACAGTACTGGCGATCTATTATGGTTTATATAATGATAAGGATGGAATCGTAAACTATAAAAACAGTGGTGCAATTCCTCGTAAAGAATTCTATGCTCTTTTATGTAAAGCTAACAGTACACTAGATGATTGGGATGAAAGGGACATCAACACTTCGTCATCAAATGATGTAGGCGTAGCTTATCGTAGATATTCATCCTATATCTTAGGCAACGGGAAAGGAATCACGAATAAATTTGTCAGCGGTAATATTTCAAGATTTGAGGCAGATCTTATTATTGCCAGTGAATTTTATACGGAAGAGGATGAGGAACTGATATACGTATCAAGGGGTGATTCCATACAGAAATACTGTAAAGACATAAAAAAGAGTCAGATACTTTCTTATGATCAGTTTTTTAAAAAATTTCCGAAAGCAAAAAATAGTATTTCAGAATTTTACAATGCCTGTGTGAATAATAAAGTAATCCCAAGCTTTGATCATAATTACCTGTTATCGGCTTATCATCATAATATTCTTATAACTGATAGCAAGGGAAATTTTAATCTTTTTAAGACCATTAATTATGATCAGGCTTTAAGCTATATTATGACTTGCGCAATGAATCCGCTTTAAGAAGATCCGATAGTTATATTAAATTGTATAAGATATTTATTATATAAGGGACTCCGAACAATCACTATACACAGGTTGGCAGATAAATCTGAAATATCGCTTCCAATCGATGTATTCTGGGGATTATACGGAGTCCCTTATCTCATATTTATCTGACCTGTTGTAATGTTTTAGGTTTATTTCATATATCTGCCTAGGCGTGTTTCAAAATCCTCCACAGAGACGCCAATATTATCAAATACTTCCTTAGCTACGGGTTCAAATTCTCCTCCTAATGCTTTCCATGCATATGCCTGTGCAATATGAATGCAGGAAACCAGTTCTAGGTGAATAATATTGTGAGATAACGGTCTATGGTGATATAAGGCTGCCTCATAAATTGGGAAGGGTAAATCCCACTGATCCAGAAAATGAGCTCCCAACTCCTGATGGAGTAATTCATCTTTACCGTGCTCCAGCATGGCATATTCATTCAGGGTAGGAACAGATTGATCTACTTTCTCTTTATCATCAGAGTTGTTTGAAAGAATAATTAATCCAATGTTATGCATTAATCCTGCAAACATGGCTGATTCCACTGGCTGTTTATGAAGAAAGGCCTCAAAAAGAAACAGGAATATTCGGTTAGTATAATAGGCATGCTTACACAGGATATGCGGTTCATCGGTTTCAATGAGTTTTAGTGTTTTAACAACACAGGCAAACCTCATAAAGCTTTTTAGATTATGAAGACCGATATAGATAGCGGCTTGTCTAACCTTATCGGGCATCACTCCAAACACTGCGGATTTGGCTACCTGAAGCAATAATTTTGATATTTCAGAATCTTCTTCAATCTTACCGATCAAAGCTTCCATATCTTCATCCTCAATATCTGTAATCATATTCTTGCAATTTTCCGATACGTTAGAAGCACAATGTATTTTCTCCAATTTTTCATTCAGCTTCAAAGTATCAAGCTCATATTCGTCTGCAAAAAGACGATTAATATTGTTTAGAAAATCATTATTGTTCCATGGTTTAAATACATACAGCTTTGCAACATTATGAAGGAGAGCGCGAAACATCGGCTTCTCGTCGGCATATCCGCTTAGTATGATACGAATGATTTTTGGATATTTTTCTTTTACATCATTTAATAATTTATAACCATCAAGCTCTGGCATACGCATGTCACTGATAATCATGTCAATATTGCCTTTTTCAAGAAGGCTCATGACATCCGTACTATTTTCAGTGGAGATAATTTCATAATCTGTATCTAAAAACATTCTTTGCAGGGCATTTAAAATCTGAACTTCATCATCAACAATCAAAATCTTTTTCATATCCTCATCATCCTTTCATTTTCTATACATTTATCTGGGGAGGTGCAAACAAAGGAATTTAGTCATAAAACAATTAATCGGTAGATACAATTGGTAATGTAATGATGAAAGCGGCTCCATTTCCAAACTCACTTTTTACATCAATACTTCCGTTATGTTTATTAACAATAATATCATAGGATATGCTAAGGCCAAGGCCGGTACCCTTGCCAATTTCTTTTGTGGTGAAAAATGGATCAAATACTTTGTTCAAGTTCTCTGCTAATATACCTGGACCATCATCTGAGATTTCGATACGCACTTTGGAATCTATGTTTTTGGCTTTAATTTTGATGGTTCCTAAAGTACTTCGGTTCTGGGATTTAATCGCCTGAGCAGCATTTACAATCATATTTACGAATACCTGACCAAGCTGAATCTTATTACAAAATAGGATAATATCCTCCGGTATATCAAGCGTGATATTGGCAGAATACTTAACTTCATTTTTTATAATTAGGATTACCTGCTGTATGAGTTCCAGTAAAATGTAGGTATCTTTTTCATTATCATTGGAGGATCTTGCATAAATTCGTAGTGACTGTATGATATCAGTTATTCTTTTAATACCGTTTGCGGAATCGATAAATAGATTCTGCACATCATTTAGGATGAAATCCAGCTTTAAATCTTTATATTTATCATTGATCTCCAGAACTAGGTCGCAGGTCTCATTTCCACAGGGGATGATATCGTTCTGTATTTTAAGGTTAATAAAATTTAGAAATTCCTTAATTCTTACATAATATTTTCTTAGTATATCAAAATTACTACTGACATAACCCATTGGATTATTTATTTCATGTGCAATTCCCGCGGCTAATTGTCCGATAGCAGCCATCTTTTCCGACTGAACCAAGCTGAATTTGGCTTCTGTCAATTCTGCATTGATCTGTTTTAGCTCTTCATTTTGCTTTCTTGTTACCTCTAATAGGGATTTTAGATTATTAGAATTGTTTTTGGCCTCAATCGCTACTTTTAATCTGGAGTGTAATTCAACTGTATTGATGGGCTTACTAATATAGTCGAAGGCTCCGAGATCGAAGCACTTTTTATAAGCGTCGATATCGTCCAGAGAAGTCAGCATGATGATGGGAATGTCATCATATTTTTTATCTGCTCGTAGAAGCTCCAGCAAATCAAAACCGGTAATTGCTGGCATCATAATATCTGAGATTAAGATATCAATATCATGTTCATCAATAATAGATTTAACCTGTCTTGGATCATCACACAATAAAATCTGAGAAATGTCGGCGATATCTTCCAGATATCGCTTTGCAGCTGATAAATTAAAATGGCTGTCGTCTACGACAAGCACTTTCATTATAATAACCATGCCTTTCATTATAGCCTGCAAATTTTTATGTGAAATCAAGATATCACATTATGCAGGCACAAATTTGCGCGTGAAAAATCTTTGATTTTTCACAATCCGATTATACCATTTATAGGATATTGATTCAACTTACATTTGTAAGTTTTAACCAATTATCATTGATAATAATCATCATCATATGACAAAAAAAGAAATATATAATTGTTGAGATTAAGATTGCATGTTAAAATATGCATGAAACATAACAATGTTGGTCAGTCAACGCACCAGTGATTCTGTTCAATATAGAATAGGTTAATCACACTCAGAAAAGAGGGATGTCATGGATGATTTTGAATATGTGAAAGCCTTAATTGATGAAAGTGTTACGGAAGAAGATTTAAAATATGTAGACTGTTATGTAAATAAAAAAATGGGATTATTTATTCCTAGCGTAGGTGACTGTCAATATGCTATAAAGCTTCATCACACACATCCTACCTATATGTTTCTTATTGTATTTTCAATGGAATCCTTTGATATACAACCAAACATTGAGCTTAAAGAAAACCATTATTTTGCTGTCGCACTATCCCCAAATATACCCCACATTGATCATGATGAACAATTCAATCATTATTATTGCATTTTAGTCAATAAGGAATACTTTGAAGAGCAATATCGTATGTATACTGATGAGAAGCCTGATTTTAAATGGAAGCAGTTTGCTATTTGTCATGATATTTTGAAAGCATTGAATACCTTTGCCTTTGAATATTCTAAAAAAATGCAGAATTCAGATATTACTTTAGATGCTCAGGCCACTATCGTTACTCATTGGTTAATACGAAGTATTCTGGGGGAAAATTATGATATGAGGGCAATCTCCTCTAATTATGCCGTGGCACGTGCAGAGCATTATATTGAACAGCATTTTAGCGAGAATATAACGGTTAAGAAGCTAGCTGAATTAGGAAATCTGTCAGTATCAAGCTTTAATCGTATGTTTAAGAAAGAAACCAATTTAACACCGTTTGAATATTTAATAGAAGTTAGAATTCAAAAATCTAAGAAATTACTCAGAAGAAAAGAGATTCCTATTACAGAAGTTGCAATGCGTTGTGGCTTTGGCAGTAGTTCACATTTTTCATCTAGTTTTAGCAGGATTCTGAATATCACACCTTCTGAATATCGGAATTCTTATTGCGATTAGCTCGAAAATGGTTGTTTTTTAATATTTTTTGCATTTATTTTGATAGCTTATTGATTACCTTTTTGTTACTATTTACGTTATCATATTTAAAGGAGAGATAAGCCTATGACTAAGGAAGAAATGTTTCAGTTAATGAATGCAAATCCTGTATTTCATTTGGCAACGATGGATGGTGATCAACCGAGAGTAAGAGGTATGCTTTTATTTAGAGCGGATGATAATGGTATTATATTTCATACAGCTTCGATTAAGGATGTGTTCGCTCAGCTTATGAAAAATCCGAAGGCTGAATTATGTTTTCAAGGTCAGGGAGTGCAATTAAGAGTAACCGGAGTCTTAGAGCTGAATACTGATGAGAATCTTAAAGATGAAATATTTAATCACCCTTCGAGGAAATTTTTACAGGCTTGGAAGGAAAAGGGTATTGATGGTTTGCTTCAAGTCTTCAGTTTAAAAAATGGAACTGCTATTGAATGGACTATGGCTACCAATTTTGATGAAAAGAAACCGGTAACTTTATAAGATATTATTGAATTATTAAAAATTTTACAATTCTTTTTTTACAAGAGATAAGTTAAGGGGCTGTCGCATTTTAGACATATATGATATAAGGTACTCCGCATAATCTCCACACAGTGCATTAAGGAGATTATGCGGAGTACCTCTATCACTGAAATTTATTTTGTGATAGCCTCTTATATATAGATTAATCTTATTTTTTTGTTGACTTATTTTATATAATCTTTTTTAATCTTCAAACTTTCTTACATCTCCTTCAAAAACTTTAGCATATTTCTGTAATCTTTCGACCTTGATCATTAATATTCAAGGACGATATGATGCATTTGGTATTGATATAGATATAAGTGAATATACTATTATGATTTACAATCGGGTTATAATACTATCATATCGATAATTGGATGAGTACCATAAAACGGATTTGTGGCACCCAATCCAATAAGTGGAACTTTTTGGTTATGCTGAGAATTTTTAATAAAAAATTTAAATTTCTTGACACATATATTGCCATATCGTAATATATAAATATATAGATATTAGAATGTTTAAAAAATAACGAAAGAAGCCGAAGGTGAAAATAATGGACCACGATTATAATCAGTTTAATGAAACTGCAGAAATGCTTAAGACAATTGCACATCCGGTTCGGTTGTGTATCATTAAGGGTCTGCTGGAAAATGGAGAATGCAATGTGAGTCATATGCAGTCGTGTCTTCGAACACCGCAATCTACCATTTCACAGCATCTTCAGAAGCTAAGAACGGCAGGAATCATTGAAGGTAGGAGAAATGGCTTGGAGATCTATTATCAGGTTTGCGATGATAAGGTCAAAGCGATCATTGAGGTTTTATTTAGCGATAGTAAAGATGTGAATCAATAAACAATAGGAGACTAGGTTAAAAGGATGCAAATATTGTGCGGACCCCCAAATTATCGGTGGTTCGGCAGAATGGAGGTTACTATGAGTAAAAAAGTATTAATTGTCGGTGGAGTAGCAGGCGGAGCATCCGCAGCAGCAAGACTCAGAAGACTGGATGAGACAGCAGAGATTATTATGTTTGAGAGGGATGAATACATCTCTTTTGCAAACTGTGGTCTTCCTTACTATATTGGAGAAAGCATCAAGGAAAGAAATAGGCTTTTAGTTCAGACCCCGGAAGGAATGAAAGCAAGATTTCAAATAGATGTTAGAAATAACAGTGAAGTAATCAAGGTAGATGCTGAAAAAAAGAAAGTAACTGTAAATAGTAAAGAAAAAGGTATTTATGAAGAAAGCTATGATTATTTAATCTTATCTCCGGGTGCAAAAGCAATACGCCCGGTGATTCCGGGAATTGATAGTAATAAGATATTTACTCTAAGAAATATTCCGGATACGGATCGTATCAAAGCTTATGTGGATTATAAGGACGCACAGAGTGCTGTGGTGATTGGCGGTGGATTCGTAGGCGTAGAGATGGCTGAAAATCTTCGAGAACGAGGCATGGAGGTATCTCTTGTTGAGGCGGCACCTCATATCTTGGCTCCGTTTGATTATGATATGGCCGTTCTGGCGGAGAAGGAGATGATGGATAACGGCGTTCATCTGGTATTAGAGGACGGAGTAAAAGCATTTCAGGAATCAGGCAATCAGATAGAGGTTACATTAGCGAGCGATAAGAAGCTGATTGCAGATATGGTTGTTCTGGCAATCGGTGTTGCACCGGATACCGCCTTCTTAAAAGACAGCGGGTTACATTTCGGCCCGAAGGGTCATATTATTGTTGATGATAAAATGCAGACAAATAAAGAAGGTATTTATGCGGTCGGTGATGCAATCGAAGTTACCGACTTCGTAACAAAACAAAAAGCAGCCATCCCCTTAGCCGGTCCTGCGAATAAACAGGGCAGAATTGCAGCAGACAATGTTGCAGGATTAAGCAGCAGCTTCAAGGGCTCCCAGGGTACTTCTATTATAAAAGTTTTTGGTTTGACTGCGGCAAATACAGGTGCAAATGAAAGAGCACTGCAGAAGGCTGGAATTACCTATAAAACGATTACGGTCCATCCGGTATCCCATGCTTCCTATTATCCCGGATCTGCGCCGATGGCTTTGAAGCTAATATTCGATGAAGCAGGCAAGATCCTTGGTGCACAGGGAATTGGATATGAAGGAGTGGATAAACGTATTGATGTGATAGCAACCGTTATTCGACTTGGCGGCACAGTAGAAGATCTGACTGAGCTTGAACTTTCCTATGCACCTCCATTTTCCTCCGCAAAGGATCCGGTTAATATGGCTGGCTTTGTAGCACAGAATGTACTCGAGGGAAGAGCCCATGTGGCAACCTGGGAAGAGGTTGAACGGATGAAACCGGAGGATTATATCCTTGTTGATGTCCGTACGGAACTCGAATATGGAAATGGTCATATTGAGGGTGCCATTAATATTCCGGTTGACAACTTAAGAGAACGTTTAGGAGAACTCGATCCTAATAAGACCGTTGTAGAATACTGTCAGGTGGGTCTACGTGGTTATGTGGCTGACCGTATCCTATCACAGCATGGTTATAAGGTATTAAATGTTACCGGCGGATATAAGACAATATCTTCACTCAAGTTTGATGTTAATATGGCAGAACAGAGTTATGAAGCAGTTAAAAAGAGTACCAGAGTATCGGCGGCTGAAGCAATTAATCAGGTAAAAATCGATCCGGATACCCAGACGCTTAAAACAGAGGAAAGACCTGTCGGAGAATATGATAAAACCCTGGATGCTTGCGGATTATGCTGTCCAGGACCATTGATGCAGGTAAAGGCATCCATGACGGATATGGAAGAAGGACAGATACTTAAGGTAGCGGCGTCAGATCCCGGATTTTTTGAAGATATTAAAGCATGGTGTAAGAGAACAAACAATGAACTTTTGAATTTGACTAAATCAGGCAGTAATATTACTGCTTATATCAAAAAATTAAGTAAAAGCAATGAGGCATTGGTTCATTGCCAGGAGGCTCAGACAGTGAAGGATAATAAGACAATGGTAGTATTTAGTGGAGATCTGGATAAGGCAATCGCATCCTTTATCATCGCAAACGGTGCGGCCTCCATGGGTAAGAAGGTTACCATGTTCTTTACCTTCTGGGGATTGAATATTTTAAGAAAACCGGATAAGGTCAAAGTTAAGAAAGGTATGATGGATAGCATGTTTGGCATGATGATGCCAAGAGGAAGTAAGAAACTAAAGCTTTCTAATATGAATATGCTTGGTATGGGCGGGAAGATGATCCGCAAGGTCATGAAGGATAAGAATGTGTCCTCTCTTGAGGAATTAATACAGGCGGCCATCGACAGTGGAATCGAAATTGTAGCCTGCCAGATGTCCATGGATGTTATGGGACTGAAAAAGGAAGAATTGATCGATGGTGTGAAGATAGGCGGCGTGGGCTACTATCTTGGCGAAGCAGAAGATTCTAATGTAAACCTGTTTATCTAATCAAACGTTAAAAAGGGTTTGAATTTAAGAATATGATATATCAGTATATGATACAAAGGGAGCAGCAATAACTAGCTCCCTTTGTGTATATCTTAGGTTAAAATTATTGATAATATTAACGCAAATAAAATCTTAAATTCTAAAACATATATAAATTGATAATAGACATATTGAAAATAGTCATTGGTTATGTTATTTTCAAACTAGCTTAGGAATATATTCTTTCAACTATAATTTATAAAAGTGATATTGGAGGTAGCAGTAAGATGTTGACAAGAAATAATAATAAAAATGGTGATGAACTATCCATCCTTGGCTTTGGATGTATGCGTTTTCCGATGAAGGGCGGTAGTATTGATGAGGCCAGGTCAATTGCTATGATAAGAGATGCAATTGATAAAGGAATAAATTATTTTGATACGGCTTATTTTTATCATAATGGAAAAAGTGAGTCGCTTCTCGGAGAGGCACTATCCGGGGGCTACAGAGAGAAGGTAAAGATAGCGACAAAGCTTCCACCTTTTATGGTAAGTAAGTTAGAGGGTGCCAAGAAAATATTTAATACGCAGTGTACTAAGTTAAGGACAGATTACATCGATTACTATCTGTTACATATGCTGCCGGATAAGACCACCTTTGACCGGATGGTATCAATCGGTGTTATGCAATGGCTGGAACAGCTGAAAATGAACGGAACGATCAAAAATATAGGATTTTCCTTTCATGGTTCCAAGACAGATTTTGAACAGATTGTAACAGCATATCCATGGGATTTTTGTCAGATCCAATATAACTATCTGGATGAGAATAATCAGGCAACCAAATCAGGTCTGGAGCTTGCTGGTTCTCTAGGGATACCGGTCATAATCATGGAGCCTCTACGTGGAGGAAAGCTTGTCAATAATCTGCCGGAACAAGTGATAAAAGAGTTTAAGGACTTTGATGAGAATCGAACCCCTGCCGAATGGGCACTCAGATGGATATGGAATCACCCGGAGGTTACTGTGATTCTGTCTGGTATGAGCGATGAAGAACAGCTTGCAGAAAATATAAGAATTGCTTCGGATGCCAGAGAAAATTCATTGTCCAAAGAAGAACTCAAAGTATTTGATCGGGTGAAAGCAATATTACTAGAGAAAACAAAAATTCCCTGTACGGGATGCGCATATTGTATGCCTTGTCCTGCAGGAGTGAATATACCCGGCTGCTTTTCGGCTTATAATGATAAGTATTTACTTGGGGATAAACGAAATAGGTTTAAATATATGCAGACTCTTGGGACTCTAGCAAAGCAGCCTGCTTATGCTTCGTTGTGTAAGGAATGCGGAAAATGTGAGCTTCATTGTCCGCAGCATATCGAAATCCGTAAGGAGTTAAAGACAGTGAAAAAAGAGATGGAAGCTTTCTGGTTTAAACCGGTAGCAGCTATCGGGAGGAAAATTATGAAGGTTAAATAATATAAATTACATTAGGGTAAACACCCAAACTATAAATCATTTTAATATAGAATTGAAGAAATGAAGGGTATCTAAGGGTTCTATATAAAACAGAATGCACATCCTCAAAGATTATAATCTGTAGGGTGTGCTTTTTTATGGAAATTAGCGTTACTTCTTTTTAAGCAGATCCTCTTTAATGAAATTTATTTATTGACAATGTTCTAACGTTATAATATAGTTAGTTAAAATAAAACTAACTAAATTTCAGAAAGAGGTGTAATAACATATGATGTCATCAGCAGCTTTTTTAGAGCTACAGAATGTTTTTGCGGATTTGTTAAAAAATTATCGTTATAACTATAGATCCAGCATGATTGACGAATTGGAATGGTCGGATTTGACTTTTAAACAATTCGTTTATCTGGATACGATACTCAAAATGAATGAACCCACCTATAGCGATATAGCTAAGAAATTTAACATTACCAAACCATCAGTAACGATAATGGTAAATAAGCTGATCAGTCTTGGTTATCTCAAAAGAATACAATCCGAGGATGATCGTCGGGTTTATCATGTTTTAGCAGGTTCAAAGGGCAGTAATATGCTTGCTATTGAGAATAATGCTATTACAGGTTTGACGCAGCAAATAACTTCCTGTCTTACAGAAACAGAATTAGCATCTTATATTTCGCTAACAGAAAAGATAAATGCTAATTATATATCAAAAGAAGAATTAAAGTAAAAATACTTACTTCTGATTTTAAAGAAATAAACGCTGTTAATAAGCAAGATGAAGTGTAACTACGAAGAATATAAAAGAGGATAAAGAGAATAATGTTTACTGCGTTTATATATATAGTGACTTTTGGACTACTTGTTATTTCAATAAGAAAGGATAAGAAAAAGTCATTGTTAGCTTTGAAGCAAGCATGGAAGTCTTTTGAAAATATATTGCCTCAATTCTTAACGATTATAGTTATTATAGGAATCATGTTGGCTGTTTTGAGCCCGGAAGTGATTTCTGGATTAATCGGAGAGCAGTCTGGGTGGTTAGGGATGTTAATCGCTTCTTTCGTTGGGGCAATTTGCTTAATACCTGGTTTTGTGGTATTTCCATTAGCATCGAGTTTGTTAAAAAACGGTGCTGGTTTAATGCAAATTGCTGTACTTATATCAACGTTAATGATGGTAGGAATCGTGACAATTCCGTTGGAGATAAAGTATTTCGGGAAAAAGGCTGCAATACTAAGGAATAGTTTAGCGTTTGTATATTCATTTATAGTAGCAATAGCAATCGGGGTGGTGGTGAAATGAAAAAACTGATTATGCGATACAAGTATTTCTTGGTTTTGGTTGTCTTAGACATTGTTATCAGTGGTTTCTATCCGTTGGTTGGTCAAAAGTCAATTGCTATTACTTGGAGTAATACTGTTGAAATGCTTTCAATTATTCCACCAATATTTATTCTATTGGGTCTCTTAGATGTATGGGTGCAACGAGATACAATGATCAAGCTTATGGGTGAGAAATCTGGCTTATTAGGTATTATGATAGCCTTTTTATTGGGTTCGGCTGCAGCAGGACCGTTATACGCAGCATTTCCAATCGCAGGAGTGCTCCTGAAGAAGGGAAGTAAATTTTCAAATGTTTTAATTTTTATTAGTGCATGGTCAACGACCAAAATACCAATGCTTTTATTTGAGGCTTCCTCCTTGGGATGGAAGTTTATGATAACTCGGTTTATGATCAATATACTAGGTATTATATTGATCGCGTATATAATAGAGAGGTTGTTGAGTAAAAAAGATAGGCAATACATATATGACCAAGCAGGCTTACAATAATGAAATGAAATTCTAAATTTTACTTTGGCAAAACAATTATAAAAATTTTTGATTATTATACGAGAAAAGAGGTATATATTGGATAAAATTCTTATTTTATATTATTCAGGTGTTGGTAATACAAAGAAAGTGGCAGAGTGGTTCTTATCTTACCTTACACCGTTTAGTGAAACCATGATATATTCAGTAGAGAAACTACCTAGTATTTTTGATTTAAATAATTATAATGCAGTAGTTATAGGGTTTCCGACCATTCATTCAGAACCTGCAAAACCGATAATGAAGTTTCTTAATAATCTGCCACCTGTAAAAACAAGGATACCTACATTCATATTTACCACATGCGGACTGTATTCGGCAAATACATTGAGAATATTTGCAAAGGAATGTATTAATAAAAATTTAATTCCTGTTCTCAACCGTAGTTATAGATGTGCAGCTGTGGACGGTATTTTGCTAGCACCCTTTATGAAATTCTTATATGATGATGAAAAAAATCTTCAAGAAAGAATCAAGAATGATTCACAATGGTTTAAAACACATTATGATGAAATTATCAATCCAACAATTCCAAAATTAAAATGGTACAGTTCACTAAACTATATCAATAAGTTTGTAGGGAATAAATACTGCTTTAGAATTTATCTTCATAAAGAAAGATGTATTAGATGTGGAAAATGTCATATTAACTGTCCTGTACAAGCAATTGATGTGGATAATGATAACAATCCAATAATAGAGAGAACAAAATGCATTAATTGTTACCGTTGTGTTCATCATTGTCCCAAATTGGCATTATCCTTATCAAAGAACCAACCTATTCAAAAAACAGCATATATCAAATAAACTAGATATGTTGTTTGCTATGAAAATAGGTAAACTGGTTTATATTACCCTGGTAACTCGTGCTGGTGTGTATTCTTGCCTAGATCTGCAGTTAGATGATCACCAAACACGGAATTTTACAATAATTTCTTGTTATATCCGTTTTTATCTGTGTTACAATGAACATAAACATTTATACCAGTGAGATTAATATTATTTTATCAGTTATGCTGAATAAAATGCTTGGTAAAGGAGAATACAGATAAATGGATAATTACAAAAATTCTTATTCATCATATGACCTAAAGAATAAGAAAAAACATGGCAAGGCGTTCAATATATTTCTTTTCATTATTTTGGGCCTAATCATCTTGACTGGAATTCTATTCGTAATAAATTATAATACGATAATGCTGGCAATGGGTAAGGGGAATATTAAGGTCAATACGATTTCACAAGCTGAAAAATCACTCTTAGATACGGGCAAATTTAACAGTGCCAAGGTAATTAAAAGCTCAGATCAGACCCAAGTTCTAACTTGTACCTCTAAGGACAACGCGGTAGAATTAACTATCACACAGCAAAAAAATGGTAAGGAAATGATAGATGCAAAGGTTGACCTGAAGAAATTGGATTTCCAAGACATTGATAAGAAAGCTTTATTACGTGGCAGTCCATCAGAGATAATAGCCGCTAAAGCACTTGCGAACGATTATATAGGAACACTGATCGATTCAAAAGATGTAACTGGCATAGAAACTTATCTTGCATCGAATTTACTTAGTCAATATAAGAGCAATCCGAACAGTTTGAGCGTTGACCATACTTTTGGTAATGCACAACTAATACTTACAGGAGACCTGTCAAAGGGTAAAATTAATGTTAGTATTTCTAAATAAGAGCTGTATGGTAAAGGAGTTTGTCTTTTTTAATTTCACATGTTTAATTTGACCCTCAGTATTCGTTCCAAGGATTCATTGATGCGTTGTTCGGAGATTGTTCCGTCAGCAACAGCATCCAATACACCTTGATACGCCTTTTTAAAATCCTGTGGCATTAGGATGAGGTCTGCACCGGCTTGAATTGACTTAATGACAGCGTCTTTTGTGCCATAAGTGTTGACAATTGCACCCATGCTCATAGAATCGGTAATGATGATACCATCATAGCCCATTTGTTTCCTGAGTATGTCGGTAATCATTACTTTTGAAAGAGAAGAAGGAGTATTGTCGCCAATCACCTTGGGGGCCGAGATATGAGATATCATGATAAAGGGAATATGATTGTTCACTGCAGCCTGAAACGGAACTAATTCACTTTTTTTCAATTCATTAAGAGTCCTATTTGTATAAGCAAATCCTTCATGTGTATCTCCTTTTGTACCTCCATGACCTGGAAAATGCTTAAAACACGAAAAAACCTGATGATCAGCGAGCCCTTTCGCCACTTGTAAATCCATTTTTGCTACTAAATTTCCATCGGTTCCAAACGATCGATTTCCAATTGCCGTGTTGTAGGGATTCGTAAGCACATCTGCATCTGGTGCAAAGTCGAGATTTAATCCATATTTATGCAAATAACTACCAATTGTTTCTCCAACTTCATATGCTTTTTTATAATCCTTAGCTACCCCGATGGAAGCCATATTTGAATATTTTTTCACTGTGAATTTACTGTTGTTCCCAATACGCGCAACAGTTCCACCTTCTTCATCAACGGCTAAGAATAACCCCATTCCCTCAATCTCTTCTGCATATTTTTGCGTATTACTAGTCATTGTTTTAAGTTGATTAGGTGTAACGATGTTTGCGCCAAAATAAATAAGTCCACCAACAGGATAAGTTTTTAAGGCGCTATGGGTTGCACTGCCAGCTGCCGTTACTGTTTTATAACCCGTTAGAGCTTCAGGCGTAATAACAAAGATTTGAGCCACTTTTTCTTTAAGAGTCATACCGGATAGCTTTTTCTGGATCCGCTGATCTAAAGTCTGTACAATCAGTTCGGTTGGTGTTGGGTTCTCTTGGGTTGTGTCTTCATTTGATGTTTTTGTACCTTTATTATTTTCTGCTTCTGAAGTAATTGAAATATTTTCGTTTTTTTCTTTATTGTCTTTATTTTCTTTTTTAACCGGAGTACAGGCCGTCAGGAATAAAGCTGCTGACAGACTGATGCAGAGAAGGTTTGTAAATAATCTTATCTTATTCTTCTTACTTAGTGTTTTTTTATTCACACTAACATCCTCCTAATTTTATTCATATACAGCAAGGGATTTATAATTTCTGTAATAGTTATCATGGTTTACCTATATAGCATTATAACACGACATTCTACTATTATATGTTACCTTTGAGCATTTTATAACTAGAGGATTACTGCTTGGTATCGGTTTCTCTTAGAATTTGTATAATTTATTCAAAATATAGCCTGTTTATTTTGCTATTTTATTGATATTCTGCATTATATATTCAATAATTAACCTGCGATGTAGAAAATATATCTAAAAAAACCAAATTCTAATTTACGAATTTGCTAATATGTGCTAATATATAAATAGTATCAATTAAGTATAAAAATAAATTGTTTGTAGTAACTGTTGACGTATCAGCTTAACCATTAATCAAAAATAAATGTAACTAAAACATATAAAATAGTTTAAATAATATTTACAACAGAATTAGTTTTATTTCTTAATATTGAAGAATTATGTAATTATTATAAGAATGATTTATAAGAATTCCTTAGATTAAAAATAGTATAATTATAAATTCATTTGCTCTGACTTGTAAGATAAAACTCTACTAGGATAAGATACTTCTGATATTTAAACCAACACTTTGTTTATCAGACGTAAATTATATAATAATCTTCAATAAATAGGAGGTAAAAATGGGTAGCAAAGTATTTAGTAGATTCAGAGGTTTGAGTTGGAGGATTTTTGCAATATCTGTTTTGTGTACGTTAATACCAATGTTAATAAGCTTATTTGTAGCAAGTTATTTTTCACAAAAATATTTGGGAAATTCAGCGAGTAATTCATTATTAAATATCGCAGTTGAAAAAAGGAACCAAATTGAATTGGCCTTGACCGACCTAGAAAAGCAGGCTCAATCAATTGCAATGCAACCCTGTATCGTCGATTCGCTTAGCGAATCCATAAACAATACTTCTAATCCAAGCGATACAGATGTGCAGAAGATTTCAAAGAATTTACAGGATAATTTTAAACTAGCAAACGGTCTTTTCGAGAATATATTCTTAATGTATAAAAATAAAGATATAGCGGATGGCATCGGGGGTAAATCAATCGGATGGGAAAATGAAACAATAGGAAGTGCGGATCAGTTACTGATACGAGAAGCAAAAGCATCACCTACCACTGGGCGGCCTGTAATTACAATAGTAGCCCCTGTAAAAAATAATGAAAAGCATCTAGGTACAGTAGCAATGGCTATTGAATTGAACAATGTATCTGAAAAAATTATTGATGGAAATTCTTCAGAGAATGAATTCAAAACACTTATTTTAAATTCAGAAGGCCTTGTAATTTCATCAAAAGAGCCAAAGCTTGTTTTATCTTTAAATTTCCAGGATAAGAAAACAGGATTACAGGATTTTTATAGTACGATTAAATCTAATAAAACAGGTATTGGTTATTTTACCCTTGAGGGGAATAAATATATTGCTGCTTATAGCCTCAGCAACAAGTATGGTATGTACATATTGACCTACAAGCCAGTTTCGGCATACATGAAAATGATTAATAAACTTAAAACAATATTATCAGTAGTTATTTTAATAAGTATACTTCTGTCATCAATTGTTATTTATTTTACATCCAGAAAAATAACAAAACCGGTACTTGCAACTGCCACGCAAGCAGAGCTACTGGCAAATGGAGATTTAACGGTTAATATTCCGGAAAATATTCTAAAAAGAAAAGATGAACTTGGTAGACTGGCAAATTCTTTTTCTACTACGATTCAAAATTTTAAAACAATAATAATGCAGATAACAGAAACATCGGATAAGGTCGCTGCATCCAGTCAGGAATTATATGTATCTGGTGAACAGGTTGGTAAGGCAGCTGAGGATGTGGGTAACACAATCCTTGGTATCTCCTCCGGTGCGGAAGAACAATCGTCTAAGATTAATTCAGCACTAACTAATCTGACAAATTTAGTCAACCAAATCAACGAAGTAAATACGAGTACGTATCATATGCAAAAAACTACGATGCATATGATAGATGATATTGACAGAGGGAGCAGGACGGCTACAGAATCCATTGATAGCATCAATAATCTGAAAGCCGATACAGAAGGAGTGTCAAGTGTTATTTTCAATTTGGGGAACACCTCTAATCAAATTGGGCAGATTATTGAAATAATTAGCGGTATCGCTGGACAGACCAACTTACTTGCCTTAAATGCAGCTATTGAGGCTGCAAGAGCGGGAGAGGCAGGAAAAGGATTCAGCGTGGTAGCCGATGAAATTAGGAAACTAGCTGAAGAGTCTGCAGTTGCTAGTGGTAGGATAGCAAAATTAATTGTAGATATAAGGAGTGGAGTTGATACAGCTGTTAATAAGATGGATAACAGTATAAAATCTGTAAACTCCAGTGTAAAAGCCATTCAAGAGAACGGGGATACTTTCTCATTAATTTATGAACAGGCCGAACGGTTAAAGGATATCGTAGCTAATGTTACTGAAAGTGTTAAATTAATGACTGAAAGCAGCCATGATTTTGAACTTACAATGCAGGAGATAAATGAGACAAGCCATGAGTTTGCTGCTGATTCCGAAGGAGTATCGGCAGCTAGTGAAGAGCAAATAGCTTTGACAGAAGAAATTGTTTCTTCTTCAAAAGCGATGGCAGGTATGTCTGAAAAACTTTTGAACCTAATTAATAATTTTAAATTGTAAAATTACATTACTATTTCGGAAACGATATCATAATAAGGCTATGGGCAGTGTTATCCATAGCCTTTTTCGTGCACATATCTTAGCAAAGCTAATACAGTAGATGCATGAAGCACATACAGTTAGGAATAAAAATGCTAACAGACTAATGCAGAGAAGGTATGTAATTAAGTTTATCTTATTCCTATACTAAGTATTTTTTTATTTACGCTTTCTTTCTCCTAATTTTGTTCATATGCAGCAAGAGGTTTGGCAATTGCTGTAATATATATCATGGTTTACCTATATAGCAATATATCATGATATTCTACTATATACTTAATGCATATTATCCTTACAGGAACGGATAACAATGAAATAGAGTGCAGGAAAGATATTATATAAAATTAAATATTTTATGTAAATTATATTGTAAAACGTAATAATATATAGTAAAATGTTTTACTATAGAGATAAAATATATAGGAAAAGGGGGAGCATATGGTAGGAATAAAAGAAATTGCAAAACAAGCAGGTGTTTCAATATCGACGGTATCCAATGTTCTGAATAATAAAAAGAATGTGGGAGAGGAGACTAGAAAACGGATTCATAAAATATGCGAGGAGTTATCCTATTATCCGAATGCAGCAGGCAAGGGACTGAAATCAGGCAAGCCGAATACAATTTTATTCAATTTTAGTGATTTTGACCGAAGCTTTTACTTAAAAATCATTAACGGAATCAGCGATTATGTTAATGATAATGATTTTGACCTAATTATTTGTACGGATAAATCCAGTGAGAAATATATGAATAACAGTTTGACTAGTGGTAGCATCATTTTGGATAAAAAGATGCAGGATGAGGTCTTGAACCATATTGCCAGCGAGCATTACCCGATTGTGGTATTGGATCGTATCATAAATAATCCATGGATCAAGAGCGTGGTAGTAAATAATTATGAGCCGATGTATGACATGATTCAGGGAGTTGTTGATCGGGGCTACCGACATTTTGCATTTGTCGGGGGACCAGAGGAGACTGCAGATAATAAAGAACGGTATAAAGCCTTCAGGGACGCACTAAAAGCTAATGATATAGAGTTTCAGCAAAAGAGCTATTTTGCTGGAAATTACCGCGAGAAGAGCGGCTACAGCACAGCCAAAATACTGATGTTAAGTCGTGAATTGCCGGACTGTCTTGTGTGTGCAAACGACAACATGGCAATTGGAGCAATGAAGGCCTTTCGAGACAATGGAATCCGAGTGCCCCAAGATATTGCGGTTACTGGCTTTGATAATTGTGATCTCGCAGAGGAGATGGGACTTACCACTATATCTATACCGAACTATGAGAGAGGCTTTCTAGCTGCGCGATATCTAATTGAGAACATACGTGGACAAAAGAATGTGGAGACCTTTAAGATCGAAGCAAAGATCATCTTCCGAGACAGTGTTGGCATTAAAAGAGAGACGGATGGGGAATAAAATAGTAAAATATAAGTAAAAATTTATATAATTTTAGTAAAGTCATGTGATTATCAACAAATGTTGAATAATTCATGTGACTTTTTTAAGTGAAATATTATACATAATATACAAATAATAGGGAAGTTAATATAAGATATTGCAACAATATTGACAAATAACAATAATTATACTATTATTTAGGTATAACGTTTTATTAAATAATTTTTTAATTAAGGAGAGTATATTATGAATACAAGAAAATTAATAGGTATTTTACTTACAACCATTATGCTATTTTGCATGGTATTAACTGGTTGCGGAACAAAGAAGGATACAGCGAAGAACAATGATATAGCAACTTCTAATGGACAGACTCAGGCAGCAAAAAAAATAATTATCTTCCAGTCCAAGGTTGAAATTTCCGATCAGCTGGAAGCATGTGCAAAGGCTTATACCGATGAGACAGGTGTTAAGGTTGAGATATGGGGAACCACAGGTGATGATTACCTACAACAACTTAAGATTAAGCTAGGCAACAATCAAGGTCCTACCTTATTCTCACTGGTACCTGGTTCCGAGTCAGAGGAATTAAAAGCTTATCTGTCAGACCTAAGTGATTTGACCTTTGTAAAAGATATTGCGGCAAATATGGCTAATGAAATTAATGGTAAGATAGTTGGAATTCCTTACACTATGGAAGGTTTCGGACTGGTATATAACAAGAACTTAATTGATGCTTCCAAGGTAACTAATTATGATTCCTTTGTAAAGATGTTAAAGGACCAGAAGGCAGCCGGCATCAGTGGCTTTAGTTTATCACAGGAAAGCTATTTCTTAATCGGACATATTTTAAATACTCCGTTTGCTTTACAGGCAGATCCTGAGGATTACATAAATAAATTGGTTGCAGGCAAAGTTAAGATGCAGGACACTCCTGAATTCGTAGAGTTTGCTAAATTTATGGAAGCAATCAGAGAAAACACGAATAATCCGCTTGAGATTAACTATGATAAGGAAACTGGTGATTTTGCAACTGGCAAGATAGCTTCCATACATCAGGGTAACTGGTGCTATGACATGTTTAAGGATTATAAGGTAGACTTTGATATGGGTATTATGCCACTGCCGATTAACGGAAATGATAAAATTGCAGTCAGTGTACCGGCTTGCTGGTATGTGAATTCACAGGCATCCAAGGGTGAGGTTTTGGCAGGTAAGGATTTCCTTAACTGGTTATACACCAGTGAGACTGGTAAAAAGTATCTGATGGATGAGTTCGGTTTTATCCCGGTAGTGAAGACAATGAAGAGTACGAAGTTGAACCCGCTGGCGCAGGCAGTATCTGATTATGCAACAGCAGGAAAGACCATCACATGGCCGATGAATCATTGGCCTGCAGGCATCGTAGATAGTTATCTTGTACCGGTAACTCAGGAGTTCTTCACCACGGATATGAGCGGTACGGAACTTCTTCAGAAATTAACAGATGCCTTTGTTAAGGCCGGAAAGAAATAAGCATCTATAAAACTAATCATAGAATACAGAAATCCGGCATGGAAAATCTAATGTTAGATTTCTGTATTCTTAAGTAAAATAAATGAAAATAAGTTACGATTTGATTTATATAGGTCTGATTTATTAAAATGCTAATTCATGAGTCTGCGACAGAATGGAGGTTTATATGAACAAGAGAAGCGATAAAGCTTGGTATGCTTTATTTGTGTTTCCTTTAGTATTTATTTTTACAACAGTTGTGATTATACCATTTATCATAGGTATCGGGTATTCCTTCATATCTTGGGACGGGATGCCGTTAAATGAAAAAACCTTTGTGGGGGTTGACAATTTTACAAGACTGTTTGCGGACAGAAGATTTATCACCTCTGCGAGCCATACAGTTTTGTTTACTATATTTTCAGTGTTATTAATTAATATTTTAGGACTATTCTTTGCATTGGTGGTGACCGGAAAGCTGAAGGTTCGTAATACTGCAAGAACTATGCTGTTCATGCCATATCTAATCGGCGGACTGATTTTAGGTTACATATGGAAATTCATCTTTACGGATGTTTTCAAATCAATCGGCGAGATGACCGGTTGGACTAAGATATTCTTTAGTTGGCTTCTTGATCCTAAGTATGCGCTGATTGCGATGATTATCGTTACAACTTGGCAGATGGCTGGTTATATCATGATTATCTATATCAACGGCATTCAGGCAATGCCCGAGGAGATACTGGAGGCTGCTAAGGTGGATGGTGCAAGCTTTTGGCAGACCTTTTTCCGAATTAAGTTTCCGTTAATCATGCCTTCCTTTACAATTTGCCTTTTTTTAACCTTATCTAACTGTTTCAAAATGTTTGATGTAAACTTCTCTTTAACCGGTGGCGGCCCGAGTAACGCTACTGAGATGATGGCAATGAATATCTACAATGAGACATACACACTAAACAATTACGGTTACGGTCAGGCGAAGGCAATTATCTTCTTTATTGCGGTAGCTGTTATTACCCTGATTCAGGTTTCCATCACTAAGAAGAGAGAGGTGGAAATGTAATGAAAAAATCTAGTAAGCTATTGCTGGAAATCCTAGTGGTGTCATTATGTCTATTTTATCTGTTCCCAATTTATATTGTAGTAGTGAATTCCTTCAAGAACCGAGCGGAGCTTTATCAAAATATGCTTGCTTTTCCGAGCAGCTTTTCTTTTGAATATTTTGTAAAGGCTATGGAGAAGATGAACTTCCTGCGTGCTTTCTCGAACTCCCTGATTGTGACGGTTATATCAATTGCAGTTATTGTAATATTGTCATCCATGACGGCTTGGATGTTCGTGCGGACGGATAATAAGCTGAGCAGGATATTATTTATGATTTTTGTCGCAACGATGATTGTTCCTTTTCAGACCATTATGATGCCCTTAATGCAGGTCATGGGTTGGGTCAGAGATAATCTGCATATTCCTATGCTCAATTCCCTTGGCGGCCTGATTTATATGAATGTGGGCTTCGGTACTAGCATGGCGGTATTTTTATATCACGGCTTTGTAAAATCCATCCCGGTATCCCTTGAAGAAGCGGCGACCATTGATGGATGTAATAAGTTTAAGGTATTCTGGAAGATTGTATTTCCTATACTAAAGCCAACGACGGTTACAGTTATGATCCTTGATGTAATTTGGATCTGGAATGACTACCTGCTACCCTCCTTGGTATTGTCTAGCAAATCACTGCGTACCATACCTCTGTCCACAGCTTCCTTCTTTGGGCAGTTTACAATTGAGTGGAATCTTGCAATGGCCGGCTTGATGTTGACGATCATACCGGTAATTATTTTTTACCTTAGCGCGCAAAAATATATCGTTAAGGGTGTTGCAGCCGGCGCAGTAAAATTATAGTAAGAGATATAACGAACAAACAGCCCTTTAATGAGGGAAGAAGATAGCAAAACCGGACAGTTATAAAAACTAAAATCTGTAGGTTTGGTTTATTATGGAGGAAAGAATGAGCTTGCAGTATAAAAGATATGAAGTAGAGAATATCAGTAAGGACAACAACGATTTAATGGTAAATGAAACAGTATTCCATAATGCGAATGGTTATATCGGAATCCGTTCCAATTATGAAGAAGGCTATCCGGCGGGATATGATACAATAAGAGGCTCCTATATCAACGGCTTCTATGACATTGCGGATATGAAGCAGGCTGAGAAGCTTTATGGTCTGGTTGAGGATAAGCAGACGATGTTAAATATTGCGGATACACAGACCATTTATTTGGTGATAGACGGTGAGAACTTCAGCCTATTCGAAGGAGAGGTGTTGCTAAGCAAACGATGGCTTGATATGGAGGCCGGTATTACTGGGCGCACAATCCACTGGTGTTCTCCGGCAGGAAAGCAGGTTGAAATCATCATCAAACGTATGACTTCCTTTTACAAGCTATCATTATTCACAATAGAATATAGCGTAAAAGCGCTAAACTTCAGCGGAAATGTTCAATTCTGTTCCCATCATAATGGAGAGGTGACGAATTACAGCAATGCAAATGATCCTAGAGTGGCACAGGACAGCAAAAAGTATCTGCAGCCGCTGCAATCTGTGATAGAGGACGGGATCTCTTATCTAATTTCAGAGACCTCAAAATCAGGTTTAAAGGTATGTACCGGTGTGGCCCACCGCCTTTCCAAAGAGGGAAGCTTGGTTACAATCAAACATGGTCACAGTGCTACCTGTAAGGTGGAGCTACAGATTACGGAACAGGAGACCGTTACTTTGATAAAATATACCGTATTCTGTGACTCGATCCGGAACCGTGATTGCCTAGAGGTGGCTAGACGGGAGATGGAGGATGCCTTGACCAACCCCCTGTCAATGTATTATGAAGCCCAGAGAGATTATCTGAGGGGGTTCTGGAATAACTGCCTTCTTGAGGTTAAAGGAAACGATGACCTTACAGAGGCTATCAACTATAATATGTATCAGCTGGTACAGTCTGTCGGCAAGGATGAATTTTGTAATATTGCAGCGAAGGGGCTAAGCGGTGAAGGCTATGAGGGGCACTATTTTTGGGATACTGAGATGTATATCCAGCCCTTCTTTACTCTTACCGAGCCGGGAATCACGAAGAATTTAATTAGCTTCAGATATAGTACATTGGAACAAGCAAAAAAGAGTGCTCGTATTCTAGGGCATAAGCGGGGAGTACTATATCCTTGGCGAACCATCATGGGTGTCGAGTGTTCCGGCTATTTTCCGTCGGGTACCGCAGCATATCATATTAATGGTGACATAGCATATTCTGTCGTAGCTTATTATCTGGCAACCAAAGATTTGGATTTTATCGCCAAGAAGGGTGCGGAAATTGTATTTGAGACGGCAAGATTGTGGCTGGATGTCGGCAGTTATTATAAGGGAAGCTTTCGAATTAATGATGTGACAGGACCCGATGAATATACCTGTATGGTGAATAACAATTATTTCACCAATGTAGCGGCACAGTATAACCTGAGTTGGGCAGTAAAAATTTATGATTTACTCAAAAAAGCAGATCGGCTTACGCAAGTGGCGGATAAGATAGGCTTAACTAAAGAAGAGGTCAAAGAATTTGAAAAAGCTGCAAAACGGATGTATCTGCCCTATGATGAAGAACTTGAAATCAATCCACAGGATGATTCCTTTCTTGAAAAGAAGGTTTGGGATATCCCGAATACACCAAAGGAGAAATTTCCGCTATTACTGCATTATCATCCACTGCATTTGTATCGGTATCAGGTATGTAAGCAGGCGGATACGGTGCTGGCACATTTTATCTTTGAGGATGCTCAATCCCTTGAAACCATCCGTAAATCCTTTAATTATTATGAGATGGTGACGACCCATGATTCCTCTCTGTCCACCTGTATCTTCAGTATTGTAGCATCCAAGCTTGGAATGACGGAGAAGGCTTATGAATATTTTGGGGATTCTGCGAAGCTAGATTTGTTCAACACTCATATGAATACAAAAGATGGTATTCACACCGCAAATATGGGCGGTAGTTTTATGGCTATTGTCTATGGTTTTGCGGGACTGAGAATCAAAGAGAGCGGTATTTATTTTGCCCCGGTTCTTCCAAAAAGCTGGGAGGAGTACTGTTTCCAGATTAATTATGAGGACAGCCAGATTAAGGTGGAAGTAAGGGCAGACGAAAGCATTTTTATTCTGACAAGGGGGACTGTGAAGCAGCTTCACGTATACGGTAGCCTCTATGAATTGAAGGATAGAATTGTTATTCGACAGAATCACTGATTTTCTATTATCCTAATGGAAAGAAGATATTATCATAGGGGAGTTAACATAGGATAGAAAGGTGATATGTGGATGAAATATAAAGCAATTATTTTTGATTTGGATGGGGTGATCTGTAATACCGATCAGTATCATTATATTGCCTGGAAACAGCTGGCTGATAAAATTGGCGTGTATTTTGATGAAACAATCAATAACAGGCTGAGGGGCGTAAGCCGTATGAAGAGTCTAGAGATCATTCTTGAGAAATGGGAAAGCAAAGCCCTCACTTTGGAGGAGAAGCTGGCCATGGCTAAAGAGAAGAATGCTAGATATAAGGTGTTATTGAAACAGATGTCACCAAAGGATTTAAGCTCTGAGGTGAAGGATACCTTAGAGCATCTAAGAAGCAGTGGGCTACTACTTGGTATCGGTTCCTCCAGTAAGAATGCCAGATATATCCTCAGTCAGATTGGCCTTGGAGATTACTTTGATGCTATCTCGGACGGTAATAATATCACAAAATCAAAACCATACCCAGAAGTATTTCTGATGGCAGCTAGGTATTTGAATGTAGATCCCGTGGAATGTCTGGTGGTTGAGGATGCAAAAGCAGGAATCGAAGCGGCGAAGGCGGCATGGATGGATAGTGCTGCAATTGGAGACGCCTATGGTTATTCCCTTGCCACATATAATCTGATCTCCTTCTCGGAACTGGTTCAGATCTGTGGCATCCAGTAAAGAAATGGGTACATAAATTTTAATAAAAAAATGAAGGTTAATTAATAGTTCTAACTTAGGCAAGATTAATTTTAATAAATTATTATGATATGCACATCCTAATAGATAATAATCTACTAGGTGTGCATTTTTTATATTATTTAATCAAAAAATATGGATAACAGGAAAGTAGCGAATGTTATTATAGTTTTATAATAAACTTAAATATAGAATGAAAAGATTTGCGAAGTTCACTTATAGATGCTCAATCTTATTCTTCCAAGATTTTGAACTTCTGTAAAACTGCAGAATGGAGGCTTGTATGAAAACAGTGAAGACAAAGATTTTTGAATATGGTGATAAGGAAATCGTATATCTAAAAAATACGGATCCACTGTTAGGGGACGAAATTGACCGGATAGGTAAAATTGAACGGGAGATTATACCAGACCTTTTTCCGGCACTGGTTTATGTTATAATTGGACAGCAGATCTCTTTAAAGGCTTCCCGAACCATCTGGGGTAGAATGCAGGAGCAATTTGATGAGATTACCGCACAGCATTTGGCAGAGGTAACAGTGGATGAAATACGCCAATGCGGTATACCAGCATCCAAAGCAGGATACATTAAAGGGATTGCACAAAAGATAGCAGAGGGTGAATTTGACCTGAATAGTCTTTATACATTATCCGATAAGGAAGCGGTAAAAAAATTATCATCTTTGAATGGAATCGGGATCTGGACAGCAGAAATCCTTCTGTTAAATTCCATGGAACGTCCAAATGTAATCAGTTATGGAGATATCGCAATCAGAAGAGGAATTATGAAGCTATATAATCTTACAGAGCTTAAAAGGGAACAGTTCAATATCTACAAGAACCGGTATTCACCCTATGCATCGGTTGCATCTCTATACCTATGGAAAATTTCGTATGAATAAAAATAAAGGAATAGATCAAAGAGTTCTAAAATACTAATACTCTGCATTTATCGCTCCTTCTGCTGTAATACCTATGCTCATAAAGGCTTTCATCAATTATTTGGTTTCCTATTTTGGCAAGGGTGTTACAACGGTCATCATGGCGCTGCTCATTAAGTTGCTTTGCTTTTCAGCCACATAAGTTTCGTACACAAAATACCGTATATTCGATTGTCAAGGAACTTGACTTGTGAGCAGTAACGGTTCCTCTAAAATATAAAACAGCGGCTTTGGATAAATGAGAACCTCCTATCCCAAAACCGCCGTCTAAGACAATTATTTACATAGTTGTACAGCTGCTCCAACAACGGTTTTTTTATTTCCTGTTAGAGTAGTAATAATTTTTAATTTATTAGTATTCATCGCTCTATTTGTGAATGCTTTTTTATATTTTTTAATTGATTGGAAACAGAATCGTATTCTTGTTCTAACTGTTCTCTTTTATCTATGGGCATCTCTGCTAAAAAAGAAACTAATTGTGCTAATTTAAACTCGAGTAGTGTCTTTTGAACAGAGGTATTTTCTTTTGGTTGTTTCAAATGTTTTTCATAAGCATCTAAATTGCCATGAAACATTTTAATTTGTTTGTTTTTAATAATAAGTAAATCTGTCGCAACTTCATTAACAAAATTTTTATCATGTGACACAAAGATAATTGTGCCCTCATAACTCTTTAATAAATTTCCAAGGGCTTCTACAGAAAAGACATCCAAATAATTTGTAGGCTCATCTAAAACAATTACATTTGCATTAGAAACAAATAATTTAGCAAGTGATAATTTGATTTTTTCGCCACCGCTTAAAACGGAAATGCTCTTATTCAAATCTCTTTCACTAAATAATAGTTGGGCTAATATAGCTCGAGAAACACTGATATCTTGTATGCTATTTTCCAAAACTGATTGTATTACAGTATCATCAGGTCTGAGATTATCAAATTCTTGGTATAAAAAACCTATTTGCGCCTTAGGAACAATTTTTATATTTGAATTTTGTTTCTCAACACAGCGCAATAGTGTTGTTTTACCACAACCATTAGGTCCAATAATTGCTAATTTCTGATGATTATACACCAAGAAAGAAGTTTTAGAAAAAATATTTTGTTCACCATAAGAATATACTAGGTCTTCAGCTCGAATAACTATTTTGTTTTCAGGTGGTAAAGTAAGAGCAAAGTTCATTTCAATTTTAGGAATTTCTTTTGGCCTTTCTTTAACTTCTAAATGGTTAATACGAGATTGAACGGCCTTAGCCTGTTGCTCCATACTTTTCTGACGTCCTCCATTTGATCTACTTGTTGCAACATAATTACGTACTTTATATTCAGATGAACTGATTGATTTTGGTTTCTTGCCCATATCTTTGGCCTTTGCTTTTTTCTGTACATAAATATCCTGTAACCGTTTGCGTTGTCCTATATAATTTTCATATTCTCTCTGTTGTGACGCAAAAGAAAATTCCATCTGTTCTTTATAAGAAGAGTAATCCCCTTGATAAAAAAATAATGTATTATTGCGTAATTCAATAATTCTATTACAGAATTCATTAAGTAATGCAGTATCATGGCTGATAAGAATAAAAGATGAATATTTTTGAAGTTTCCTTTTTAACAAAGTAATACCATCTAAATCTAAATTAGATGTTGGCTCATCTAAAAGAAGCAAATGATTTTGTTTACTAAATGTCTCTGCTAAGCGCAATCTGGTTTTTTCACCACCACTTGTGTTTTCCTGATTGACTTTATTAGAAACATTAAGTTCTTTTAATAATTTCTGATTAGCTATACCGATAGAATCTGAAAATTGTTTAAAATATGATATTTCTCCAAAACATTGTATCTGACCCTTTTCAGGCTGAATATCTCCATTTATTATATCTAATAAGGTGGTTTTTCCACTGCCATTTACCCCTACTAAACCAATTCTATCATTTTCATTTACTACTAACTCTGGAAAAGAAAACAGTAATCTTTCTCCAAAGGTTTTTTCTATATCTGATAATTTCAATAAAATCATATGCTCACCTACCAATTCTTAATCTGTAAGCTATTGTAGCATTTTGTTCTAAAAATGGGTGGACACGATCTTTCTTAAATAAAAAATGTGCCATGACTAACATGACACATTCATAACTTATTTTATTGATTTTTGTTTATTTATAATACGCCGAATACTCTTTTCAACTAAAAAATACTCCTCGGCCAATTGTTTAATTGACATTCCCGCTTTATAGCCTTCGTATATCTTTGCATTACGAATTTCAAGTTCTGACTTAGTGTTAGTATTATCGCCCCATGCTTTTCTACATTCATCTCTTTTGGGGATATATATAACCTCACCGTCAATATATTCTTGAATTTGCTTAACGATTTCATAAGGCAGAATTTCTAGTATTTTTGTATAGCTCATACAGTGCACCTCCTAAAAATATGTCTTAGGATTAGCACAAGCTATTACAACTTTAAAATTTAATTTAAATAATTATTGTGTGCAATAGCCTATGCTATGCACCTATTGTTGAAACACCCATAAATCAACCCACCTTTCAATCAACCTATTTAAAATTATATCACTAGGGTTTTACATGTCAACAAAGGAATGGGAACTTGATGGATGTTTATATGCTCCAGATAACTGGCAAGCAGGGCAAGGTGGTACACACCTTGCGATTTTGCTCAAAATTCCCTGATGGGATTTTGGGCAAATCTGCTTATTGGGGAGCATCCCCAATCCCCGCTGAACACACAATAAATTGTGTGGCTGCGCCTCCTACTTTAATCTTTTTGTAAGTATTTTGTAAGTAGTTCGTGGTTTTGGCTTGTATACCTCTGTTCTATGAGCTATATTATTAAGTGTAAGTTTATTATAGATAGTGTCAATATCATCGAATGGTATCATTCCATCCCTGTGACCAAAGGCTACTGTTACGTTAATATAGCTATCTGGAGCTTTGTGGGTCTTTGGTAATACCGTTGAGACATTGATATTAATGACAAGGAAAAAAATAAATATATGGTGAAAGAAAATTAGAAATTAATGAGGTACTTTATATAGATAATATGGATTAGAATAAATTGAAGAAATGAATCTACAATAAATCCGATTTATTTATATTAAAAATAAAATATAATAAACCAAGTCACAAACAAAAAGTATTATGTAGAAGAAATGGCGAACAGAAATTATATGACTTCAAATTTAGTAGAAATTGAATACAGAATGAAACATCAATTATTAAAGGAGTGTACCCTATGCCCCAGAGAATGCCGCATTGACCGAACAAGCGGTAATAAAGGTTACTGCAGGATGACGGATGAACTGGTAGTTGCAAGGGCAGCACTACATATGTGGGAGGAACCCTGTATCTCTGGTGAGGAAGGCTCGGGTGCTGTGTTTTTCTCGGGCTGTGCTATGGGTTGCATCTACTGTCAGAATCATAATATAGCTAAGGGGCTTGCAGGTAAGAAGATAACGATTGAGAGGCTGTCGGACATTTTCCTAGAACTGCAGGAAAAGAAGGCAAATAATATAAATCTTGTCACACCAACCCACTATGTCCCTCAGATTATTGATGCGATTAAAATTGCACATGTTAAGGGACTTCGTATTCCGATTGTCTATAACTGCAGCGGCTATGAGAAAGTGGAGACACTACAGCTCCTAGAGGGTTATGTGGACATATATCTACCCGACTTTAAATATATGGATCAGCAACCGGCTATCAAATATTCCAACTGCATGGATTATTTCGCCTATGCAGCAAAGGCCATTAAAGAGATGGTCAGGCAGACAAAAGAGCCAAAATTTGACGAACGCGGAATAATGAAACAGGGGGTTATCGTGAGGCATCTTACCCTACCTGGATTCCTTGAGGATTCAAAGAACATAATTAAATATTTATATGATACATATGGTGATAGAATATATATCAGTATTTTGAACCAGTATACTCCATTAGAGATGGTAAAAGAATACCCAGAGCTGAACCGGAGGATAATGGAGGTGGAATATGAGGAGCTGATAGATTTCGCGATCAAGCTTGGTGTCGAAAATGGCTTCATCCAGGAGGGTGAGACAGCCTCGGACAGCTTTATCCCTGAATTCAATGAAGAAGGAGTATAATCACAATGGCAGATACGAATAGAAAGATGCATACAAAGAAAAAGGATTTCTTAAAACACAATACAAAAACATTTCCTCAGTCAGAGAAAGCTGTATTTAAGGATGATTATTTTGAAGATCTTGATTTTAATTTATTAAGCAAAGAGGAAAAAGAGAAATATAGCCGTAATTCTTCTAGTGCTAGAAAAACGTCTGATGAATTAACAAGCAGACCGGGGAAAAATTCTAAGTATATAACAAGTAATTTAAAGGAATTAAGTAGAAGGTCTGAAGGTAATACAAATAAATCAAGTAATCAGAATAATAGTCTGCGGCAGAAGGATAAATTATTTCAAAAGAAGGATAAAACATTACAAAAGCCGGATAAGACATTTCATGAAAGAATAGTAGGTAAAAATGATGGCAGGAAGATATATCATACGGATAGCAGTAAAATAACTAATAAGGGTACATGCCCTTATATCAGAGAGTGTGGAGGCTGTAATATACTTAATCAAAGCTATGAGGAGGAGCTTCGGGAAAAACAGAAAGCGGTGGAAAAGCTTCTGAATCAATACTGCAAGACAGAACCTATCATAGGCATGAAGAATCCTGAAAACTACCGCAATAAGGTGCATGTAGTTTTTGATCATGATAAGAAGGGAAATGCTGTTTCCGGAGTGTACGAAGAAGGAACCCACCGGGTTATTCCTGTGGAGCGCTGCCTGATTCATAATCAGAAAGCGGATGAAATAATAGCAACAATCAGGGGAATGCTGAAATCCTTTAAAATTAAAACCTATGATGAGGACACTGGCTATGGCCTACTTCGTCATGTATTGATACGTACCGGCTATCACAGCAAAGAGGTTATGGTGGTATTGGTACTTTCTTCTCCGATTATGCCCTCAAAGAATAATTTTGCTAAGGCTCTCCGCCAGAAGCATCCGGAAATTACGACCATAGTTATTAATGTTAATGATAAGAGGACAAGTATGGTACTTGGAGAGAAAGAACAGGTTATTTACGGAAAAGGGTATATTGAAGACAGTCTGTGCAACAAGGTATTTCGTATATCCCCGAAGTCCTTTTATCAGGTTAATCCCGAACAGACAGAATTGCTTTACAATAAGGCAATTGAGATGGCAGGACTTACAGGAAATGATACAGTCATTGATGCCTACTGTGGCACAGGAACGATTGGTATTATAGCTTCCGATTTCGCAAAGAAGGTTGTCGGTGTCGAACTGAATAAAGACGCAGTACGCGATGCGACGATCAATGCAAAATATAATCATGCAAACAATATCGAGTTCTATCAAAATGATGCAGGATTATTTATGAGCCAGATGGCGGCTGCAGGAGTGAGTGCTGATGTTGTGTTTATGGATCCACCTAGATCAGGAAGTAGTGAGCAGTTTTTAGATGCTTTGGTACTCCTGAAGCCGAAAAAGGTGGTTTATATCTCCTGCAATCCAGTTACGCTGGAAAGAGATCTTGGATATTTATCAAAGAAGGGGTATAAAGCAGAAAGGGCAGTGCCGGTGGATATGTTTCCTTGGACGGGGCATGTTGAGACGGTAGTCCTGTTGTCCAAACTAAAGTCTACAAAGTCTATCGAAGTTGGAATTAAATTTGATGAGATGGATTAACACAGTCAGAGAGCAAGGCAACATACGATGAAATTAAGCAATATGTGTTAGAAAATACAGGACTTAAAGTATCACAATTGTATATAGCACAGATAAAGAGAAAACACGGTATAATTGAGAGAATCAATTACAATGTTGGTGATGGAAAAACAAAGGTTCCAGAAGTGCCAATTGAAAAAGAAAAAGCGATTGAAGATGCGTTAAGGTATTATAAGATGATTTTGTAAAAGATTTTATGTGTAAGTCACCCACCCCCGGCTACTCGTGGGGGTGGGTGGGTTCTGTCTGCTAGTGAGACCAAAAGTGAGATTTACTGGTACAATCGCATACTGCTCACATTGATACAAAAGTAAAAAGCTTTAAAAATAGAGAGGCAATATTTGTTTAGGTTAACAAATATTTGCATTTTGTAAAAAATATAATATTATTTAAGTAGAAATATTGGAGGTGGTTGTAGATATGAAAAGACCTATCGGTATATCATTTATTGGATGTTTTTATATTTTTGGAGCATTTGTATTAATCCTAACATTAGGAGTTAAACAAGATATTAATATTAATGTGAGATTTGGAGTTCCTTTTTTACCTGAAATAGCAGTAAGAATATTTGTTGCAGTATTCTCGACAATCATGGCTTATGGATACCTAAAGTTAAAGAAATGGGGTTATTGGACTATGATAATATACTCTTTAATTTTCTTAATCATTAGTACAAACCAAGCGAATATTTATCATAATAAGCTGTTCATAAGTAACATTATATTTTCGTTGTTGGTTTTATTCTATACATTTAATAATCGCCATAATTTTTATAATAAAATAACCATATCAATATAAGAGTTAAGGGAACTGAACGTTCCCTTTAATTTTGCTTATTTTTTCAACATTATGTTTTAACAGAGCCAATAATTAAAATCTAATAAAGCACATTAAAAAAGGGATATTCCATTTGAGGAATATCCCTTAACTGTGGTTATCCATAAAACATGTTTACTTTTCCTTGTGTCTTGTCATTAACTCCTTAAATTTTTCTTTTGAATCGAATTCTATTCCAAGGTCTTCTTCTAGCATTACGATACTCACTTGTATTTCACTCACAATGTTTTCTTGTAATTCTCACAATTCAGAATGTTGTTCAGAAATATTATTATTACATTCGTTTGTTGCATCTATTGTGTCAGATACTTTGGATTCAATGATACGTTCTATACTCTCAATTCTTTCTGATAATAATTCTAATTCTGCTAGAATGTCCTCTTTTGTATTGATTATGAATTCCAATCGATTCCCATATGTGTCGTTCATTCTTTTTTACGAGGCTTGGCGGCAACGCCAAGCCTTTATTAAATTTGATATCATATTGACGAGTGAATAGTTGGTTTAGGATTGTTTATCGTTAAACAATTGATAGAACAACTTGGAGGGTCTATAAAGTTGAACAATACGGAGTTTGGCGGAGCCTGCGTATCATTCCAGCATAAAGTCTTTTATACCAATCAAGGAATATCATATAATCCGTTGACAATAAAAGAAGAATAGTAGTAAAATGGTTTATAGAACGAATTCTATAAACTGAGAGGTAAGGATAATGGCAAGGCCGAAAAAAGATCCGAATATAAAAAGAAAGGTTTTTATAGAGTCAGCTTCAAAACTGTTTTTTGAAAAAGGTTATGACCAAACTTCTATTCAGGATATTTTACGGGAGGTAGGAAGAGGCAGTACCTTATCACCCAGCGTCTTTTACTACTACTTTCAGTCAAAGGATGATTTATTTGAGGCAATGGTTCAAGAATACATAGAAGAACATGTTCAGAACATTACAACTGTGCTGCAACGCCCGAATCTTTCCTACCAAGATAAGATGGCGGCAGTACTTGAGGTTCATCGTCATGCAATTATGAATTTCAAGCAAATTGATGCCTACTTCGATCAGGATTCAATGCGCAGTAAATATTTTAATTATGTAATTGATATGCAGGGAACAAATGCGCTAGCAACGCCTCTCGAAAATCTAATTAAGGAGGGTATCGCAGAAGGCGTCATTCCTGAAACACCTTTGTTAAAGCAAGCCGGCACAAAGCTTATGACGCAGATTTTTTTGTCTTCCATTTTACCGCTGACACATCAGGGTAGGCAGTGGGATGGACAGCATCATTCCGAAGATTACCTTCCCTTCATACCGCTAATTTTTTTACATCTATTCAATATACCGGCTTTATCTGGGGAGGATACGCTATGAAATTTGTGATTATTACAATTGGTTCCCGAGGGGATGTTCAACCTTTCCTTGCCCTAGGAAAGGGACTGCAGAACAAAGGACATCAAATACGCATATGCGCAATGAGCGATTTTAAGGAAACCATTGAACAGGAAGGCTTTGAATATTCGCCCATGGCTGGTGATTCCAAGGAAATCATGTTACGCCTGATTGGTGAACAGGTATCTCCCTTGGAGTATTTCGGCAGCTTACCTGATTTATTAAATCCGGTCAAAGAAGAGTTTCTCTCCAATATTGAAGAAGCATGTCAGGGAATGGATGCCATTCTTTACAGTACCCTGGGCAGCATAGCGTACCATGTAGGAGAGAAGATGGAAATCCCCTGCTTTCGATGCTTTTTTGCACCGCTCGATCCGACTGGTGAGTTTCCAGCCATGACTGCACCTACTACTTTTCTTGGGGGTTGGTATAACAAGCTGACCTTTAAGTGCGGGGACATTCTATGGTCACATGCTACAAGGCGTCTACTGAATGATTGGCGTGTCGAGATGGGCCTAAGGAAAATAAAGCCTTTTGAGTTTCCCTATAGAAGTATGAACGGTAAACCGATTCCCACGCTTTATGCTTACAGCCCCATCCTTGCGCCGAAACCCAAAGAATATGGGAAACATCAGCATCTGACAGGCTTTTGGATAAAGGAACTGGATAAAGAATGGAGACCCGATGAAAAGCTGCAGCATTTTTTAAGTGCAGGAAGCAAACCTATCTACATTGGATTCGGCAGTACGGTAGGAGGAAACTTTGACAGGATTCTTCGTATAATTCTGGAAAGCGTAAAAATAACAGGGCAGCGTGCAATCCTATCTGCGGGGTGGCGTGATTTAAATGGGATTGATCTGCCGCACAATATTATACAGGTGGGGAATGTCCCCCACGAATGGCTATTCCCGCAAATGCTTGCGGTGTCTCATCATGGTGGAGCCGGGACAACAGCAGCCGGAGTGCGGGCGGGTGTTCCCAGCATTATTGTTCCTTTCGGCGGTGATCAACCTTATTGGGGTAATCGAGTATACCGTATGGGAATCGGCACGAAGCCTATCTGGTGTAAACAGCTCTCGGTGGAAAACTATTCGAAAGCGATTCGGGAAGTCATTAATAACCAGCAAATGAAAAATCGTGCATCTGAGGTGGGAACAATGATAAGAAATGAGAATGGTGTTGCAAATGCCATAACATTGATAGAAAAGACACTCAATATCTAGGGTATTAAGTGTTTTTTCTTCATTCGGTCTGTATCCTCACATTACCAATGATTTGTATATTAATTACCCAATGCCTTTCTTGAAGAACTTTGATATGTATGTTATAATGAAAAAAATGTCGGAAATGAGAATGGATTTCAGTGGATATTAATATCAATCTAAAACATACACAGAACATTTCTCCCCAGATGGTACAGTCTATGGAAATTCTGCAGATGGGTTCACAGGAATTGCTTAAGTACATCAGGGAACTGGTACAGGAAAACCCCGTAGTTGATCTAGAAGAACAAATAGGGGTAAAGGACGAGTTTAGCGCTTTGAGTCGTAAGCTGAAGTGGCTGGAGTCCACAGACGTACAGAACAGTTATTACAAACCGAGTGATCAGGACGAAGAAGACAATCCCTTCGATAATTACGGCGGAGAAACTTGTAACCGAGAGGATCTCTACAGTTTCGTGACTTCTCAACTTCAGATCGGTAACATGGATCCGGCACTCCGTAGTGCCGCTGTTTTCATTATTGAGAGCCTCACTCCGACAGGCTATTTTGAGGACAGTCTGGAGATAGTGGCTAGGGTCACGGGCTGTACAGAGAGTACTGCAGCTCAAGCTCTTAAGCTGGTTCAGTCCCTGGAACCGGTCGGTATCGGTGCAAGGAACCTGAGCGAATGCCTTTGCTTACAGCTTCAAAGTTTGGACGATGCTGATCATCTAGCCATACGTATTGCAAGTGATTATCTTGAAGCTTTGGCCAGAAACCGGTATGCATTCCTTGCTAGAGAACTTAAGGCCAGTCAAAATGAGGTACGTGCCGCCTGCGAACGTATCCGTGCCCTTAATCCCAAGCCAGGCATTGGTTTTTCCACCCGGGAAAACATCATCTATATTACTCCTGATGTGAATGTGGTCAAAGTGCAAGACTACTTCGAAATTCATACCGAGGACTATTGTTTTCCATCCATTACTCTCAGTAGCTATTACAGTGATCTTATAAAGTCAACTGACAACAACGAAGTTAAGGACTATCTAGTAAACAAGATGCATCAGGCAAATTGGGTAATCAATAGCATTAAGCAAAGGCACAGCACACTCGTAGCTTGTGCGGAGTGCATTGTCCAATTGCAAGAGGAGTTCTTTAGCGAGAGGAACGGACACCTTGTCCCTATGACCTTGGGTGACGTTGCCCGGCAGTTGGATGTCCATGAGTCCACCGTAAGCCGTGCCATTCGGGATAAGTACCTCCGGTGCAGCAAAGGGGTATTTCCTCTCAGCTACTTTTTCTCAAGAGGACTGGGTAAAAAGACATCTCAGTTGGATACGGACGAATTGTGTACCTCTCCTGACGCTGTTAAGGCTCTCATCAGTGAGCTTATTGGTGGCGAAGACAAAAGGCACCCGCTCTCAGACCAGAAGATTTGTGAGCTGTTGGAAGAACGATCCGCCGACATCTCTCGCCGTACGGTAGCTAAATACCGATGTGAATTGGGAATACCTTGCGCTTCCGTCCGTAAACAGTACGAATAGAACGTTCTGGCCATATGAGTATCCGATTAGACTGAGTGCAGATTGCTTTAATGATTAGGATATTATGGTCGAATTGGATAAATTAGATAGATTGCATTCTTGGCGTTATTGAAAAATTTGTAAACTGACATTGGAGGTAACTGGATGGCAGGTATTTTACTCGAAATACAAGAGACTGTCAAGAAATATACCGAGATCATGGCAAAGGTATCAAATGTTGACGTAGAAGTCGTGGACACCGATCTGTTTAGAGTAGCTGGTACCGGTATGTTCGCTGATCATATAAATGAAGATATGTCCCATGAAGGTTATACATATCGCCATGTGCTAAAAACCGGTCAACTTCAGGTGATTTACTCTCCAGGCCGTGAACAGATTTGTAACAGTTGCCCAAAACGGGATAGTTGTGATGAGGAAATAGAGATTGCTATGCCGATCTGTGCGTGCAATGAAATTATAGGTGTCATAGGGCTGGTTGGTTCTAATGTGCAGCAACGTAACGTTATTCTTCAGAATGAAGAAACCTACCTCGGACTGATCGAACAGATTGCCAGTTTTATTGCAGCAAAAGCAATCGAAAGGATAGATCAAAAACAAAAAGAATCATTACTGTCAGCACTAGCCTTCACCATCAATAATATGGAAGAGGGAGTCCTCATCATAAGCCATAAGAACACCGTCACCATGGCCAACCGTGCTGCCAAACAACAGCTTGTACTTAAATTACTTGAAGGTAAGCAAATTAAGCTGTCGCCAACCGGAGATAAACTCAACGGAAAGAACGAATATATGCTGGCCGTGGAAAAGAAAACGTATCGCATTCTTGGAGAGGTTCATTATCTGTTCAAATCGGACGACGCTTATGCCGAGGTCCTTTCTTTTACCCTAGCCCGCGATTTGAACAAAAAGTTATACGCAATGACCGCTTCGATAAGTGAAGGTATCATTGTGGGCAGCAGTCAAGAGACGATTGCGTTGCGTGCTGAAATCGAAAAGATAGCGGACAGTACCTCTACTGTACTTATTACCGGCGAAAGCGGTACCGGCAAGGAGGTAGTGGCTTCTGCCATTTGGCGTGCGGGTGACCGTAGGGAACAACGGTTTGTGGCGGTGAATTGTGCTGCCATTCCCGAAAGTCTTCTGGAAGCAGAACTTTTCGGATATGTAAAAGGTGCCTTTACGGGAGCTGATCCCAATGGCCGAGTAGGCAAATTTGAACTGGCAAACCAAGGTATCATTTTTTTGGATGAGATTGGTGATATGCCTCTATATTTGCAGGCGAAGCTCCTGCGAATCCTACAGGAACGCAAAATTACCCGTATCGGTTCAAACCATCAGATTCCGATTGATGTGCGTGTGATTGCCGCCACCAATAAGGATCTCAAAACGATGATTGCCAATGGAAAATTTCGTGAGGATCTGTATTACAGACTGAATGTTATCCCTGTCAAGTTACTGCCTTTGCGAAACCGTACCGAAGATATCTCTGTCCTCGCTAATTTGTTTGCGCAAAGGTATGCAAAACGGTTGGGTAAACCAATCCGTGAAATATCACCGGAAACTATCCAAGCTATGTTGGAATACCCATGGTACGGTAATGTTAGAGAGTTGGAAAACACGGTGGAATATATGGTAAATATGTGTTGTAATCAAGATGTTTTAGGGTTAGAAACTTTGCCAAAGGACTTTTTATTAGGCGAACACGCCAATTACAATCAGCACGACCCTGTATCAAATGGAAAAGTAAAAAACACCGCCGAGGAAAAAGTAATCCCACTACAGGTAGTTGAGCGGTGTGAAATAGAAAAAGCACTGAGCCTTTATGGCAAAAGCACCCAAGGTAAGAAATTGGCTGCCAAAAGTCTCGGCATCAGCATTGCAACTTTATATCGAAAACTGGGTGATTTATCAAATTGAGAATTTTTATTATCATTTTGAGAAATTTCTCAAAATGATAATAAATCTGCGGTACATACTTTTTGGTAATTGCCGCAGATTTAATTTTTTTAGAAAAAAAATTATGAGGTAAATATGGCGTATTTTCGAATTATGCCGTATTTTTTTTATGATTTTTTAAGAATACGAATAAGTTGGCATGAAAATTGCTGTTAATATAGTTGTAATCAATATTAATTTCAATTAAGCTTTTTGCTGGCTTATTTGGAAATAGGTATAAAAGTCTGACTGATTGAAAGCAGTCAAATGAAAGGAAGATACCGTTGATGAAAGAAGAAATTAAAATTGTTTCGTTTCAACGTAACAAGCAAGGGATGTACGACCTGACGTTTCTAAGTTTGGAAGAAGCTGAAAAGGTACATAATTTTCACTCTAGCTTTCCAATGTATCAAAAAACGCCTCTAAATGAATTGAAAAACACTGCACGGGCACTTGGACTCGCTACGGTGTATATCAAGGACGAATCTTTCCGTTTCGGACTCAATGCCTTCAAGGTTTTGGGCGGTAGCTTTGCAATCGGGAATTATATTGCTTGTAAGCTGGGTGCCGATATTAGAGAACTTCCTTACGAAAAGATGGTATCACAGGAGGTTCGTACTAAGCTTGGTGAGCTGACTTTTGTTACTGCTACCGATGGTAATCACGGACGTGGTGTCGCATGGACAGCGAACCAACTTAAGCAGCATTCGGTGGTCTATATGCCAAAGGGAAGTGCGGACGAGCGTTTGGACAATATCCGGGCAGAAGGCGCACAAGCATTCATTACAGATCTGAATTATGATGAAGCTGTTCGTCTGGCTAACCGGAAGGCTGAAGAAAATGGTTGGATCATGGTACAGGATA
>JAEWMT010000110.1 GCA_023393095.1 Bacillota bacterium
ATTAATTCGGTTTGTTATTAAACTAAGAAATGGCATAAATATATAATTAACCAGAGAATTTACTAAATTACTGAAGGCGCCTCCGATGATAATACCAATTGCAAGATCAATCATATTTCCTTTTAAAGCAAATTGTTTAAATTCTTTAAGCATAATGTTCCTCCTGTTTTCTTTTGAGTAATGAAAAGTTATTATTATATTACCCCAAATTTAAAAAACTTACAATTCTTTATTACTAGAATTCGATCAGTTTCCATAAGCATTAAATTATTTTAATTAAATTATACCCATCTTTTATAACCCCTCTGTCATATCAAAAATTCGTTAATACCTGCAATGAGCATTTCTATTTCTTACCACCTTATTTACTGGTTAGATAAGTTTAAAAATGCACCATCGCATCCCTCGAAAGGAAATTATGGTGCACTCTTACATATCTATTAACTTATTTCATTGATAATGCGAAATAGTCAAGGTGTCTTTACTCATCCGTAATATTCTTTGCATATACTGCACAGTCAAAATAGCTGCCGTCCCGTCTTATTCCAACATGGTATTCAAACTTAACAAAATGCATCCCCGCTTTTTGCATCACCCTGCCGGAGGCAACATTTAGAACATCGTGCTTCGCCTGTATCCTCTGATAACCCACTTCATAGAAAAGGTAATGCATTACTACTCTGAGTGCTTCCGTCATAATTCCCCTGCTCCAGTATTCTTTGCCGATACAATAACCGATCTCACAGGATAATGTCGATTCATTGGATATCTCAACACTGATGGAGCCAACCGGCATGTTCTTCTGCTTTGGTACGATTGCCCATACATATGAACGATTGGTCTCATAATTATTGACCAATTGCATGATGCGTCTGCGGGAATCCTCTACGCTCAGGTGAGGCCCCCATAATAAGAATTTACAAACCTCCGGATCACTTGCCCAGTTATGAAACATATCCTCAGCATCCTCCGGTTGAAATCTTCTAAGAATCAGGCGCATTGTTTCAATTGTTTTTGTTCCCTGATGACGTATAAGCATTTTCTCACCCTTTCAAAAAATGCTTATACGTGGACTTCATCTTTTATTCCTATCAGAAAATATTTATTTTAAATAAATGGTTTGGATGTCATAAATATTATTTTCTGATTTCAATTCCTTTTGAACCAAGAATACTAAGTAATTCGTCTACCATCTTCTGGATTTCCTGACCTTCCAAAGTTCTCTCCATGGATCCAAATTCAAAGCGGACCGTTACACTCTTCTTTCCTAGTAATAGTTTCTCATCCTCAAAGATATCAACTAAACGAAAGCTCTGAAGATATTCTGACTGATATCCACTGATATAGTCTGCTAAAACTTCATAACGCAGAGACTTATCTGTAAGTAAGCTTAGGTCAATGGATACCCCAGGGAATTTAGATACCTCGGTATAACGTAAACCTTCTGCTGCAATCTTCTCCAGCGATTCAATATCAATCTCAGCAAAAGCAACATTCAGCTTTTTATCAATCTTAGTTCTTACTCTCGGATTAAGAACGGAGAAATATCCTATTTCTTCGCCTTTCAGTAGAATAGCCGCACTGTTGACCGGGTGAACATAATTAAATTTAGCTAATTCTTCTTTCGTCTTAAAGGAAGGATTTATATTTTTAATTGCAGCAACTAACTGCTCAATGATTTCCTTACATTTGAAGTAAACTTCCTTTTCACTGAGTTTCTTACTTGCAACTGCGATAGCAAGTCTTTTACGCTCATCACACAAGCCATCCGGTCTTAAACCATTTGCTACACGTCCAATCTCGAACATTCCCATCTCAGGAGTACTGTCCGCATTCTTTGCCACAAATCCAAGAAGGCTCGGGATCATCGTGGAACGGATGGTATCATTCTCTGCAGTTACGGAGTTGATGATGCGGATATTCGGCTCGGTTACAACACCAATTTCCTTATTCAACTTGCTTTCATACCAGATATAGCTGTGAACCTCGTTCATTGCGTAACGTTCCGTTAATAACTGCTTCATCCGATATTCATTATCTCTCTCCACACTATGGCGAACCGGAGTTAAAAAGCTTTTGGTAGAGCAAATTGTAAAATTATCATAGCCGTAAATACGTGTGATTTCTTCGATAATATCAGCCTTCATCGTAACATCCTTGGTTGCTCTCCAGGAAGGAACAATGAGACTGAACAAATCATTGTTACGGGTTACTTGAAAGCCAAGTCCGGTTAAAGTTTCTTCAATAAAATCGGAAGTAATGTCGATACCGGTATATTTATCAACAAATGCTTTATCAAAATCTATTTTAATTGTATCATAATGCTTTACATACTGATCGGTAAGGGATGAGGTTACCTTTACACCCGGGTCAATCTCTGTAAGGAGCTTTACAAATCGCTCAATTGCCGGAACAGTAAGCTCAGGATCAATGATTTTTTCATATCTTGCACTCGCATCTGTACGAAGGCCCAATCTGGTTGCCGATTTGCGGACACTTACGCCATCAAAGTTCGCTGATTCCAGTAATACGCTATTCGTATCCTCTGTAATCTCGGAAAGTTCTCCACCCATGATACCTGCAATTGCTACAGGCTCCTTCTCATCACAGATCAGAAGGGTATCGGTGTCCACTTTACGGTTGGTTCCATCGAGAGTTAAGAAATCAACTGTCTCCGGCAAGGTCTTAACGCGGATTTTATTCACCTTCGCATTGTCAAATGCATGCATCGGCTGGCCAAGCTCCATCATCAGATAGTTGGTTAAATCAGCAAGAAGATTAATCGGTCTCATACCGCAGTAGGTCAGGCGGATTCTCATATTAATCGGAGCTTTCTTCTCCTTGATATTGCCAATGGTAATACAGCTGTAACGATAGGCTTTTTCTGTATTTTCTACCTTTACGTCAATGCCCGGCAGATTCTTGTAAATGCTTGTATCTGCTACTTCAAGAGGCTTTAACGGTCTCTTAGTCAGAACGGATATCTCTCTTGCAATTCCATAATGCCCCCAAAGGTCAGGACGGTTGGTTAAGGATTTATTATCTACTTCAAATATCGTATCCTCAAGCTGCATAAAGTTCTTAATATCCGTACCAAGGGGATAGGTATCATCAAGCATCATTAAGCCGGAGTGATCTTCACTAATTCCCAGCTCCTTCTCAGAACAGCACATTCCATAGCTTACTTCGCCGGCAATCTTTGCTTCCTTAATTTCCATGTCACCTACACGACCGCCAAGCTTTGCGAAGGGAACAATTGCACCGACAAATACATTTGGTGCACCACAAACACAGCTTGCTATCTCAGAGCCGATATCCACCTTTAATAAATGAAGCTTCTTTGAATTCGGGTGATCGTTGATCTCAATAATTTTACCGACTACAACATCCTTAATATTCTTACCATACTCATAGATATCCTCTACCTCAGCGGTAGCCAAAGTAAACCTTCCAATCAGTTCCTTTAAATTAATACCGGATAAATCCGTGAATTCTGAAATCCAATTCATTGAAATGAACATTCTCTATTTCCTCCAATCTATGCCATAAGGGCTAATCTCCAAACTAATATACAGACTCACAATTTATATCGTAAATTGTTTTAACTGTTTTAAATTACCGCTATTAAATAGGCGGATATCCTTGATATTATATTTCATCATGGCAAGTCTGGTCAGACCGAGACCAAAAGCAAAGCCAGTGTACTTATCAGGATCAATACCACCAAGACGAAGTACATTTGGATGAATCATACCGCAGGGCAATAATTCAAGCCAGCCAGAGTTCTTACAGGTCGGGCAGCCCGTACCGCCGCAGATTGCACAGTTGATATCAAGCTCAAAGCCGGGTTCCACAAACGGGAAAAAGCCGGGTCTTAAACGAACCTTTACGTCTCTTTGGAATACCTCGGTTAACAGTACCTTCATGAAATAAATCAGATTGGAAATAGATATATCATCACCAATCATCATTCCCTCCATCTGGAAGAAGGTATTCTCATGACAGGCATCAATGTTCTCATTACGAAAGCACCTTCCGGGGAACAATACCTTTAAGGTTTCACCAGGCTTTGGTGCGCCGTATTTTCTCATAATCGCATTCTGCGCTGCCGAAGTATGTGTTTTTAACAGCTGACCGTTTTCTAGGTAATACGTATCTGTCATATCTCTGGCCGGATGGTTCTTTGGAATATTAACGCCTTCAAAATTATTAAATTCCGTCTGAATTTCCACTCCATCCTCTACAATAAAGCCCATGGTCTTAAAAATATCTTCAATCTGCTTCTGAACAATGGTAATCGGATGCATGGTACCAACTGCCTTATCGGACGGAATGGAATAATCGTAACGCTCTGCTTTTTCCATCTCACGTTGATATTCCTTCTCTTCTAGGGTCTTCTGGTATTCAACAATGGCTTTCTCAATTTCACCCTTCAGCATATTCACCTGCATACCAGCAGTCTTTTTTGCTTCTGCATCAAGATTACGAAGATCCTTCAGTGCTTCAGTAACCAAGCCTTTTTTACCAAGAAATGCTACTCTGATTTTCTCTAACTCATCTTTGAGATTGACTGAATTTAGCTCGCTCGTAAATTGTTCTTTAATTTTCTCTAAATTTTCTAACATGTTCCTACCTCCTAAAACTTATTTATATTTAAATAATTTAAATTGAAATAAAAAAAGCCCTCGTCTCCAAAAGGGACGAAAGCATCGTGGTACCACCCAAGTTCAAGCCTTAAAACTAAGGCTCCTCTACAGTCATAACGGAACTGAACCGGCCTGTCTTTCGATAGGCAACTCCGGTGCCGAATTTCGCAATATATCCGAACCCTGAACCTGCTCTCAGCCGGTGACAAGTTCTCTCTGGCGGGAAAATATATGCTACTGCATTCACCTTCAATGTTGTTATCATTTTCTCCTATATTAATAAACTATTATCTTATTGTCAAGAGTTTGATAAGATTTCCTTCTTGACTGGTCAGATTTCATTTAATTGATTTAATTATGAGAGTAACAGACCAGCTTTAACTCTCCATATCAACTAATATGTTTCACCATCTTCCTTATATTGAATATTCATCTATTAGTCTTCCGCTTTCTTATATTCTATGTTAGAATATGTAGAAAAATATATAGGAGTGATGAAATGGATCAAAAAATTATATTTTTTGACATAGATGGTACTATATTAAGTAATAGAAACTATAAAATATCTGAAAGTACAATAGAAGCAATCAGACAGGCAAAAGCAAATGGTCATCTCACCTTTATTAATACAGGACGAACCTTTTCAGAGATTGATGATATGATCAAAGAGGTCGGATTCGATGGTTATGTATGCGGCTGCGGTACTTATATTTCTTATGATTCTTCTGTTCTGCTGCATAGTACCATTGACAGTGATATTTGCCAGAGAGTTATTGCGGATTTTAATAAATATGATATGAATGCTGTTTTAGAGGGTCATTCTGCAATCTACTTCAACAAGAATATAAAACATCCCAAGCTTCAACGCTTACAGAATATGTATCAAAATCTTAATTTCAATGTTGGTTTCTGGGATGATAGTGATATCGTTTTTGATAAATTCTGTATCTGGTTTGAATCGCTGGATAATATACAGGATTTGCAAATAAAATATGATGATTTGTTCGAATTCATTTATAGGGGTGAGTTATTTGTTGAAGTGGTACCAAAGGGATACTCGAAAGCAACCGGAATCCAATTTTTGCTTTCCCATCTAAATATCTCCCATGAAAATGCATATGCTTTGGGTGACAGTGCAAATGATCTCTCTATGTTAAGTTACGTTAAGCACAGCATTGGTATGGGAAATTCAGAGGAACTCATTAAGAAAACGGTATCTTATCTCACAAAAGATGTGGATGAAGACGGCGTAGCTCATGCATTAAAACATTTTAATATTATTTAACTAGTTAGGTGTCATAAGTCAGATTTATGATACCCAAACTAGTAATTTAATTTGAAGGCAATCTATGAAAAGTCTGTCTATATCTGTAACCTTTTTATATGTGATGCTGAACAAATTAGTATGTAAATTTAACACCCTTTTATTACCGAAATTAGTAATATAGTATTAATAGTAATCCGTTTTACCTTGCAATGCCAGATAAAATATGATAGAATTAGCGAGGTTCAAGGCTACTGTGCTAATACTCAAAAGGAGTGTCGTCTATGCAGAATTACGATGTTATCATAATAGGTGCCGGTCCGTCCGGAATTTTTTGTGCCTATGAATTGATTAAGGAAAATAAAAATCTCAAAATACTTATGATAGAAAAGGGCAGACGGATTGAAAAAAGAATGTGCCCAAAGAGAACAACAAAACAGTGTATTGGCTGTCAACCCTGTTCGATTACGACTGGTTTTGCCGGTGCCGGTGCATTTTCAGACGGAAAGCTTTCTCTTTCTCCTGATGTCGGCGGAACTCTTCCTGATATCTTAGGCTATGATAAAGCTGTGGAGTTGATTAAAGAATCCGATGATATCTATCTTAAATTCGGTGCCGATAGCAATGTATACGGTGTAGATAAGGAAACAGAAATCCGTGAAATCAGAAGACGTGCAATTAATGCCAACTTAAAGTTAATTGAATGCCCGATTCGTCACCTCGGCACGGAAGAAGGATATAAAATATATACACGCTTACAGGAGCACCTACTCGAAGCCGGAGTAGAAATGCTTTTTAATACAATGGTACAAGATATCATTATAGAAGATAATAAAGTAAAAGGAATTATCACGTCAAAGGGAGATACCTTTTATGCAGAAGAAGTCGTTTCCGCCATCGGCCGTGAAGGTTCCGACTGGTTCAGCCAAATTTGTAAGGAACACGGAATTGAGACTAAGGTGGGTACCGTAGATATTGGTGTACGTGTTGAAGTTAGGGACGAGGTTATGGAATTCTTAAATAAGAATCTCTATGAAGCAAAGCTTGTTTATTATACCCCTACCTTTGATGATAAGGTACGTACCTTCTGTACAAATCCTTCCGGTGAAGTAGCTACCGAATATTATGAAAATAACCTGGCTGTCGTTAACGGTCACGCATATAAGTCAAAGGATTTTAAAACAAGTAACACCAATTTTGCAATCCTTGTTTCCAAGAACTTTACTAAGCCCTTTAAAACTCCGATCGAATATGGCAAACATATCGCTCAACTAAGCAATATGCTTTGCGGCGGCAGAATCCTTGTTCAAACCTTTGGTGATTTTCAAAGAGGCAGAAGAACGACCGAAGAACGTCTTTGCAGAAACAATCTAATTCCCACCTTGAAGGATGCTGTTCCAGGAGATTTATCACTAGTATTCCCT
>JAEWMT010000010.1 GCA_023393095.1 Bacillota bacterium
GAAAAGTAGAGCGTAGTCATCGTAAAGACAATGAGCGATTCTATGCTACACACTCCTTCTACTCCTTTGATGACTTTTCAAAACAACTAAATATATATAATAAAAGGGATTACAATAATTTTCCCATAAGACCTTTAGGGTGGAAATCTCCCAGGTCTATACTATTTAATTTTGTTAAGTATGGTGTAACATATGTTTGACAACCCTACAAATATAACTTCTTGGGATTCCATGATCATACCATTTATTCGCATTTCACCGCATTGATATCCTCTATTTTTTATAGACTATCCGCGTAAAAAGGCCTTCGGGTACTTGGCCTGTAGTAATGAATTAAACAAGACATGCTGTTGTCATATTTTGTGTGCTATAATAAAAACAAAAGCTGAATATGGAGGAGACGCAATGTTTGAAAAAATACCAACAAATGAAGAAATGATAGCTTTAATTGGACAACCCTTGTTCGAGGTATGGGTAAAGTTAACTGATTTAATAGAATCAAAATATGATATGGAACGTCTTTGGAACAACGGTGGGAAAAGATGGACATATGAGTATAAATATCGTAGAGGCGGTAAATCCTTATGCGCCTTATACGCAAAAGAAAATGTGTTTGGATTTATGGTTATCTTTGGCAAAGATGAAAGAGCTAAGTTTGAAGCAAATAGAAATGATTACTCAATAGAAGTACAACGAGTTTATGATGAATCTACGACCTACCATGATGGAAAGTGGATGATGTTTGAATTGACGGATACATCACTATTTCCTGACATGGAAAAGTTGTTACTAATCAAACGGAAGCCAAATAAAAAATAGCTTTTATCCTGTTAGAGTAAAGAGGGGCGGCGAACGGCAGCCGGGGTACCTTACTACCACATTATGAAATTATTCAATCTATATATCCCTCGTACATTGCTGTATCCGAAAATGGTTTTTTCTCGATTACATTACGTTCGGGTTCTCAAATAGGCATATTTGCTCATTTCTTGTATCTGGACATACAATCAGAACGCAACTCAAGACAAATGCTTTATACGTTTTTTATACCTTAGATATATTATCTTGGTAATGAATAACTAGGATGGCTAAAATGCCCTGCTATCCTAATGCCACATCCAGTGACATCATAATCAGAAAACCAATTGCGAAGCCTATCGTACCGATATTACTATGCTCCCCCTCAGAGGCTTCCGGTATCAGTTCCTCCACTACAACATAGATCATTGCCCCTGCTGCAAAGGATAATAGATAAGGTAATATAGGCACAACAATACCGGTAAGTAAAATAGTAATTAATGCACCAATCGGTTCAACAACTCCTGACAGTAAGCCATAAAAAAAAGCCTTACTTCTGCTTGCTCCTTCACTTCTTAGCGGAAGGGATATCACAGCTCCTTCCGGAAAATTCTGAATCGCAATACCAATGGCAAGGGCATAAGCTCCCGCAACTGTTATGGAACTGCTGCCGCTTAACAGTCCCGCAAATACTACACCAACAGCCATTCCCTCCGGGATATTATGCAAAGAAACTGCAAAAATCAGCATCGTATGTTTCTTTAAGCCACTTTTCATTCCTTCTGGCTCATCACTGTTCAGATGAAGATGAGGTATAATTTTATCCATCAGCAGTAGAAAAGCGATACCTATGATAAATCCAACAACGGCAGGTATAAATGCGAGTTCTCCCATATCTGCGGATAATTCCATCGAAGGTATTAAAAGTGACCAGACTGAGGCTGCTACCATAACTCCTGAGGCAAATCCAAGTAATCCCTTCTGAATTAATGGTTTTATTTTATTTTTAAGTAAAAATACACATGCAGCACCAAGAACAGTTCCAGCAAATGGTATCAGCAATCCAAAAGCTATCTGCATCAAAATCCCTCCTGCTTCTCTTATCTTTATGTTATATTTACTATATCATTTCCTTTAGTAACCTTTCAAGCTTTTCCTCCTGATAAATCTTTTCAGGCTTATATTTATTTATCCTATTATTACTTTTTATCTTAATATTTATTTTCAACCGATGTTTCATTTCATCCTGATATTTATTTTCATCAGTCGTTTTATTTCATCCTGATATTTTTTTCATCAGACGTTTCATCTCATCATAATATTTCTTTTCTTCCAATTATTTATTTTTGTCCTGTTATTTATTTTTGTCCTGTTATTTCTTTCTGTCCTGTTATTTCTTTTTGTCCTGCTATTTCCTTGTCGATGTTAGCATCGCCTTCTCTAAAATGTCTTCGAAAAATAAAAAATCGGCTTGCCACGTAATTTCCAATGATTACAACTGCATTTGAAGCAATCTTAATAATAAAATCATTATAATGTAGCAGACTTACAAATACATACATAATTCCCATATCAAGAGCTCCGGTAAAAACACGGCAAAAGATAAATGATGCAAACTCAAATAATATTGCATTAAAATTTGTATTCTTACTCAAAAATACATATCTCCGATTGGTTACATATGCGAATACCACAGCCAAAAACCATGCGATTGCCGTACTCGCCAATAGATGAATATGAAAAATCCTAGTACTTATAAAATAGGCTATTACATTCACTAAAGTAGTACATCCACCAAAAAAAATATATAAAATTACTTCCTTGTATCTTTTAAATAATCCATTTATCATACGACATCCTCAATAGTTAAGTTATAAAATAGTTGATATACAGGGAGATAAATCTGCTAGCTATTTTGTAATATAGTACAGGTTTATCAAAATTGCAATAATTCTATTCAAATTAGCTCTCACTTAGATATATTGACACATTGGTTTATCCAGCTTATATTATATTATAAGTAATTTTATACAACTCTATTTACGCTTGTAAAGCGAATTTATTTGCTACAGAGGTGATGCAAATGAGTGTTATAGTCAGACATAAGAATATACCGGAAATTTCAGAACTGAAAAATCGACTATATATTCTTGCAGTGTTTAATATTATTATGTTGGACGAAGATAATGCTTGGTTGAGGATACACAGTAAATTAACAGATCCTGATGGTCAATTATCTATCTTTCAGATTTATAATGGCGCAGGGGATGAAATGTTCGTAATTTTTTCAAATGATGGTTGCATAATCAAAGGCTTTGACCACGAATCTTTCTTCTCACCATATGCAAGAGATGAATTTCATGTGTGGGATGGAATTTATGATGAGGTTCCCCAAAAGTTGCTTCGCCAACTGGATGACCCCATGTTTGAAAAGGATGATGTAACATTCTGTATCTGGAGTGAAACTGATGATTCTGAATGGCATAAAGGAAGCATTGAAAATTCTGATAACGACGACGATGGCTTTGATTTTCTGATTGACTATCTATATTCTTCCCCAGAGGATCTCTGCAAGTGGGCGCAAAACTATTTCGAAAAAGCTTTTTCGCAGGCAACAATTAAACAGATTTATTCAGGAGTAAGTGTAGATGAAAAGATTATTAAAGAAATAAATCCTGAAAGAGATGCACAACTTGCCTTGAAAGAAATTGCTGTTTTGTAAATTACATAGTATCACCGGAATTCGGATGCAGTATAAAGAGGCTGTCGCTAATAGACTACATTGATATAAGGTACTCCGCATAATTTCCTTAATGCAAGTGTGGAGATTATGCGGAGTCCTTTAAATCATATACACCTTACATGCGACAGTCCCTTTTATAATTATGATAAGACTGCAAAGATTTGTAATCCATCCTTTTACTATTGAGAAGTTTTTTCAGTGTTGTCTTTCTTGAGGTTCTGATTATCAGAATTATTCCGAGCTACAATATCTCTATACTTTTCTGGATCGTAATTTTCAGTTCCCGGTAATTCATAAACTACTATTGCAACCCCTCTTTGTATATACTGAAACATTTTTTTCGCAGCAGCTGGGGGCATATTAACACATCCATGGGAGCCATTCGTCATAAATATATCCTTACCAAATTGTCCGTGTCTCCATGGCGCATCGTGAAGTCCTATATTCCTGTTAAAAGGCATCCAGTATTTTACTGGTGTTGAATAATCTTCACCCACAAGGGTTGCATCATTTTCCTTGTATTGTAACGGATAAGTGCCGACCGGTGTTCCAAGGCGTTTTGATACATTTCCAGAGACAAAGTCAGACTCTACGATAAGCTTACCATCTTTATAGAAGAATAGATGCTGTGCCGAAAGATTTATTTCAACATAAGTATCTCCGATATCATCCTTGCCATGTTGCTGTGCCGTCTGGAAATAAGACGGATCTCTTTTCACCTTTTTACCACTCTTAATCAGCTTTGTTAACGCCTTCACTTCCTCAGGCCGGTTTAACCACCAACCATAATCTCCGCCCTTCACTTTAACTACATCTCCATAAGAAGTTTTAAAGGTTCGGATTCGACCAAACGAATTGTAGGTCTTTCCAATATAATCTACAAATTCCTTAACCTTGCTTGAGTCAAGTTTTACTTTACCTTTCTTGTCAACGGAAAGCCATTTACTGATCTTAGATCCATCTACTACTTCCGTATTTTCTCCAAATTGATAAGTTATTTTAGCACTGGCAATCTTATTCATTTGTTCAAGGACACTAAATAATTCAGGAGATTTTGAGTTGATCTTAGGCTTTACATAACAATCTGCTTTTTCAATTGACAATGTTGGTTCCAAATTATCTATTGCTTTTACGACAGCCTGATACATTTTGTCCTCATCCACCTGTGTTCCCTCTTTCTCGGGAATAATCTCAAAACCGTTGTCTCCATACTCCGAAACCGTTGCGTTTTCCGGTAACTTAATATTTGTCTCATCAAAGCAGCTTAGATTTTGGATGTGTTTCTCCAGTAAGGTCTTATCATACTTAACCATTGTTTTAATCTCTAAATTATGATGCTTAAACAAGGAAGCAGGCCATGCAAACATATTTTGTTTCTTTAATAGATCTGATACTCCGCCTTGAATTACAGTATGTAAATCAATATCCTTACCGTCAATAGCATCCTTAATACCATTTCTCCCTTCGACGATTAAACGATATGATTTTACTTCGGAAGTTATCGCTTCCTCTGCTTTATCTACAGTCATGTTTGAAGTCTTGACTCCATTTATCTCTGTATTAGTGTAAAAATGATTTTTGTAATAAAATGCTGCCAACAGATAAATCAGCAGTAGTACACCAAAGGTTCCGGTACCGATCAATGCCCCGTTCCTTATGTATTTCCCACTTATATTCCTGTTCTTATTATTGGCCTTAGTAGACATACGACACCTTCATTCATTTTTTGTTATACACACTACTACCACCCATGCTTTTTTGGGTTTTACCCAAAGAATAGTTACTTTTTCTATTCTTCTAGTCTTGCATTTTTTGCAAGACTTTTCTTGCATTTTTTGCAAGACTTTTCTTGCATGATTTGCAAGATTTTGCTTGCATGTTTTAGCAAGCCTTTGCATGCAGGATTTATGCGTGACTATGGTACTATCTTATCATATCATATTTTTAAAAAAAGTCTACTTTAGATAGATTACATTTATTTTAAATTAATGTTACAATTCTTTTTCAAATTTAATTAGATCTATTTGCTTCATCTGATTATGGAAATAAATAAAAAGAACTGCCATACTAATTTCTTAGTACAACAGTCCATTTCTACATTCTTAAAAACCTATTATTAATTATATTATTTCTTTAATCTGCTCTCAAGTGCATCAAGCTGAGCAGCCAATTCCTTCGGAAGCTCGTCACCAAACTTTGCATAATGCTCTTTGATAGAAGATACCTCATTTAACCACTCTTCTTTGTCCACTTTAAGTAATTCTTTCATATCAGCTTCGCTAACACCCTCAAGACCTGTAAGATCCAAGGCATCTTCCGTAGGCATAAAACCGATTGGTGTTTCAGTTGCTTTGCCCTTACCTGAGGTTCTCTCAAAGATCCATTTCAGGACGCGGCTGTTGTCACCGAAACCAGGCCATAACCATTTACCGTCCTGATCCTTACGGAACCAGTTAACATAGAAGATCTTCGGTAATTTATCCTCGCTTGACTTCTCTCCGATTTCCAGCCAATGCTGTAAATAATTACATACATTGTAACCAAAGAAAGGAAGCATCGCAAATGGATCACGGCGAACCTGTCCAATGTTTTTAGAAATAGCAGCAGCAGTAATCTCAGAGCCCATGATAGATCCCAAGAATACGCCGTGTTTCCAATCAAAGCTTTCGTGAACCAACGGAATAGTCTTAGGACGACGTCCGCCGATTAAGATAGCTGAAATCGGTACACCTGCAGGGTCTTCCCAATCAGGTGCTATGGAAGGACACTGATATGCAGGAGCTGTAAAACGAGCATTCGGATGAGCTGCGGGCTCTTTGGAATCTGGAGTCCAATCATTACCCTTCCAGTCAATCAGATGATCAGGTGCAGGAGTTCCGATGCCTTCCCACCATACATCGCCATCATCAGTAAGTGCTACGTTGGTAAAGATCGTATTCTTTTCTGTACTATGCATAGCATTTGGATTGGAATCAAGGGAAGTTCCAGGTGCAACTCCGAAGAAACCAGCTTCCGGATTAATTGCATACAGACGGCCATCATCACCAAATTTCATCCAGGCAATATCATCTCCAACAGTTTCAACCTTCCAACCAGGAACGGTAGGTACTAGCATAGCTAGATTTGTCTTTCCGCAGGCACTCGGAAAAGCTCCAGTTACATATTTAACTTCTCCCTCTGGACTGGTAAGTTTTAAGATTAACATATGTTCTGCCAACCATCCTTCATCACGAGCAAGTACGGATGCGATACGAAGTGCAAAGCATTTCTTACCTAAGAGAGCGTTACCGCCGTAGCCTGAACCATAAGACCAGATAAGTCTTTCATCCGGAAAATGGCTGATATACTTCTTCTCAATAGGAGCGCAAGGCCAGCTTGAATCTACCTGTCCTTCTTCCAAAGGTGCTCCAACAGAATGTAGGCATGGAACGAATTCACCATCTGCACCAAGTGCTTCTAATACCTTTGTGCCAATACGAGTCATGATACGCATATTAACAACAACATAGGCACTATCTGTTAATTCTATACCAATTTTGGATATTGGGGAACCTATAGGACCCATGGAGTAAGGAATTACATACATTGTTCTTCCTTTCATACATCCCTTATAAAGTCCCTTCATCGTAGTTTTTAATTCATCAGGTTCAACCCAGTTATTTGTAGGACCTGCTTCTTCTTTTGTTTTAGAAGAAATAAAGGTTCTGTCTTCAACACGAGCTACGTCAGAAGCATGGCTTCTAAATAAGTAGCATCCCGGACGTTTCTGAGGATTTAATTTAATTGCCATTCCACTGTCAACCATCATTTTCAGAAGACGCTCATTTTCCTCTTCGGAACCATCGCACCAATAAATTTCGTCCGGCTGACACATATCAGCCATTTCTTTAACCCATTCCAGTAATTTCTTGTTCTCTGTCATAATGACTCCTTTCAATTATAAATTATTAAGGCATATACGCTGAAACCCATTAAAATGGAGGATAGCTTTAATTGAAAAACAGATAATTTAGGGTACACGCTTTGTCATATATATTACCACAAAAATGCATTACAGTATATATCTTTTACTAATTTAATTACATTTAATAATCAATTTGTATTTAATATTTTGTTCCACATAGGAACACATTGCATTTTTGTATACAATAAAACAATGTATAATTGAAATCTACCATAAAGTACGGGTGTCTGTCAATCAAATTATGAAATCTAAATGTGTTTTAAACATTATTCGGTTTAAGTTCAGACTAGTCAGAAATTCGGTTGGATGATTTCGATTTATGTTTTCGAAAAGGAGCATTTGCATTCGTCGGTACTTTGGCTCTGTATTTTAGAGCCTTATGTACCGCTACGTAATGCAACGTAATGCAACTAAGCGGGAGCGTCTCAGCTTCAAAAACGTAGATTGAAATCAGCCAGCCGAATTTCTGGCTAGTCTGAACAGTTCGTAATGATCCAAATGTTTAAAAGGTTTCTTATCCGAATTTTATGTTTTTGATAATTTTCTCTTCTGATAAAGTATAACGCCTATGATAAAATAAACGAAAGTTAATATTGAGATCATCATTATTTCAAAAGAAACCTCCGACAGTGTGGCTCCATAGTTCAGTATTTTATTAAATGCAGTTGCTGTATGTGTCAATGATAATACATCTGTAATTCCAAAGGATTTTCCAGCCATGGTAAACATTGTAACTTTAGGCATAGGAAACATGCAGCCAGAGAAAAACATCAAAATAAAAAATGGAAAACAACCAATGGTTAATACATCAAAAATAGTATTTAGAAAGCTGGCAATGATCAAGCTCATCGCTACCATAGAGAAACTTGAAATCACTCCCACTACTAAGATCGGGAGAAAGCTTCCTGCCGGTCTGTACCCAAGTAAAAGCGCCGTCCAGTAAGAGACTACAACTGCCACGATTGCAATGAAAGCCTGTACAATACATACTCCACCCAAAATATTAGTGGCTCCGAGTCTGCTTAGCTTCAGACGAATTAGTGTATTCTTATCATTTTCTTTTACAATGGAAGCTGTTGCAGTAAAAATCACCATGAGTACCGACAGTGATATCAGTCCCGGCACATAACCATCAAACTCATTAATCGCTTTGCTTTTATCAAGGAATGTCTCTTTAATGACTGAAGGAAAAACAATTTTGGTGATATGAATGCCCTGATTATAAATCATATCATTAACAAGTACGGCAGCGACGGTATATTTTGCATTACTCATACTGCCATAGATATTTATCAGTGCAGGCTTCATGCCTTTACTGCCTACATTGGATAAAAGTGTAGAAGAATAATCATTAGGAATAACGATTCCTATATCGATTGTCTTATCCTTTACCTTCTCTTCTAGTTCTATTTGATTCTTCAAATATGATAAATGAAATAATTTTACCCTCTCATCTCCCAGCCTGTCTTCCATATTATGTAGTAATTCAATTGACTGTCTTCCGTTGTCTGAATTAATTACACCTATATTGTATGTAATTGGAGCGCCTCCGTAAAAAAGCTTCATCAATAGAATAAAGAAAGGTGAAAATAATAATACCAATGAAAGTACCTTCCAGTCCCGAATTCCTTCTTTCAGAGCTTTCATCATTGAAGCATATAGTTTCATTCTCTTAGCCCCCTTCCTGTCATAGATATAAATGCATCCTCCAGCGTCCGTTTCCTAATTGTCATATCGATGGGCTTAACTCCAAAGTTATTCAGCAGTTTTTTTATAACAGGAATTAATTCCGGCAAATCCTTGGCTCCAAGATAAAAAGTTTCATCTGTATATCTCTTCTCAGTTAACTCCTTGGGTAGTGCTAATATTAATTTTTGTATAAGCTGTTCATCTGTTTTTTCAATTCTGATTTGAAGAAGATCGCCCATTCCTGATCGTTCTATCAGTTTATCCGGTGTATCAATGACAAGTACCTTACCATGATCCATGATTGCAATCCGGTCTGATAATCGCTGTGCTTCGTCCATATCATGTGTAGTCAGTATTACAGTTTTATTCTTTGCCAATCCCCTAATAAAATCCCTAACCAAAATTCTGCTTTGTGGATCTAAACCTGCTTGAGGCTCATCCAAAATAATAATTTCCGGATCATGTACAAGAGCAAGTGCCATATTAAGTCTTCTTTGCATTCCACCTGACAGTGTTTTAGCAAGTTTATTTCTTTTATCTGCCAATCCAAGGGACTTTAGCAGGTAATCCGCTTTTTCCGATGCATTTTTTGCAGACAGGCCATAGGAAATACCTACAAATTTAAGCTGTTCCATACAGGTCAGAAGTTCCCAGACAACAATTTCCTGCGGGCATAAACCAATCAATGATTTAATGGTATGATAAGACGAAGAAAGGGAACTGTCATGAAATAAGACAGCTCCGGAATCAGCCTTCAAAAGCCCACAAAGCATTTTTATCGTTGTTGTCTTACCTGCGCCATTTGGCCCCAGTAAACCGAATACTTCTCCTTTCTTCACTGTAAAGCTGACCCCATCGACAGCAACGAAATAATTATACGATTTTGTGATACTCTTTACTTCAAGAAATACTTCCTGCCCCATATATACTCTCCTATTCTCTATCGATCCAAATCTTTTTTATCTGGTTCACCAGAGTGTTGATCTCCATCTTCGGATGAAGCATAGCATAAGTAAGAACACCATCGAGTGCTCCCATCAGTGTAATTCCATAACTTTGCGGATCTGTGATATTAATTTCTCCTAATGCTGCTGCCCTCTGAAACATCCCTGTAAAGAATTCAATGGATGCCTGCATATATTCCTTATAGTAATCCATAAGTAATTTTGATTCAAAGGATCTTGACATGGAAAAAAAGAAGAAGCTTAATTCCTTTGGACGTGTTACCCAATATTCCAAATACCCCCTGACATAATTACTAAGTCCATGGATAGCGCTCACATTGTAATATGCTTCTTCTGCTATTTTCACGATGGGTTCAGAGAGTTTTTTATTCGCTTCCATTAATAAAACTTCTTTATTTGGAAAATGATGATATAACCCTCCCTTACTTACACCTGCTTTTGCAGCGATTGCATTGACGGAAGCTCCATCATAACCTTTTTCAAGAAATTCTTCGATCGCTGCTGTAATAATCGAGTCTACTCGTATCTCTTTTGGCTGTTTCTGTGACATCATCTCACCTCCATACCGACCGACGGTATGTTGATATTACCATGATTTTCATAGTATGTCAATAAGCTGATCCTGTAGGAACTAATATCATTCAGCGGACTTGTTCTTCTTTTTTTATCGGAAGATATCATCAGAACAAAGAATGTGCGCGCACATTCTCCGCGCCTGAGCGGGTTACGTAGTAACATACTTCCTTACCGCGAGGTGCGCATCCTGCACGGAGTGCTTTTTATTTCATAGGACGCAATTTCCTATGAAATGAAATAATAGTTCTTATTGATTGAACTATGAACAAAGAAAAATCATCTTATACTTTAAAATAGTATAAAACAGATTTTAAACTTAAAAAATTAGTAGCACAATATATGAATTAGCATACTTTAAAGTATATTATATTTTATGGTGTAGGCGGTTAAAATATTATCCTAGTATATTTCATACCGTTTGCTTTACACATTAAAGGAGTATATTATGGAAAGTCGCGGTAATTTTCCCAATGCTCGCGAAGGCAGATTTGGAATGAGAAACGAACCTGAGATGAGACAAGAGTTTGATAGAAGAATGGAATTTGACAGAAGACATGAAATGGAAAGAAGAGACGAATTTGACAGAAGACATGACTTTGATAGAAGATTTCCATTCTGGTGGTTGTTTTTCTTCCGATAATACTTTTCTACATTGATTTTGATTTATTAAAACAATAAAACCAAGATACCTAATTGAGCTTATACTCAAAAAGATTTCTTGGTTTTATTATTTATATATGATAAGCTTTATAATATTATAGCTTAAAACTACTGATTGCATTCTGTAATTCTTCTGATTTCTCTCTCAACTTTCCTGCGATATGATTCAGATGCTCTGTTTCTATCAATTGACTATCTGAGGCCGATTGTACTTCAGCAGATGCAGATGCCGTCTCTTCTAACACAGATGATATATTTGTAATTGCATTCAATGTTTCATTTTTGGTTACTTCAATATCATTCACACGCATAGAAATTTCACTAATGTTTTTGGCTAAGCCTTCTACATGCTTTGTAATCTTGTTGAACAACTGTGATGTGTTTTGAAGTGCTAAATCCTGAGAAGTTATAATCTCTTCCGCTTCACTAGCATTTTTTACAGTTGTCTTTGTCCTCTTAAGAATACCACCGATAATCCCATTAATTCTTTCAGATGCCTGTACGGATTCTTCTGCAAGCTTCCTGATTTCATCCGCTACAACGGCAAACCCTTTACCTGCCTCACCCGCTCTGGCTGCTTCAATTGATGCATTTAAAGCAAGTAAATTCGTCTGATCAGCAATCTCATTGATTGTTGCAATAATTCCACTGATGGCTACTGATTCTTTTCCTAGTTGTTCAATATTTTCAACCACCACTTTAGATATACGAAAAGATGCCTTTGCTTTACTTCCTAACTCATCCATAGTAATAATACCATCTTTTACAATGTCTCTTGTATTGTTGGCAAATTCAGTTATCTGGTCTACACTGACATTAACATGATTAATCTTTTCGTCTAAATCACTCATTATTTTCAAACAATTCTGAGCATCCTCTGCTTGTTGTTCAATACCCGCTTCTATATTATCTATTACTTGATTTATGTTTTTCGAATTTTCTACCAACTGCAAGGATGCTGCAGCTACAGATTCTGCTGATTCTGAAATAGAAAAGGAAACGGTTGCCGTTCGGTTAACCAACCCCTTCATTCCTGTTAACATTCCTGTTATATGCTTCGCTAAAAACATAAATTCATCTTTACGCTTTGTTGTGGCTGTAACTGTCAGATCTCCTGCTTCCGCCTTTTTTACAACATTATTAATATTTCGTATTGTACTGCCTATTCCATTCGCCAGAAAAACTCCAACCAGTATTGCAATCATAATAGCTAATACCACAACAAAGAGGGTAACGGCCTTAATATCATCAGCCTGTTTTATAATTTCACTTTTTGGAATCAGCGTACAAAGCATACTACCGTTATTTCCTGATTTAGAATAAAAGAAATAACTTCCCTGACCGTCTATGTATTTTAAATCGGTATCCTTTGAAGCCTTTACCGCCTTTTTATAATAGTCCTGATTAAAAAAAATCGGTTTAGCACTTTCACCCTCTGCAGTGATTTCTCTTCCGTCCGAAGTTATAAAAGCACATTCACTCCCTTTTGGAAGATCAATCGTTTTCATCGGTGCCTGAATCGATTGTAACGCAATATCCATTATTACTACGCCTATCGTCTCCATCCTATTATTGATAATCCTTCTGGACAAAGATATACCATACGCGCTTTTGGAACTTTTTAAATAATCATCCAAAAAACTATGATACCCTATCCATACGGCTGCTGTATTAGATGCTTTAAGGATCTGTTTACCTTCATTTGTTTCTATAAATTGGCTATATGCATCCTGTCCTATGATACCATTTGTTGTTATACTTTTACCATATGATGATAATACACCGATAAAATTAATATTTTGATCCGACGTTTTTTCGGAGAGCACACTTCGATTTATTGTACTATAGCTTTCTGTATTTTTACCGGTATCATCTTTAAAATCACCATTATAATAACTTCGTAATACGTTATCGCTTGCTATCCTTTGGGATTTGGTATCAATATTTTGCAACATCATTTTATAATATTCTGCGGTTTTTTGAATTGTATTTTGAGTTGCCACCTTATAATTAGAGATAATGGCATCCGATGCTCTGATATAGGATATGATGCCAAGTAAGATAATTAACACAACAGGAATCATATAAGCACTGATTAACTTTACCCGGATACCCCTTAAAATGAAATGCTTTACTTCAGAAGTGCTGTTTTTCTTCATAATGATATCCCCTTCCTTTAACCCACATTTATATGGTACGTACGCCCGCCGTGCGGATTCAAAAGAAAAAGCTGCCTTATAGGCAGCCCCTTCTTCTAGCAAGTCTTATCTTATCATATAAATATTAGTCATATAAGTTCTGAGCTATCTCTTCACTTGTAATATTATCTTTATTGTACCACTGGCAACCTGTATCAACATTAGCTACTTTTTCGCCATTAGCAACCTGTACTAATAAGTCAACCATTTTCTGGCCGATGGATACCGGAGCCTGAGTAACTGCACCAAATAATGTTCCGCTTGATACTGCAGCTTTAAGAACTGAACCGGAGTCAAAACCAACACCGATGATTTGCTTATCGCCTGTTCCTAAAACATTTAAGTTATCGTTAGCTGTTACAATACCTTCTGCTGCTGTCTGGTTAGAACCAAAGATAGCAATGGTATCTTTTTCATTTAAGATTGTAGAAGCTTCAATTGCTGTTAATTCTGTTGTTGTCTGTGAAGGAACACGTACTTCAATGATAACATTTGCGCTCTTTGCATCTACTGTTTTACCTTTAACATTCTGTACATAATAATCATTACCAACTACAGCAACTGTTTTGCCATCTGCTGAAAGTTTGTTGATCATTTCATCAATAAATCCTAAACCACGGCTGCAGATAGATTCAGAAGTAGCATCCTGGTTAACTTCACCAATTCTTACCTGACCTTTTGCATTTGCAATTCTGTCTTTGATACCATCGTACATACCGTCTGCTGCTACAGCACCAGCTTTGTAGTTATCAGTGGAAGCGTTTGCATATACAGAGCCTTCTGGAGCACTTGGAACACCGGAGTCAAATCCGATAATCGGGATTTTAGAATCCTGTGCTGATTTAATAGCATCTAAAGCTGCTTTTGTATCAAGTGATGCTAAACCGATTGCTGCAGGCTTTGCATTAACTGCACTATTTAACATCTGTACCTGGTCAGCGATATCTGATTCAGAGTTAGGACCAACCATGTTGATTGTAACGCCTAATTTGTCAGCTTCCGCTTTCGCACCCTTATAAACTGCCTGCCAATAGGTTGACTGGAAGCCTTTGGATACTATTTCGAAGTGATAAGCATCTTTTGCTTTTAATTCACCTGATGCTGATGAATCGTCTGTTGATGCTGCTGTTGTCGGAGCTGTTGTTGGAGTTGCTTTATCTGATGTATCTTCTTTCTTACCACAACCCACAAACATACTTGCTACCATTGCTACACTAAGTACACCTGCCAAAAATTTCTTTCTCATTTTTGAAACCCTCCTATAATTTTTTTCATTTATATATGAACCGCATTCGCGTTTTCATAACAGATTTATTATTTCTCTTTTCTCTTTAAAACATCAATTAATACTGCACCTATTAATATGATACCTGTGATAATCTGCTGCCAGTTAGCCTGTAATCCGATATAAGGAAGTCCTGTTTTTAACATTGACATAACGAATACACCAAGTAATGCCCCAACAATTGTTCCGGAACCACCGGTTGTAGATA
>JAEWMT010000054.1 GCA_023393095.1 Bacillota bacterium
TGAAAATCCTAAACTGGTTCTTCCTGAAGATTTACAAGATGCTGTCAAAGTGACACAAGGAAGTTACATTGAGGAAGATGTGCGTGTGGGAATAATTCAAGAATGGCTTGATAGTACCAAGGAAGAATATGTATGCGTTGCAATGCTATATGAATTAGCTTTAGGCAATGAGCATCAGAAACCGGACAGAAAAGTATCTAGTGAATTACATGACATCATGGAACATTCAATTAATGGTTGGCAGCGTGTACAAAACGATATCGGAGGAAGAAAGAAAATAAAGGTTTACGGAACACAAATTTGTTATGAACACAAAAATAAGAGCGATGCTTCCGATAAAGATAACTTTATGAAAATACCAGATAATATGAATTTACCATTTAAATAAATGGTTACTTGAATTAAGCAAGTAACTTTCAAGTAACCTACAAGTAACCTCTGTAAGTATTGATTTTACTATATTTTTCATAAAAGGTTACTTGGTTACTTAAAAAATGATAATAAAAGAAAATATGTAAAATACTGAAAAAAGCAATATATAGGAATTTTGATAACTTAAGTAACCTTATAGGTATTAAACTTGGATGAAGCCTTATAATTAAAGGGTTTTTAATGGTTACTTGAAAAGGTTACTCAGTTAGTAACCTATGCAAAATATCAAAGTAAAGGAAGTGATTGCCTTGACAGCAAGAGGCACTTAAAATTAACGAATGCTTATATTTTATAAGTAAAAGAAAATGTTTACATACACCAAAAAATAAAATCAGAGGTTCATCGAGACCCAATAAGAAGGGAACTGATTTTATGAAACAAATATATTTTAAAGTACTAAAAACTATCGCTCAACCGTTTGACCGCAAGCATGAATATTTAGTTATGGAAGTTGGAACTTCGGTAATATGCTGTCAAGGGAAACGATTTAAGGATTATGTCATTAACTGCAATCCAAAATTATGGCAAAAGGTGAATGAATGGATTGAGCGGTATGTTATACCGTATGTGACAGAGGGTTCTATAAATTATCAATTTAATAGTGACAATATTAGTACCCGATGTGAATACTTTTTAGGGGAAGATATTCCACATGAGCTGATTACATATATCTTGGCTTCAAAAGGTATTAAGGGTCAAAACATTGATTGCGAATATCCAACATTGTTGTACTATCCTTTATCAAGCAAATTTGACGAATATACATCTTATGGTACATCTAGGTAATAAACTCGCCATTTCGAGCATTCCGACACATTAAAAAGGGTATAACATGAGGTGAAAAAATCATGAAAAAGCAGAAAATTAACCAAACAGACTTAAATATTTTACAGGGCGCCGGATTGTCACAACTGGAATCGGTCGCGGTCATTAATTTACTCAATCAAAAGAATAAATCTTTAAACAAGGACTATGTATTCAAAATTAAGAACCAGAGAGAGGGTGATTAGATGGCAGATAAGATTATAATCAGGGATGAAAAAGGCGTTCGTAAACAGTCATATAGGCGGTTTAAGGAAGGCAAAGACTACTTACCCATACAATCCGGTGAAACCAGGGCAATGATTGAGATAATGAAACAGCAGTTCTTTGACAGCGGTTCTCCTAAAGGTCGCAAAAAATACGAAGATATACGAGAGTTTAAAGCGGTTATTATAGATTATTTTGATTACATAGCTGACAGCAACGATGTAGGAGCTAAATTGATTCCTGATATTGAAGGGTTTTGTACATATGCTGGAATTTGCAGGGATACTCTTAATGACTGGGAGCGAACTAGGCCGGGAGAGTTTTCGGACACTATAAAGATTTTTAAAAATTGTGTGGCAGCATTTAAAAAACAATTAGCGTTAAATGGTAAGATTCCCCCTATAGTATTTGCTACGGACTTTAACAATAATCATGGATATACACAACGTCAAGAATTATCAGTAACACCAATTAATCCAATGGGCGAAGGTATGTCACCGGAAGAGATTGCAAAGAGGATCCCGAAAGATATCCCGGTGGATGTGGAGTACAAAGAAGAATAGAAAGAAGGTTGAATAAATATGACACAATACGAAGCATGGTTAAAAAACGAGCAGGATCAGATACGCGACAAATTCAAGTCGGAACGTGAAGTAATACGCGAACAGTCGTTTCTTGACGGCTTTAATCAAAATCCACTATATGATACTGGATCCAGAAAAAGAAAAGAAGAAAGAATTGCCAAACTTGCAGAAATAAATCAGCGTGAAGAAAAAGCAATTGACGAATTCATGAGATCGATTGATTCGAACTGGGATAATCACGTGGCTAGTGTTATGAAGCAGAAATAATTTTATATTATAGGCAGCAGGATTATAATAGTTCTGCTGCCATTTTAGAAAGATGGTGAATGATAATATGTTTATGAATTATCAATATTGGCAGGACAATGAGACAGAGAAAATTCATAAGGATTATGACAACAAGCGTGATGAAATTAAGTCAGAAGCTTTTCTGGCAGGGTTTGCCGGATTAAATAGAAAAGATGCAACAACGCAGGATATTAACACCCGGTATAATGCTACATATCAGCAGGAGGAGTCCACTGTCAAGGCAATCCAGGCTCAGGCCGAGCAATGGGATACCGAAAGGACAAAGCAAATTGAAGAAGAGAGGAAAGAACAGGTTAGAAGGGCGTGGAAGTAAGGACGCTGCAATGGCGCTCTGTTTTAGTATTAAAAAAAATATTTTATGTTCAAAACTTAAAAGTATTGACTATGATTTAAGAATGTAGTAAAATCAAGGTATAGAGCATAGTCAAAACAAATAGTCAAAAGTAAAGGAGATTGAGAGCATGAAATATGGGTATGCAAGGGTAAGCACTAAAGGTCAGGATTTAACATCACAGATACAATCCTTGACAGCAGAAGGTTGTGAAAAGATATTTCAAGAGAAGTTTACAGGCACAACGAAAGAAAGACCGGAGTTTGAAAAGGTTATATCAAAACTAAGCGAGGGAGATACACTGGTTGTCACTAAGCTTGACCGTTTTGCTCGTTCTTCTATTGATGCTTTGACTACAATTAAGGAATTATTTGATAAAGGCGTAAGAGTTCATGTTCTAAATATGGGAGTTGTAGACGATACACCAAATGGCAGACTGATGTTTACTATACTATCAGCATTCGCACAGTTTGAAAGAGATATGATTGTTGAGCGTACACAAGAGGGCAAAGCAATAGCAAGGCAGAAAGCGGACTTCAAAGAGGGCAGACCGAAGAAATTTAGTAAGGAACATATTGAACATGCATTAGAATTATTAAATGAATTATCCTATACACAAGTAGAGCGAAAGACTGGTATATCAGTATCAACATTATTAAGAGCAAAGAGGAAGAGAGATAATAAATAAGTTAAGGGCAGCAGGAGTAATCTAGTTGCCTTATTTATGTACCAAAGATAGTACAATAGGGGGTGGGGGTCTACAGGAAAGAGGTACACCCGGTCTCCTCAGTAGCCTCACCACTTTTTAAAAGAAAAAGACCTTTTCAAAATTACTGAAAAAAATAAAAAGGCTATACCAAAGTATTGCCCTTTTATAATTACCTTATGTTATTTGATATTCTTTGGTTTTTCTACTGGAGACCCGGTAGACGGCGGCGTTGATATTTCTCCCTTAGAAGATGTAGGCTGATAACCCTCGCTAAGAGATTTTAATGGCTGATATCCACGAACTTCAATATTAGGCTGATATCCAAAATTCCCCTTAATTGCATTTTTGTTTTCTTCACTCAATTAAATTTCCTCCTTTTACTTTGTAGGTTTTTGTACTGGTGATCCGGTGGAAGGAGGTGAAGATTGCCCGCCACCTTGGGAGGGTTGATAACCATTACCTGGGTTCTTTGTTGGTTGATATCCCTTTGTTATGTATCCTCCGTTTGAACAATTTCCTTGGCTTCTTGCCATACGTTTCATCTCCTTTCTGTATATCATGATCATGATAAAATACAATGTCTTGTATATCACTCCATTTTACTAAAATGCCATCACTTCTAGGAATTGGTTCCCACGGTTTGTTTTCTGTAAAACTATAAACTTCTTCCAGATAGATATCGCGTTCGACAGAAATAGATGAAGCGAAAGATTGGGAGCCATATTTACCATAAATAGTAGAACCGTCCTTCATATCAATTATTATATATCTACAACCTGATTCACTAAATTTAAAGTCCCATGCTGTTGGTACAGGATGTTCCAACTGAATTTTAAAATGTCCGAAAATTGAGCGAATCGGGTTTAGTTTTTTTAATAGTCCAATTATTATTCCTAAAAATAAAGCACCAAAAATGGTTACAACCGTACCTAGTAACCAATATAAAGTTTCCTCTTGTGTAAATTTATCGGTTATAAGAATATACGCCCATGACCATACAGCACAGTTAATAATGCTATAGATCAAACACCGTATTGCTTTGATCCAATCACTATAGCTTCGACTAGGGATAAAAGTTCCTGTTGTTTGTTCAATGATATACCCTGGCAATATAAATATACTTGTATAATATACTACTTGAAAAGATTGAAAAGTCATATTATTACTTAATTCTCCTATATTTTTCTTTATTATATACCAATAAGCGGTAAAATGAAATACTTGTTTTTCCTATCTCTAATATCTGATGGATTATTAGAAATCAGTTTGGACGCAGAAATTTACAGGTTTACACCAGGGCAGAACTATCTTTCAAATTGGAAGACGCTATCAAGGAAAAAGCTAAAATCAATCAGCAGTCACACGGTGGCACAGCTCCAGGTAAAACACTTAATCTGAATTCAGAAAAAGTGAATACCGACAAAGAACTTGCAAGAGTAGCCGGAGTTAGCGCAGATAGCATTTTAAACAGAAAAATGACGAACATTAACAATTGAACATTGATAGTTGGAGTGTTGACAAATTAAACCAATATGATATAATAAGCAAAAAATTATTTGATTGGAGAAAATATGGTTATAGGACTCAAAGAGGAATTAGATAAATTTTCATTAGAAATTAAAGAAACTAACCCAGATTATGCTTCAATTTATACATATTTCGTGCAGTATATTAATGAAAAAGCCTACAGAGAGGATATTGAATTAAAGGATTTTTTAGTAAATGAATTTTCTAGGAGAGATATAAAAAAGGCTTGTGCATTCTATTATGAGAATAGCAATGCATATCGAGTAACAGCTATAGAAAAGTTTTTAAATTCAATAACTAAGTTTTATTCAGGATATATGAAACCAAGAGGTTACGACAACACAAATTTATTTTATATATACCCGTTTGCAAGTCTTAAGAAAGAAGTAACAGACTTTATTAATAACAAAGAACTTCTTGATAAGCAAGTGAATCCGTCAATTAATGATGATGACTACAAAATAATATGTGATTACTTTAATTCTGAAAAAAAACCATCAACAGCTCAAAAGCAAATTAGTATTATATTCAAGCTTATTATGTTATATGGATTCAAATTAGAAAGAATTAAAAGTTTAAAGAAAATAGACTTTGACTTTGGAGCGAGATTATTAGCAATTAATATTGATAAGGATAAGAACCTAATATTGGAATTGCCGTTATCATTGACACGCGAAATTGATAATTACCTAAAGGATCCAAAATGCAATAAAAGCGAGTTAATGTTTCTAAATACTAAAGGGAACGAAGTAGATCCGTCATTTTTGGCATATCAATTCGGCAATATTAAAAAGCTAATTGAAGATGTTTCAGGGGCAAATAGATTGACATCAACTGGTCTAGCCAAGTTTGGGATTATTAGAATGCTGCAGAAGGGCATGAATGTACCGGTTATTAAGATGATAACAGGGAATGAGGA
>JAEWMT010000027.1 GCA_023393095.1 Bacillota bacterium
GTTAATATCTCCAGCTTTCAATTAGTATATAGTAGGTTAAATTATAGACTGTTTTTTAGTGATCTTGTATAACCGAAGATACAATGATTTCATTATATTTTGTATCAAGTGTACAATTACATAGAGCAAAATACCGTCCTGATCCGATACATTGTCGGAGCATAGCCGTATTACCAAACCTTCTGCTTCTTCCGTACTTATTTAACTCTGAAATCACAGAAGTTTTCGGAGAGAATTTCTCCTTCCAACGAGGTAACACGCATCGTTACTTTAAAATTGTGTCCCGCATACTCATCCTTAAGCGGTAAAACAATATGATCGGGAACCTCACAGGAGTCAGGAAGAAGGTCAAGTACAAATTTATGAGAAGCAACTACAGTATCCGTATCTAGATCCACAACCTTCCAGAATATCTTAGTTCTCTCGACCTTATCATAATGGTCATTATTTACCCATACCTTTGCGGTAAAGGTTTTGCCCGCATCAAATACCTTTTCTCTTCCGAGACGGTACGGATGCATGGAAGGCTCTATACTGATTAGTACCGGGGTATATACCATCTGCATATAATCATAAACCTTATATGGACGGCGGTAATAATCCAGAAGACCGGATCCAATCATCGCGCAGGCATCGCTCCAATAGTAGAGATACATTGTCGCAACCGGATAATATTTATGCTGACGAAGGAATTCGATTTGCTCCTTCACGGCGATTGCTTCATAATCCTGAGTATTTTGAATGAACTCCTCCAGCGAATTGCCCATTTCAATTTTGGCAAATTTAAAGGTGTTGGAATAAAATAGTCCGTAATATTCCCAGGTATCCCAATGAGGAGGCCACAGCTTATCTTCCGGAATAAAGGTTTTTAAAGTTTCAAGGCAAGGTATTGATTGATTGCCGAACTCAACAATATGCGGCGGTATTATCTTATCATTTACATCCACATCACCGTCATTACAGCATCCAAGCATAATATTCATAACACCTTCACGATAATCTCCAAGGTGAACCCATCGTACAGGATCTACTGTTTTCAAGGTTTCTTTCAGTACCTGGCATAAACGGAAATAATTATTGGGCTTATCCGGCAGCATATATATTTCCGGTTCCTTATATACCGACCACATTCCCATACAGGCATGATTGGTGAGCATCATTCCCATATCACGAATCATATCCGATGCTCTTGATATCAGGTCATCATCGTCACTGACACAATAATGCAGAGGGAATACCTGCCACATTAGAAGTCCTAACTCATCACACAGTGTGTACACTCCGTCTTTCTCCACATGGCTGCCAATACGGATGGAATTGATATTCATCTTAATCATTTTCTCAAAATCCTGCTGCCACATCTGAGGATTTGCTTCACTCATCCATAAGCTTGAAATATACCTCATTCCGCGAAGGAAAATCCGTTTTCCGTTAAGGTATAGTTTCCCATACTTTTCATCGTAGTAAATATCCTTGATACCAAATCTCATCGTCACGGAATCATCCAGATAATCAAGCTTCAGGGAATACAGATGTGGATACCCATGATCCCAGGTCCACCATAATTTTGCATCCTGAACTGTAATAACGAACTTAACCGTAGTGCGTCCCGGTGCCAATACAATCTTACGGCTTCTTGTATGCAGCTCATCACTTTCAAAATTTGCAGCTGTAATTATGGCATCCAGATTACCGCTAACTGGTTTTTTCGTCGTATTGTTCAGTGTAATATCAAGACTAACCATTGCAGAACCATCCGGTTTATCCTGCTGGTCTCCGAGCCAATCCTTTTTCAAAACCGTTTTGGTTGAGATTTTGCAGTATTCAACAAATATCTCAGGACGAACTACCAGTTCAACCACATCCCATATTCCGGCTGAATTACCGTCCTGTCGAAATGAGGTTTCTGATCCCGGGCGATGCATGGCATCTATCATATGTCCTTTGATCTGAGTAATTGCTTTCGCCTGATGCCTTTGATAGGGCTCCGATAATGGAGTATCCTTATCAAGTCCGCAATTAATGTATTCGGTTGTGTCTCTGGGCGCACTGTCTTTTACAACCAGCACATTCCTTTCACCCGCTTTAAGATAATCGGTTACATCAAATTCAAACGGATTAAAAATACCTTCATGATTTCCAAGATAGATGTCATTCAACCATACATCCGCAATATAATCGACTGCACCGAATCTTAAGTAAACTCTTTCCTTCTCCTTGGTCTTTTCAGGAACAAATTCCTTACGAAACCATACTGTTCCAAAATAGTCTCCTATTTCTGTAAGATACCAATTATTCGGTACTTGTATCTCTTTCCAATCGGATACTTTGGCATCTTTTTGATAATAGTCCTCCAGTTTACCGTTATCCGCTGTATCAATTTTATATTTCCAGGTACCGGATAAATCAAATTTCTGTCGGCCTTCATGTAACATTATCATAAGTCATTCCCCTTTTTAGATATTTTGTCAGATTAATTACAGGCTTTAAATCGCATCGTATTTGTAGAAAGCACTTGATTATTATGATTTTTTACAGTCATCTCAACGATATATTCACCAATATAGTCTTCCGGGATAATAAAGCTTATCTTATCCAATACTTCTGCGGAATCCGGAGCCAGCGTAGTAACAAAAGAATTATCTACAAGGATTTCATCACTATTTATTCTTCTTATTTTCCATTGAATCTGAGCATCCTTTATTTCATGGAAATGATCATTATTCACCCATATCTTTCCTTCAAATACCTGGGTTCTGTCATATTTCTTTTCCCGTCCTATGACATATGGATCCTTGTTCCATTCAAGACTGATCAACACCTGTGTATATACGCCCTTCATGGATTCATAAACTTCATAAGGCTCTCTGTAGTAATCAAGCAATCCGGATCCCATAACAGGGCAGGCGTCGCTCCAATAATATAAGAACATAGATGCTACCGGCTTATACTTCCTTTGCCTCAAGACCTCAATCTGTTCCTTTACCACTAGTGCTTCATAAGCCTGGGTATTATGAATAAACTCTTCCAGCGAGTTTCCCATTTCCACCCTAGCCCGCTTGAACTGATTTCTGTAGAATAGACCCCAGTATTCCCAGGTATCCCAATCCGGGGGCCAAAGCTTGTCTTCCGGAATAAATTTCTTTAAACTTTTAAGAGAGGGAACCGAATCCGCTCCAAATTCAACAATATTTGGCATGATCTCAGTCTTAAGAATATCCATATCGCCATCCTGACAGGAACCAATCATGATATTCTGCACGCCTTCTCGATAGTCACCTTTATGAATCCAGCGAATAGGATCCACCATTCCCAGGGTTTCCTTTAGAATTTCGCATAGTCTGAAATATACATTCGGTTTATCCTGTAAGCCGTATATTTCGGGTTCCTTGTATACGGACCACATACCCATGCAGGCATGGTTCGTCAGCATAAGCCCCATGTTATACATCATATCCGAGGCTCTGTCAATTACATCGTCTCCATCATCAATCACATAATGAAGCGGAAATACCTGCCACATCAGAAGTCCCAGCTCATCGCACAGCTTATAAACTCCGTCTCTTTCCACATGACTTCCGATACGAATTGCATTGATATCCATATCCAGCATTTTTTTGAAATCTTTTTCCCACATCTCTTCGTTTGCTTCACTCATCCACAGACTTGAAATGTATCTCATGCCTCGCAGGAAAATCTGTTTTCCATTTAAATACCATTGTCCTTTTTCATCCGTATGAATGTCTTTCACACCGAAATTCAGCTTTGCTTCATCATTTTCCAAAGTTACCTTTGCCGTATACATATTTGGCTTACCGTGATCCCAGGTCCACCACAACTGAACATCTGGTATTGTAATCACTATTTTGAATACATTATCTCCCGGTTGTACTACAACTTCACGGGAAATGGAATGGATAGCCGAATCATCAAAATTATAGGCAGTAATATCCAGCATGAGCTTTGTTTTAACTGCATACTCCCTGCTGCTGTTTACATAAACATCAAAAGCTGCCAAACCTGTACCATCAGGCTTGTCCTGTTTATCTCCAAGCCAATCCTTCTTAATCCCAATCTGAGTATAGCTCTTGATATAATCTATATACACATCTGGCTTTGCTACCAGCTTGACATCTCCCCAAATTCCTCCAGAGTTACCGTCCTGTCGAAAGGATGTCATCGCTCCGGGTCTGTGCATAGCCTCAATCATATGCCCCTTGATCTGGGTGATTCCTTTTGACTGGTGATACTTGTACGGAGTTGAAAGCGGTGTAGCCTCTTCATCTGCAAGTATATACTCGGTCGTATCCTTGGGAGCACTGTCTCTGACAACCAGGACATTCTCTTCATTATATTTTATGTAATCCGTTACTTCAAAATCAAAGGGGTCAAACATCCCTTCATGAAATCCCAAATACCTTCCGTTCACCCAAACTTCCGATATATAATCAATGCCTTCGAAATGCAGGAACAGTCTCTGTCCCTTATATTCGGAAGGAACACTGAACTTTCTTTCATACCAGATTGTTCCGAAATAATCTCCGATTTCATCTACCAAATACCAATTATGAGGGACTTTAATATCCTTCCACGAATCGTAATTATTTGTTGTAAGGTAATAACTTTGTCTTACCCCGATATCATTTTGATCAATTTTATATTTCCATGTTCCATTAAGATCTATACAGGATCTTTCATAGATTTCATGTATCATTAAATTAGCACCTCCAGCAATTCATTATGTATCTTATTCTATAGGAAATAACTTCTTCACTTTTTCCGGTGTCAGCATACGCTTTAATTGAATTCCTTCGATTTCAATGATTGTTAATTCTACAAGATATAAGACCTCTGTACCCTTTTCAAGATGCCCTACCTGTATGCTATCCTTACTGCCCATTGAAAAATGTAAATGAGCAACTCCATCGATCACAGTACCGGAAATACATCCAAGTTCAAACGGTTGATCATAACTTACATACTCATCGACCGTTGCCTCATCCATGGTTAAAGGTCTATGAAATTCAACGTGTTTTACAGATCCGACCGCACTGGCAATATAAGCGTTTTTAATACCTTCTTCATTTAAAACACTTTCTACCGATTCTACTATCTTCTCTCCTCTGTCAAGCTCAAGAATAATGACCCTTCTTAAGCCGCTCGCACAAAAATGTTTCATTCATCAACATCCCTTCTTTTTATAATTTATAAATTATAATTTATATTAGCATATATAGATGCAATTGTAAACAAATATTTGACTATTTTTATCTATAATTATTTAATCATTAATTAATCATTGATCATAATTGTATAATATAGATAAAAAAGTGCCGTAATACAGGTGATATATTGATAATTTTAAATAAATTCCATTATCTTGTAATTTGCCAATTGATTATTAATATATTATAATTTATAATAATATTAAAAGAAGCTATCTTATAATTTAATTAATTATGAAGAGAAGTCTAAATGAAAGGTGATGTATAAAGAATTACGAAACACTTTATACAAGGTGAAATAATGGATAATTCTGTATTAACCGAAAATGCATATAATTTTATACTAAATCAAATTCTTAGCGGGGAAATCAAACCCGGAGAACGCATCAGAGAAGATATTATCGCGGAACAAATGGGAACCAGTCGGACTCCGGTGCGTGAAGCTGTAAATCAGCTGTCTCAAAATGGGTTTATCACGTACTTGAAACGCAAAGGGTTATATTGCGTTGAACTTACAAAACAAGATCTTTTAAATCTCCTGGATCTTAGAATGGTACTCGAAGATTTCAGTTATCGTCGCTGTGTTGATACCGCCACCGAAGAGGACATCAAAAAATTGTACAACTATATTGATACTTTCCAATCCTATGATAAAGAAAAACGTATTCGGTTACATAATCAATCTGATATAAAATTTCATGTTATGACTGCAGAAATAACACAATCACCCAGGTTAGTAAAATATATCAATGAAGTTGAAACCATTCTGCTCATTGCAAGATCAAACTTAAAAAATTCTGCTGTCATAAATGAGGTTATTGATTTATCCTGGTTCTTACATCGAGATATCGTAAAGGGTATTGAAACAAAGAATTTTGACTTAATCAGACAAACAAACGAAAGACACATGCAATTAATGAAAGAGACGCAGATCTTAAAGGATTAGAACATATTCCGACGGTATATAATCATGTCTTATATTTTAATTTCCCATGATTTGGCTAGATAAAAAATCATTGAATGAGATGGTTTCTTATGTTATAATTGCTGGCAATTATTATTATGAAAGCTGGTAAATGAATGAAATCATATAGGAAAACACCACAACAATTTAATTTAATGGAAGAAATGCAAGTTGATGTCTCACCGAAGCGCTACAAAAAGGCGCGATTTGAATTTTATAGATATTTCCAGTCCGATCGGAACTTTAAGCTTTTTTTGCTTGCAGGGTTGTTCGCCGGGATCGGCGCAGGCATTAATACATCGATATTCAATAATTACTTAAACGATATATTTAAACTAGCCGAGAATACCAGAGGTTTTCTTGAGGTGCCTAGAGAAGCACCAGGCTTATTTATTATGGTAATTCTGGCAGCATTAAGTTTCTTAGGTGATATACGAATTGCGATGCTCGGTATGGCTGCAGCAGGCCTGGGGATGCTTGGTCTTGGATTACTTTCACCTACCTTTGCTATTATGATCATTTGGATGATGATGTTCAGCTTCGGCACACACATGGTTATGCCCGTCACGCCCTCCATCGGTATGTCCCTGTCTAATCAAGAATCTTTTGGAGCTAGGCTTGGAACGATAAGCGCCTTTGGCCTAACTGGAAGTATCATTGCCTACATTTTTATCTTTGTAAGTTTTAATTTTATACATATAACTTATCAGATCGCGTTTATTACAGGTGCCGTATTCTACGTGTTCGCTGCTTTTGCAATAGGTATGATGAAAAGGAATGGATCAGAGGTTCGTAAAGTTAAATTTGTTTTTAGAAAACGCTATACACTCTTTTATGTGCTAGCCGTCATCAGTGGAGCGAGGAATCAGATTTTTCTGACATTTGCACCGTGGGTGCTGATCAAAGTATTTTGCTTAAAGCCTCAGTTATTTGCTATCTTGGGTATGGTGATTGCCCTAGTCAGTATAGGAACGCGCAAACTAATCGGTAAATTGATTGACACCCGGGGTGAACGTTTCGTCCTAACTATGGAAGCTGTTCTATTGTTTGCTATCTGTCTCGGATACGCTTATTCTGCCAGATTTTTCAATGCCAGTGTTGCCGTTGTGATCATTGCCGGATGTTATATCATTGATAACTCCATGTCTGCAGTCGAAATGGCACGGTCAACCTATGTACGGAAAATTGCCGTCGATCTTGCTGATGTAACTCCAACGCTATCGACGGGCGTTAGTCTACAGCACATTGCCTCTATGGTAATTCCAGTTTTCGGAGGTCTTTTATGGTCGGCTGTCGGATATCAGGCCGTATTTAAAGCAGCAGCTGTTATCGCGTTCCTCAACTTGGTACTTTCGCGAAGAATTAAGATTAGGTCATAGACGAATTATATTTGTAATATTATACAAAACTACATTGCTCCCAAGCTTCTTGGCGGCAACGTAAAAGACTCTGGTGGCAAGCACTGGTGTGATTCACCATGATGAAGCTTTATATTAATTTTAACTTGGAAGTCTACTTTATCAGTTCCTTTACATACACACTTAGTACATGACTTTCCGAATTAAACCTCAATTCGGCATTATGCTTCCACAACTCCACTAAGGGTTTAAACGGATCTTTTAACCCACATTTGTTTTCATAAAGCGGCCACAGCACATAACGTACAATATCATAGCTACAGGCTATTTGATACAATGGCTCCTTAAAAAGCAGTGCATGGCTTTCCTCAGGTTTCAAGGAGTGGATAAAGTCACCCATTAATTCATATACACCGCAATCCAGATCAAAGTCGCTATACTCATTGGTAGTCTTTTTCAGAGCGCTCCCTTCGACTACTTCAATTCCGGGCATCACGCTTATAAAGCTGTCGAAATAGGTATCCTCCATTATTCTAGCTATCTCGGAAACTCTCGCGAGGTATTCCACTGCAATATTTCTAATAGTTTCTTTTGAGACCAGTCTTGGGGACTTTTCGATAAAATAGCAGTCACATGAATCATAATCCGTTGAAGTTGCTTCGTATATTTCAAGCAAGCGTTTTAATATCTCATTCCCTTTATTTATCTTTTCAAAAAATTTATCCAATCCATCACCATTAGGCCTAAACATTGAAAAAAAGCCTTCAGGCACTTTTCTCAAAGGATCATCGTCAACTATAATATTCTTCCAATGTTCAAGCATCTCCTCATCATCAATTAGGGACATCCAATATAATAGAATCTCTTCCTCAGTCATTTCATCCTCCTCATTTGAATCAAACGTGTTATAAAACTATACTCTCCATCTCATTTGTTAAACTTTTCCTTGTTTCTATTTTTAAGCATAGCAAGTAAATTTTCACTAAATACCGCTTCAACATTACTAGATATTTTTTCAGATGCTTCCTCTTCAATATTATAGCTTAACATAAACTCAGTGAATGAATTAGCCATCAACTCCAAATTATCCCAATATTCATCAATGGTAGGGTATTTTTTGTTTGGATGTAACATACGATATGCTTCTAATTCTTGTTCATGATTCCAAAAATAGATTTTTCCAAATGTATCTTCCTTTACGTCTATACATAATTTATTTCCGCCATCTGCATCGGCAAAAGGAATAATACTGGATGGTACCCGTCCAAGATAATCCTCGATATTTTCTTTTAAAGAATTCATATTATCCATTAAACCAAAAAACATTGCGCAATAAGATTTTCTATTATGTTCTGATAAGAAACTTCCATCACGTGTAAAATATGTACCTCCATATTCTTGTAAAAAATCTTTATAATCATCAGGTAGCACAATATCATATTCCTTTTCAATTAGCTCAATCTCTTCAATACCAAATTTCTCTCCTGCCTCTGAGATACCATTTTTAATCAACAGATCCATTAACCGTTTTTCCACAATTTAAGCTCTCCTTACCTTCTCATTATATTTCAAAGCATACCGATCTTAACTAAAAACCTGTACCAGTCATCTTCTCCCCATAATTCTTTATATTTACCGCCAACGACATAATCCTTTATAAAATTACTAAAAAGACCATAGCTCCTAAAATCTTGGTCTGAGTAAGGTTCTCCTTGTAATATTTTTATAGAACAATCATTAAAATTTATAAATATCGGATACGTGTGACTTTTACCGATGCACTTCCAATTAGAGGAGCTATCTGGTATATCGAGTAAATACCCTTGAAATCTATCTAATTCTTCGTAACCAATAATAAGAATACTTCCGCAAGAAAGATAACTAAAGCTGTTTAGCAAATCGTAATAGTCTTTTAGGAGATCGTCAGCAGGATAAGACCTCGGAGTTTTTTCTAGTTTAATTTCACCGAAGACTATTGTACTAGGATCTTTTTCTAAATGGCTTCTTATTAACTCAATTTTATCTATCATATTCTCTAACATAAACTTACTTACCAATCAATTTTATTTTATTTTTGATCACTCCTGAATGATTTAAACTTTAGTACATATAGAATCATTCTAACTTTACTAACTCCCTATTTATGAATATTTCTCTTTCTCAATAGTTTCAATAAATTCATCAATCTGTTTATAATGTCCCTCATCCTCTGAACCATACAATAGGTCATAGTCATCATTTACCAGAAGCATAATGACTTCATCTTCATTATTTGCATAGAAACTCATCTCACCCCATTGGCTTAATTCAAAAGGAAGTTTCTTATACTTCCCTCGGATCTTCTCAGCCTGTTCCTCGGATATCATATATATATCTTTGCATACATAAGTCATTCCCCAACTAGCTGCCTGAAATAATGTCATTGCGTTAAAAAAATCAATCATAGAATTTGTTTCTAACGCATATTTATCTCCTGATGTTCTACAATAGACAGGTGGATCATCCTTACATAAATCTTCTTTCTTTATTCCCCATTCTGCTGCACACTGGTTTTCTATGTAAAATATCACGTAATTACCTGAATCATATAGTGATTTAGGTTCACGAAGGTAATTTTGTGCTTTATTAATTCTCTCATGCTTCCCTAGCTGCTTATAATATTCTTTAAGGACTTTGGGTAATGAACCCCACTTTTTTACTGCAATCTCTATTTCTTCATCGTCAAAGCCACTATCTCTTTTCACATGAAACAAGCTTTTAATAAATGAAAATCTCATTTGTTCCTCCTACAAAATCATGAAGATTCTTGATAATCAATATCCTTTATATACAAAGCCAAGCCTGGAGAAAATAAAGAATTAAGCCAATTTGCAATAGCAGCCGCAATAAGCATACTATGGTACAGCTTTAGCAAAAAACGGTATTAATCAATAACTATGAGAAACCTCAAATCAAAAATTATTTGATACCATAAATCCCCATTTGCATATAGCTAAGCCAGAACACATTCACATATTTAAAATGGAGTTTTATTAATAAATCAAAATGCTCTTGAACCGTCAGCGGAAAGTAATTTACGCCACATCTTGATTTGTGCGTTTCCACTTCCTTTTCATTCTTCCCATTGCGAAGCTGGTATTTTCCCCATCTTTCCAATTCGAGGGTCTTCACATATTCTGAAACAGGAATAATATTTTCATAATTAATAAATATCCCACCTGGTTTTAATGTCTTATAGATCTGTTTTATAGCTTCTTCCCGCTCAGTTTTTTTCATATAGTGATGAGCCTGAATTGCTGTTACTACTTGAAATACTTCATGATAATTCAACTCTTGTGAATTTGCAATAATAAAATCAGCATCCAAACCCTTCATGTTTTGTTTGGCCACTGAAATCATTTCTGGTGAGGGATCTGCTAATAGAAAGCGCACATTTTTCATCTCGGATGCCGCTTTAGCAGTTAACATTCCTGTTCCACAGCCGGTGTCGAGCCAGTAAATTTCTCTATACCCCATATTCTTAACAACATCAATTGTTTGCCTGTGAAATTCAGTATAATACGGAATGGTTATATTAATCTTTTCATCGTATTCCTTTGCGTTTATTGGACTTGCATTATCTCCCATTTACTCTTCTCTCCTCTGGAAAATCAAGCCTCCGAAATGGAATGCATGAATTCTCTGTCTATACGTACTTATTCTTATTGATTATACCATGTATTACCAGAAAAACAATGTCATCTATTATATCTACAATGTGAGAACAGATTTGTGATTAGTGATAATAGGTCAATGATAATAGAAATTTTCTGATTGACAAAAATGAATCAAGTGATATAATAAAGCCAATTGAATAAGATCTTCAGGGCAGGGTTAAATTCCCTACCGGTGGTAAAGCCCACGGGCCGCAAGGCATGATTCGGTGAAATTCCGAAGCCGACAGTATAGTCTGGATGAAAGAAGATGAATAGGCGCAGTGTTTTATGTATACGCAAATTTGCTCTGGAATAATTTTTTTGTTCCAGAGTTTTTTATTTACTATAACATGAATTATCTCCTATGAAACCTAAAATGCCTTGAACGATTTTGTTCAAGGCATTTTTTTAATTTTGGAGGTGTTGCATGTCTGACAAAGAATATATGAGCCTTGCTTTGCAGCTTGCAAAGAAAGGCTGCGGATGGGTAAATCCAAATCCAATGGTAGGCGCAGTTATTGTGAAAGATGATAGGATTATCGGACAGGGCTATCACCCGAAATATGGGGCGCTCCATGCTGAACGGAACGCTCTAGCAAATTGTGAAGTGTCTCCGGAAGGTGCAACCATTTATGTGACACTGGAGCCGTGCTGCCATTATGGCAAAACGCCTCCATGTACCGATGCTATTGTGAAGAGTGGTATCCGTCGCGTGGTGATCGGTTCTTACGATCCAAACCCGCTGGTTGCCGGGAAAGGCATTAAGATGCTACGTTCCCACGAAATCGAAGTTACAGAAAATATATTAAAGGAGGAATGTGATGCGCTCAATCAAAGCTTCTTTCACTTTATCCAAAACGAAACACCCTACGTTATCATGAAGTACGCCATGACTCTGGACGGAAAAATTGCAACCCATATTGGTAAATCCCAATGGATTACAGGTGTCACGGCACGCCAGCGTGTCCATGAGGACAGACACCGTTACTCTGCCATTATGTTAGGTGTTGGTACCGTCCTTGAAGATGATCCGATGCTGACCTGTCGGCTGGAGAAGGGAAGAAATCCGGTGCGTATCGTTTGTGATACCAATTTGAAGACACCGTTAGGTTCAAAGATTGTTGCTTCTGCCAGCGTAGTCAATACTATCCTAGCCACAGCTGAGAAGGATTATGAAAAACATCTGCCATATCTGGAAGCGGGCTGCGATATTGTAGTACTCCCTAAAAAAGACGGCCACATTGATTTGAACTATCTTATGAGAAAGCTAGGAGAGAGAAAAATCGACAGTATTCTACTGGAGGGTGGCGGCACCTTAAACTGGTCTGCGTTGCGAAGCGGAATCGTCAATAAAATACAGGCCTATATTGCTCCAAAGCTATTTGGTGGCAACGGAAAGACTCCTGTGGAAGGCCTTGGTGTGGATCACCCTAATGACGCTTTTCATTTGAGTAAACCAAAAATTATGCTGGTGGGTGAAGATATTTTATTAGAAAGCGAGGTGATTGCATGTTCACAGGAATCATCGAAGAAATAGGCAGAATACAAGGTATTCGCAAGGGCACCAACTCTGCTTCTATCACTGTCCAAGCAAAGGAAATTATACAGGATATCCACCTTGGCGATAGTATCGCAGTCAATGGTGTCTGCCTTACAGTTACATCCTTTGCTCAAAACGGCTTTTGTGCCGATGTGATGCACGAGACACTGAACCGTTCTTCTCTTGGAAATCTGAGAATAGGAAGTCTTGTTAATCTGGAACGGGCTATGCCCATAAATGGCAGGTTCGGCGGGCATATTGTCTCCGGACATATAGACGGCACTGGGAAAGTTTCCGCCATTCAGAAAGATGATAATGCCGTTTGGTATACAATTAAGACTACACCTGGAATCCTGCGTTACATCATTGAAAAAGGTTCCATTGCAATCGATGGAATTAGCCTGACGGTAGCGGACGTTCGTAAGGATGATTTTCGTGTTTCCATCATACCGCATACGACATTAATGACAATTTTATCAGGCATACGCATTGGGGATACCGTCAATCTGGAAAACGACTGCATCGGTAAATATGTGGAACGTCTGATGGGAATTAAGGCGTCAACAACAAATATTACATCCGACTTACTTACGAAGTACGGATTTTAGGAGGGATTCGAATGTATCAATTCAACACTATTGAAGAGGCTCTTGAAGAGCTGCGACAGGGAAAAATCATATTAGTAACAGACGATGAAGCCCGTGAAAACGAAGGTGATTTTATTTGTGCTGCCCAGTTTGCCACCACAGAAAATGTGAATTTTATGGCGATACATGGTAAAGGACTTATCTGCATGCCTACGAGCGAAGAGCTTTGCAAAAAGCTTAAATTCCCTCAGATGGTCAGCGACAACAAAGATAACCATGAAACAGCTTTTACAGTTTCTGTCGATCATGTGACTACTACCACCGGCATATCGGCTGCTGAACGTAGTATCACAGCTATGAAATGTGTAGAGGATAATGCGAAACCAGAGGATTTTCGCCGCCCCGGTCATATGTTTCCACTGACAGCAAGGAAAAACGGTGTATTGGAACGAAATGGGCATACCGAAGCCACAGTGGATCTAATGCGATTGGCCGGTTTGAAAGAATGCGGTCTGTGCTGTGAGATCATGCGTGAGGACGGAACCATGATGCGTACACAGGAATTGATGAAACTTGCTCAAAAATGGAGCCTAAAAATAATCGCCATCAAGGACTTACAGGAATACCGAAAAAGATATGACAAGCTGGTTGAGCTCATTACTTCTACCAAACTCCCCACAAAATACGGAGACTTTAAAATATACGGATACATCAGTAAGTTAGGCGGTGAGCATCATATTGCGTTAGTCAAGGGAGAGATTGGCGATGGTAGGGACCTTCTTTGCCGTGTTCATTCAGAGTGCCTTACCGGAGATGCTTTCGGTTCTGAGCGTTGTGATTGTGGTCAGCAATTTGCGGCGGCAATGACTCAAATTGAGAAGGAAGGCCGTGGAATTTTACTTTATATGCGTCAGGAGGGGCGTGGAATTGGACTGATTAATAAACTGCGTGCCTATGCACTCCAAGATCAGGGTATGGATACTTTAGAGGCTAACCTTGCCCTTGGTTTTAAGGGGGATGCAAGAGAGTATTTCATCGGCGCGCAGATTCTCCGTGACCTTGGAGCAAAGACATTGCGTCTGCTTACCAACAACCCGGATAAAATCTATCAGCTATCCGGGTTCGGTATGGAGATTACAGCTAGGGTTCCAATTCAGATGGATGCTACCTCTCATGACCTGTTCTATCTAAAAACCAAACAGGATAAAATGGGACATATTTTAAACTATTAATTATAACAAGGAGATGTTAAGAATGAAAACATTTGAAGGAAAATTCGTATCCAAAGACATTAAAATCGGAATAGTTGCTGCACGTTTCAATGAATTTATCACCAGTAAGCTTCTCGGCGGTGCGCTGGATGGGCTAAAACGCCATGATGTCAGTGATGACAATATTGATGTCGCATGGGTTCCCGGAGCATTTGAGATCCCGTTGATTGCCTCCAAGATGGCAAAAAGTAAGAAATACGACGCCGTGATCTGTCTCGGCGCGGTCATCCGCGGCAGTACAACCCATTACGACTATGTTTGCAGTGAGGTATCCAAAGGTATTGCCCATGTTTCTTTCGACAGCGATATCCCCGTCATGTTTGGCGTATTGACCACTGAAAATATCGAACAGGCCATTGAACGTGCGGGTACCAAGGCTGGAAATAAGGGCTTTGACTGCGCTGTTGGCGCAATTGAAATGGTCAACCTGATTCGTGAAATTGAGGCGTAACATGGCAAACCTCATTTTCGATTATGATGGAACCTTACACGATAGCATCCACATCTATGCACCTGCATTTCGCCTCTCTTATGAGCATCTCGTACAGAGAGGCCTTGCAGTGCATCGAGAATGGACAAATACCCAAATCAGCTATTGGCTTGGATATTCTGCCAAAGATATGTGGGAAAATTTTATGCCTGAACTGTCACAGCTGGAAAAAGATTTTTGCAGCAGAATAATAGGCAAGGAAATGGTACGTTTCATCCAGGAAGGAAAAGCCAGGCTGTATCCTAACGCTGGAGCAGTCTTACAAAAACTGAGGGAGGAAGGACACAATCTGATTTTTCTTAGCAACTGCAAACGAAGCTATATGCAGGCAAATCGTGAGTATTTTAACCTGGATCAGTTTTTTTCCGCATTTTATTGCACGGAGGACTTTGAATTTGCACCTAAATGGCAGATTTTTAATATCATTCGTGCAAAATGCTCCGGTAACTTCCTTGTAATAGGCGACCGATGGCAGGATATTGAGGTTGCAACACGTCATCATCTTCTTTCCATAGGCTGCACCTATGGTTATGGCAGCGATGAAGAACTGCGTGATGCAACTATTTGGGTTTCTTCCACTGTTGAGATTCTAGATGCTCTTGCCACAGTCTTACGTGATGGCAAATCGGAATATTACTAATAAATACTTCAAATCTTGCATGTTCTATCAACCAGAATAGACCATATATTTATAAAAAGTATGTGGTGTTTATTATGAGAAAGAGAATACAGGTATTAATTGGATTTACTTTGCTTTTAATTTATATAAGTACTATAGTGAATGGTATTAATATAGGAAATGAAAAAAATCGAAGAAATGCAAATTATGAAGTATATAGCTCGATTATAAACGAAAATAAGACAGAAAATACCGATGTTTATAACGGGTTTTTAAAGAATTATAATTCCCATGGACAAGAATATTATTACTCTATTATAGAACTCGATGGTTTCATATATCCAATCCTTTTACTATCGAATGGTGTCTATAAGTTTGATCACAATAGGTACGTTGCAATGTGCACAGGTATATATTATCCAGTTCAAAATAAAGTAACCCTGTTCGGTAATATATGCTCGAATGGAACTGCTTATCCCATTTCCGCTAATGCAACTGGCATCTTTACCGCAGGTGGGCATGAAGTCGCTAAGTATAATTTAGATTTGCAAAGTCAAAAATTAAAATTAATCAAAAAATATCTAATATGTTTTAATAACATAGGTGAAGAAGTAAAAGCTATAACTATAAGAATTATTGGTGATAAAAACAAAATATCAAGTGAAGAAGAATTTGATAAAGCATACAAAGAATATGCAAATGCAAACATAATATATTTTAAACGTTTATTTGATAATAAATATGATTATAATTGAGCAGAGCATAATTATATGATCCCTCCAAAGTAGATTTTGGTTATTTACCATGTCTACTTTAGAGGGATCATATCATAATTAGCTCTGCTCAAGAAAATAGTATCACATTTTTTTCATAAAAAGCTTATTATAAAACAGTATCGATTATGGATTGAATTCTTAATGATACCAATCGATTCGGATCAGATCGTCTTGACGAAAATGAGGTATGTGTCAGTATTCACTTGGAGTTAGCCAAATATACATGGTGTTATTATTGTTACCAGGTTCATATGCTACTTCATTACCATTTTTATAAATCGCTTGACTTCCATTATGTACAAATCCATAGAGTGTTTCATCTGCACCACCATCTAATAAATCATTCGTAAGTAACCATAATGAATTCCCCATTTCTTTTCCACAAAAGAAAGTAAATGTTGACAATATCGCATCCATATATTTACTGTCGCTAGAATTTATATCATCGCCAAATTTCCATGTAGATATATCGATACCAACTCTATTATCCTCTAAAACTAAGGTCCAATCAGATTGACCATTCTTTTCATAATCTTTTACTGTAGATAAAGTTAGGTTCTTTCCATATATTGATTTTAAGCTATTGTTTAAAATATCAATATTCTCTGCTAATGTTTTTGAAGAGTTATAAGCTAATTCATTGTCTGTATTAGTTTTATTCTTTCTTTCCTCTAAGGTTTCTGTTTTTTTTGTGATAGGTGTATTCTTAGTATTGGATGTACCTACATTATAATCTTTATTACATGCCAGTGTGCTAAATAACAATACCATTAATAATATCATCAAACTTCTTCGTAAATATATTTTCATACTGTCTCCTCCTATGCCCATTCAGCCGTTTCCTGTAAATTTTATCAGAATTATTTAGTGATATAAATCTTATGTCATCCAGCTTATTTGATGCAATTTGTTTTTTCATTCTTTTATGATATAATATTGCTACTCTATTGAAAACAATAAATTATAATGATTTTAGTTCATTTATAATGAACTATAGGAGAATATATGGAATTAAAACAGCTTCATACAATTAAAAATATACTTTCAGAGGGAAGTTACCTAAAAGCTGCAGAAAAGATGGGATATGCGCCCTCTACCGTTACACTTCATATTCAGCAGCTTGAAGAAGAGTTGGGAATTAAATTATTTGAAAAGACAGGTCGAAGAATGGTTCTTTCAAAAGAAGGTGATTTTTTTTGGATGAATGCCAAGTCACTTCTTGAACATGCAGTTTCTTTTAAAAAAGTAATGGATAACTTTGTCACCGGACAATTGGGGCATATCAGATTAGGAACAATAAGTACAATTGGAAGATCCTTGCTAATTTCTAAAGTAATAGCTTTCTGTAAGGAGCATCCAGACATTAAGCTGACATTTGAACTTAACAGCTCCGAAGTCATTACACAAAAAATAATACATAACCAATTAGATATAGGAATAGGGTTTGCTCCCCCAACTAATTTTAACCTTTTATTTGAACCTATTTGTTTGGAACCAATGGATTTGTTATTACCTATTGGACATCCTCTTGCTAATAAAGAAGTAATTACTCTTAAGGACTTAAGTGATGTAAATTTACTTCTTACAGAATCCTACTGTTCATATCGAAATGAAATTGATAAGCATTTTAGTGCTTCAGGAATACCACTTAAATCAATGATACAAATTAACGATGGAAGAACTATTATTCAATTTGTTCAGGCTGGTATTGGCTGTTCAATCTTACCTGTAGCAGCTATAGAACCAGTTCCAGATATGACAATATATAGCCTCAGAAAGGCTTTATAATGAACTGCTTTATGAGTTAAAAAAACCTTACGTATCAAAAAGTTAAGAGCTTTATTACCATTTTTCTAACTGCTTTGATAATTTATTAAAATCATCCGATGTAATTGTAACTTTTTTCAGGTTAGAGAATAGCTTTGCATCTTGAGCAGAAATTTCGGACTCGAAACGCTTTTCTCATTATTCTTCATCATTTAGGTAAATAAACTCATTATCAATTAAATTCTGTAAATATTCATCAAAACTATCTGCAATAACTTTATATTCATCAGGATCATGCAAATAGCGAACAATTTGACCACATACCCCTTCATCAGATGGGTTAAAATCTATATATAATCTTGAAGACCCACCGTTATTCATGCAATTAGAAAAATGAATATATGTACCCCCAAGAAGTCCTTCGGAATTTATTTTAGGATCGACAGCCTCATCGTCATCATATAAAATATAAGAAACATCTTCATCCTCTTGTGAGCTTTCAAGTATCTGCTGAACCGACATCAAGTAATAAGGATATCTGCCATCCTCGACATCGGATCCTAAAATACAAACTGTAATTTTTTTATCACCATATTGTCTCCAATATGTACCATCAATATTTTGGAGCAAGCTGATAAGTGACTCTGGACATTTCGGGTATTTTATTTTTAGTTCATTAATATCCTCTACTTTAGCGCCTGTTGAAACTTCTAATTCCTTAAGTTGATCTGGTGGTAATGCTGCTTTTAATCCTTCCAAAAATTTTTCTACTAAATCTGTCATCCCTTAATTCCTCCTTTTATAATGTAGATTCTTCTATTGTCGGCTGAACTTTTGGATATAAGTGTTAAACAGCTTATCAGCCATACTTTCAATAAAGTAGTTAATTTCAATAGAGTCAAACCATTTTTCAGGTATACTCTCCATACCTAATAAAGCACCCAATATATTTCCGCAAATTGATCCTGTTGAATCACTATCGCCATCATGATTCACTGAAATCACTAATGCCTTTTCAAAATTTGGTTCCTTCAAAGCACAATATAATGCAATTGCTAATGCTTCTTCAGCAATCCAGCCCTCACCCATCTTAGATATTGCTTCTTCAATTGGTATTTTGCAATTTGATAGTTCAATAGCCAGATTTATCGCGGCCAGTGTTTCTTCATGATTTTCATATTCGATTAAAGTATTTTTTGCAGATTTAATACTATCAACTAAATCTTTATTATTAAGTAGCTCAGCAATAATCAGTGCAAAGGCACCCGCAGATAAATATCCAGTTGGATGTCCATGTGTTAAAGCCGCAATCTCACACCCAACCCTAAAAGCATATTTAGGTTCATCATGCAAGAATAGCCCAACAGGAGCAACACGCATAATTCCACCACAGCCTTTACTGTTATTAATGGGATTATCAACAGAACCTATTAATCCACTCTCAAGAGCTGATAAACAGGTATTTCCAGGAGCCCTACAAGCAAATAATTCTTTCATATCTAAAATGAACAATTCGTTACTATTATCTTTCTCATATGGGGTTTTCTGCAACCAATTATCATCCTTGATTTTACCTGTCTGCGTATATAACCACCTCAAATACGACTGATAGGTACCACTACCAGCATATGAGCCTATCCCTCGTTCACTACACCTTCGATAAGCCCAAACCATCCCGTCAGCAGTAAATAATGACATTTGTGTATCATCTGATATCAAAGCTTTGTTCGAAGTTTTATCAAGAAGTAATTCATTCAAACCGCTATTTCCATATTTATTCTTAATCTCATGTAATTTCATAAACTCTATCGGATAGCCTAAAGCATCACCTATAGCTCCACCAATCAAACATGCTTTAAATCGTCCATGTTTATCCAACATAAATATCTCCCAACAATTTCGCTATGTAATTCCACCTACTGTTTTTCTAATATTTTTTAAATCAGTTATACAATTTACAACACGTCCTGATATACTTAATTTGTTTCAAGGTATTCTTTCTCTAATAACTCTTTAATTTTCTTAATTATTCATTAATGTCGTTCAAATATGTGTTTATCTTGTCACGAATGAATTCTTCGAAGGTCTTTTTAGGTATGTATAAGTCACAGCTGCCGTCATCCTCGAATAGCTTCCAGCCGTTTGTTGTCAGAAAGCCACCACAGTAGCCGTTAAAATCATCACCGAAGAACAGCACTCCTTCTAGTTGCTTTGCAGTCAGTTCATCAAAGATGTTTTCTGGGGTTATCAATCCGCTGTAAATCATATAATAGCCATCCCCGATGTCTCCGTATCCCACCTCCCTAAGGAAATCGATATAATCCAATGGAGCATTGGGATACTCCTTAATTTCTGATCTGATTTTTTCCTCAGATTGCTTCTTAAACCTATCTATCAAGTTATTTTGTTCCAATAAACTTACGAGATCATCATACCGCCCCATGTTTATCCCTCCAAATTATCATGTTAACGCTGCTTTGCTACACTGGAATAGTGTCATAATTATTTTTCTATATTATACCAATAAATATAAAAGTATCAAGAGAAACATCCCCTTGAATCCAAACTACTACTACTTTATTCTTTCCAACCGGCATATATATAGTACAAATAATATCTTGGTGAAAATCATGAATGTCAATATCGGTATGAAAGCTCCTGATTTTACAGCAATGACAACCTTCGGACCAATGAAAATGTCCGATCACAAAGGTCACTGGGTAATTCTATTTTCACACCCAGGTGATTTCACACCCGTATGTACAACAGAATTCGTTGCGTTTGCACAAGCAAATGATCAGTTTCAAGCACTAAGTGCGCAGCTGATAGGATTAAGTATTGATAGTAACCCTTCTCACCTAGCCTGGGTAAATCAGATTTATCTATTAACTGGTGTTCAGATTCCTTTTCCTGTGATTGCTGACCGCATGGCGGAAGTTGCCGGTCTCTATGGAATGATCGCCCCAGATGCCAGCAAACAGGAAACTGTGCGAAATGTATTCTTTATTGATCCCGAGCAGACTATCCGTGCCATTTTAATATATCCTTTGACTAATGGCAGAAACATACAAGAGATTCTACGTTTATTAACTGCTCTACAAACAACGGATCAAAATAAAGTAGTAACCCCGGCTAACTGGCAGCCTGGCAGTTCTGCTATGGTTCCTCCACCTCAAACTTATAACCAGATGTTAGAACGGATCAATGATCCAGCTAAAATGGGACTCGATTGCATGGACTGGTTCTGGTGTTATAAGGAATTACAAAGATAACCATTCTATCATCCTGCCATAATACTATATAAGATGAAACAGTAAACTTTAACACTTGTTATGAATGCTAAAAACCAGTTGTATGAAATCATTATTCTCATGCATCTGGTTTTTGTACTATCATCTCTAATGCTCCCTGTCCCCTGAAGCATATTCATTCATACATATATCAAGTACCTCTCTGGCAGGCTGGATCAAAGCATTTTCATACTGGCATTCCCACTGCACTGTTTGTTCTATGTGTCCGTCTACTACTCCATCTACCGTTTCCCCACTTTTGATGGGTGCATAATTCGCATACATATAGCTCAGCAGATTATAAGCGTGGTCGATCACCCAGTTTGGATCCATTCCGTGAAAATGATATTGCAGATCCGGCATGTAGAGCGTACTCATGCCAAGTGTATCCACCAGCATATCCTGTGTACTTGCAATGTTGAAGAAACGGACATTGACTGCAAAATAGATAAACCGGTCTTCACGTGGAATCTGATGGTTTAAGATTTTCTCCCTTGTAAACATTTTTCCAGAGGTCTGAAACTGTACAGCAACACATTCCGGATATAATTCAACAAGTGCCTCCATTAAGTCCATTATCATATCCGCCCTATCTTTATAATCCGCCATGGCTCCCGCAAGCATATCGGTTGCAACTACCTGATAATTGCATTCAGACAGAATCTCGGCGCTGTTCTCACAATCCCACATCTGGCTTTTTGTTATATCATCAATCTGATAACCATCTGTTTTCATACATTCTGTGACCATCAGTTGCGGTGGCATGCTCCCGTCTTTAAACTCCACCTTATATTTCTTTGGCGTAAATCCAGCCGTCTTTGTGTCGTGGCAGAAACAATCCACTTCTCCCAGATGCTTTTCCATGACAGCAGTCATCTTTTCCCTAGATGGCATCTCACACTTTTCCTTCATCAGCAGGTGTATGATAAAAACTGAACCCGGTCGCTCCCCTTTCCTTAAATCCTGCTTCAAAGAATTGTTTTCTTTCTTCTTAAACTTATCCAAAATGCCCATGATACTTCCCCCTCTTATTTTTTATACTCAATTTTTAACGGCATACCATTCAGTGCAATGCCCTTGCTGCTTGTACTTTCGTAGGTAAGTACTGTACTAATCCATTTTACATGGGGATACCGTACAAAGCAATAAAAACTGTTCCATTAACTTCCATAGGCTATAGGCGTAACTTTCAGTCTGAGGCATCCGAGCATGTCGAGATATCGGAAATATCTCGACTGATTATATTAAATATCGGAAGGGTTAAACTATAACTATAGGTTTGATAAATTACAGATTCCATTTTTAATGTGTTTGCTATTATGAACTGTATTTGATATTATGTGATTTGAAGGAATATTAATGAAAGCTAGCCTTGCAGACTTTCATTAATCAATATCAAAACTGTCAGCTTCGTAAACGCTTTGAATTATATATAAAAAAATAGAAATAAAAAGGTGGAAACAAAAATGGATTATCAAGAACAAAAACATCAGCGACGTCCCAGATATAAAGGTACTCATCCAAAAGCTTTTAAAGATAAATATAAGGAACTGCAACCAGAGTTATATGCTGATACTGTGGCAAAGGTTATACAAAAGGGCAGTACTCCTGCTGGTATGCATCGTTCCATATGCGTTAAAGAAATATTAGAAATTCTACAAATTACCCCTGGACAAACTGGATTAGATGCAACCTTAGGTTATGGTGGTCATTCTTTAGAAATGCTTAAATGTTTAAATTCAAAAGGGCACTTATATGCTACTGATGTAGATTCTATCGAATTACCCCGCACAAGGGAGCGTTTAGAGCACTTAGGTTATGGTCCTGAAATTTTAACAATTAAGCAAACAAACTTTTCCAATATAGATCAAATTACTAACGAATCGGGACCACTTAATTTTATATTGGCAGATTTAGGTGTCTCTTCCATGCAAATAGACAATCCTGAAAGAGGCTTTTCCTATAAAACAGACGGACCATTAGACTTACGACTAAATCCTTCGAAAGGTATCTCTGCAGCTGAGCGTCTTAAAACTATTTCACAAGATGAATTGCAGGGGATGTTGTTAGAAAACGCGGATGAACCTCATTGCGTAGAAATCTCTCGTGCCATTATTTTTGAAATAAAAAAAGGAGTAGACATTAAAACAACAAGTCAGCTCCAACAAATTATCAAAGATGCTCTGAAATTCATCCCAGAAAAAGATAGGAACAATGAAATTAAAAAATCTTGTCAAAGATGCTTTCAAGCGTTACGAATTGATGTCAATAATGAATTTGAAGTATTATATGAATTTTTAGAAAAACTTCCTGCTGCCTTGGCTGAGGGCGGGCGTGTTGCTATCCTTACTTTTCATTCCGGCGAAGATCGTCTTGTTAAAAAATCCTTCCAACATTTCTATCGTGAAGGTATCTATAGAGAAATAGCTCCTGAGGCCATTCGACCATCAGCAGCCGAATGTAGTTCTAATAGTCGAGCAAAATGTGCAAAACTACGGTGGGCTATAAAAGCTTAAAAAAGAACAGAGAATGTGCGTGCACATTCTCCGCGCCCAAGCGGGTTACGTAGTAACATACTTCCTTACCGCGAGGTGCGCATCCTGCACGGAGTGCTTTTTATTTCATAGGACGTAATTTCCTATGAAATAAAAAATGCCCCAGAATAAGTATCTGGGGCACCCTTTTATAAGATAGCTGCTCTTTTCCGTACCAAGTTCATGAGACGGCTTACTCAGTAAGATTTCTATAAAGAAATTGTGTGGCAGCCAGAACACCGAAGTTATATGCTATTTTTTTTAAGTTGTAAATTCTATATGGTCAAATAAATCTCCAGACTCTTCAAATTTCTTTAATATACTTATTCTTGTCTTTGATTTAAGATTATTATCATTCATTTCGTTTTTTAGCTGCTTTAATCTCCGATTGATTTCCTCTCCAAGCAATTGTAGCTGGTTAACATTATTGGGAATATAGCATTTCAGTCCCAAAAGCTTGCTTGTAAACAGGATGCCTTCGGGATCAGATAGTATATCTATTTTTATTTTATCAGAGCGGTATTTTATAATTTTTCGTGCAAGATTCAGACTTCCCAAAGGTTCTATTTGATAAGAAGCGCCGCATTGTATGCAGATAAAGAGATCCTTTGTAAAGCGGTTTTTTTTCGCCATACATCCGCATTCTGGGCACCGCTGAAACAAGTCGCTGGAGCTTACCTTAATCGGTGCTGGCAAACCCTGTTGTATTAATTTATAATCTAATATTCTAGAGAAGTTTATATAATCCTTACAGTTATATATCGGGTTCTCCAGATTATCGCTTACTGTGGTTAAATTCTGTACAATAACCTGTGACTTATTCTGCAGTGCTATTCTTATCACCTCATTTGAGGCAATATGCAGCCGATCAGGTAAAATATTTAATCTGTTTATATTTCCGCTAACTGAAATCACACCAGTATCAAGCATTTGGCCCTTAGAATCGATGACCGTGTAATTCAAATCATTTTTAGCTCCTCTGGATACCCCAAGATAAGTCTCCGTCTGGATTTTTTCTGGTTTCTCCTGCTCGATGCTAACAGCAAGATAATAATCACCGCCACTCTTATATAGCTTTGCTGTTCGTAGTATGGAAGGTTTTGATAGCGCCTCTTTCAAATATTTCTCCTGGTAACTACCAAACGCAAGCGGAACAATGATATATGCTTCTCTTTTTCTATTTGATTCCATTCGATCAAAGCCATTAAATATATATTGTAATACATTCGAATTTGTTGGAGGTACCGTAGTCGGTTTTGCATTCGCTTTGTTCAGTAAATATAGCTTTGCGTAATACTTTCCTTTATTTCTGTCATATAACAGACAGTAGCTCCTCTTCGTATCATATCTACAGAAATAGATCGGCCTCAATTTGATATTATTATCTATTTTCTCAATGCTTTTATGTTCAAACCGAGTAATATCATAGTGCTTTGGAAAACTTGTCTTTCTGTCTAATTCCCTTAATCTATAATAGCCTGCTAGACACATACCAAGCTCTAGTTTCAAGGAATCTTTCAAGGGCTGTACCTGAAAGGCATTTAATTTCTCAGCCAACTCTTTATCAACCCATTTTGACAACTTATTCGCACTGTAGCTACCATTAGCAGACTTATAATTATTCTGAATCAATTCTGCCTCCTGATATGCCTTCTTAAGCAGGAACTGATATGCCTTATTATAATTGATTATGGCTTCATCCATGATTCTCTGTTTTGTTTTACTCGGTTGATATAATTTTAAAACAATAGTTCGCATACTCATTATACCTTAATTATATTCAATATTTACCTGTTTTCCAGTACTTCGGATACACTCTGCTATTTCTTCCACCAGCTTAAGCTTCAAGCTTAAGTTCAGCGGAAAACCTGGATTTTGATGAGCCGGGTTCATGGCACGTCCTACAAAAAAATTGATATGATTGCTTTCTTCCACTAATACTTTAGCCAGCCTTGAAGCTCCGTCCTTTTTATTCAGGTTAATATAGTCCAGCATCGTACTATCTGACAATGTACATTGTTTAATCAGACTTAAGGTCTTTTGCAAGGTCAATACACCTTCCGTAGTCAGATCAATTCCTTCTATTTCAGCAATCGGTGGTATCGCAGGATTCCAATAATCAAAGCTTGTTTTTAATTCCTTATTCGTTTCCCTCGCAACTATCTGGGAGGTAGTACCGCCGCAGATCACCTTTTTACCTTCCAGCGAAAGGAAACGGTTTACTACCGTGGTGTCCTGCTCTGAATCAACTGGAGGACCTACCATGATACTAACATTAACCTGTTTCTGTATCCTTATTGCCACAACGGTCACATCATCACCAGGTTTACAACCGTAAAGGCTATCACAGGCCGATAATAGCAATTTAGCCATGCTTTTCGAGGACATATCACTTTTAAAGGTGCGCTGTATATAGTCATTGACATTATCCCACTGCCAACCGAGATTTAAGGTGTGCCCTATTCCAGCATGAATCGCTCCATCACTGACAAGGACAAATAAGTCATCCTGACTGATTTCAAAATGTGCCTCGCGTATTTTCTTTCCATTGATCTCTCTGCTTGTGGTTTCAATTGGCTGGGAGACTCCCTTCTTTAATCGGAATACCGCGGGATTGTCAAATTCAATCAGATATGCCTTCCCAGAATGGAAAATCTGCAGAATGGTAAAGGTTGAATAAGCGATCTGTCTTTCCCTGCATACTGGGAGAGTATTAGCAATGGTTTCAACAGCTTCATCAATACCTAAACCATTTGCTAATATTGTTCCTATTATCTTAGTAGTCAGTGTCGCCAGAATATTAGCTTTTACTCCACTTCCAAGCCCATCCGACAAAACAACGATTACAGATTGCTCATCCCGTAAAATTTCTACTTTATCTCCACACAACTCCTCATTGTATTTGTTTTTGCTTTCGTAACCGGTATCAATGTATAAATTCATTCTTCGTCCGTCATCTCCGCTATGATTGAATTCTTCAATTTTGTAAGCGCTACTTTTGTTTCCGCAGTCGTTTCACCTAGAAGACTTGCAATCTCCTGCGCTACTCTCATTTGCTTTTCTATTACCTTCTGTGCTAGTTCAACATTTTCTGAGCGAATTTCATACATTTTCTTACGGAAATTCTCTTCCTCGCTGATATCCTTAATAATAGCAACAATAATATTCTGCTCCGGAATAAAGATAATTGATTGAGTAACTGTCATATCATATGCGCTATAGTAATATTTTTCATCATAGATACTTTCCCTGCTATCCAACACTTTTATAAAATCTTCGCACTCGAGTAGGGAATAGATATCCTTTCCAATCATATCCTCTGTTTCTGAATTAAATTTCTCACGTGCCGTCTTATTAATCTCTTGAATTCTTAATTCATTGTCCAGAGCTATAATTGCATTCGGAGTAGTATTAATAATCAGATTAGATATGGATTCCGCTCTTTCCCTCATATAAGGAAGACACATGAAAAGTTGAGCCTTATTATTAAATACTGCAATTGCTTTTTCCCGGCAGCTTTGATAACCACAAGCTGCGCAGTTTAATTCCTTATCCTTTGTAAATTTACCTGTACTGTTTAATATCCCCTGGATGACCGCCTCTGACGGAATCCGATAGGTCCTGGATCGATTAATAAACTTCTTATTTAAATCAATTTTGGTCTCCATGTTTGTTAACAGGCCATCGCTCTTATAATCGGTTCTAACATATTCCAGCAATCGATCTCTAGCCTTTAAATATCCGCCCTTTATGTCAGTCATACAGGGACCTCCGACGCACCCTCCCTGACAGCTATTCATCTCGATAAAGTAATTCTGAACTTCACCGTTTTTCATAGAATCCAATATTGTCATGCAGCGATCAACTCCATCAATACCGATGCAGCGGTAATACTTCTTATACTTATTACGGATCGTTTTTAATATTCCTCCAGGAACCGGGTAAATCCGCGCCATCATATCATTCAACGTTTTTATATCTTCGTTAAATTCATCATTTATCATGATTCCCTCCGAACGTAGCCAATCGGTTAAATCTTCGAAGGTTAGAACCGCATCCACCATTTTTGTATTCTGCATATCGTTACACTCATCCTTCTTGGATAAGCAGGGGCCGATAAATACTACTTTGATCCGCTGTCCATAATTTTCTCTTAGTATTTTTGCATGTGCGATCATCGGAGATACCACTGGTGCAAGCTGATCAAGAAGCTCCGGATAATATTTTTCTATCAGAAAGACGATGGAAGGACAGGCAGTAGTAATGATATTACTCATTTGCTTCTCTTCCATCAGTTTTTCATATTCCTTTGAAACAGCACTAGCACCTATTGCTGTCTCCTCGATATATGTAAATCCCAATTTACGTAATGCGGCAAATATAGTCTTTGCATCGTTACATTCAAAAGCTGATATAAAAGAGGGAGCCAGACTCACATAAACCTTTTCTTTTTTCCTAATGAATTCTTTTACTATATCGATATCACTCTTTACGGTTTTTGCATTCTGAGGACAGACCTTCAGACAATTACCGCACAGCATACAGTCTTCTTCAATAATTTTAGCCTGCTCATTCTGAAAAGCAATTGCTTTCACTGGACAGCTTCTGATACACTTATAACAATTTTTACAATTTGCCTGTTTGAATTGTATGATCCCCATTGGATAACCTTCTCACGATATATTCTTCAAAATTTTCTTTTACATTGGAAACAGTAAGATTCTCAATAAATTCATCCTCAACTTTTGCAGACACTCCCTTAGTGCAATGTCCAAGGCAAAAGGATGCTTTCAATTCTACTTGTTCTTCAAGGTGATATAATTTTATCAATTCCTCAAACATCTTAATTATCTGATAGGAGCCCTTAAGATGGCAGGAGCTTCCGATGCAGATGTAAACCTGGAGCATTTTATCCCTCCGTTCATTATTTATAGGTAATGAAATTTGTAACTATTCAGCTGCCTCGAGAAATTTGGCAGGATTTCGAGTCAGTCAGCACCAGAATATTAGTATTGTACATATTTTGTATGTGCTGTTTTAATCTATCATTCGTTTATTCTATTACATTGTTAATTTTTAGTCAATGTCAATCCCCTCCAATATAGGTATTCAACTGGATGGAATCCATTATTTTCTTTTCCATAGCCTGTGCTCCGTATTTATCCACTTCTGCCCTGTTTTTAGGGCCATGATGCAAGCAGGCAGCACCATTAATGCATCCACCCTCACAAGCCATACCTTCAATAAAATTTTTATCCAGTCTTCCTTTGGAGGCTTTTAGCAGTGCAATTTTGCATTGTTCTAACCCATTACAAACCTCTGCATTTAATTCAAAATCAAGACCTTCTTCCTTTATTGCCTGTCCTACTGCTTCTGCCAGACCCCCGCTTCTAGCAAAAATTCTGCCATAATAGGAAGCATTGTCAAGGTTTTGCTCTGGCAGCTGTTCAACAGATATATCCATACCATCAAGTAAAGCCTGCAATTCCTCAAAGGTAATCACACAGTCAATCATACCCTGATACTCCTTCTTTCTGTATTCCACCTTTTTACTAATACAGGGGCCAATGAATATAACTTTAGCCGTAGGATCGGTATTTTTAATCAACTTTGCAGTTTCGATCATCGGGGACACATTATGAGAAATATATTCTACTAACTCTGGAAAATTAATTTCAATATATTTAACAAAGGAAGGGCAACAGGAGCTTGTCAAAAAGCCCTTTTCCGTCAGTTCCTTTGCCTCTTTATATGCAACCAGATCCGCCCCGAGTGCCACCTCAATTACCGTATGAAATCCCATTTCTTTTAACCCTGCCACCACCTGCTCGATTTTTGCATAGGTGAACTGGCTGACGATAGAGGGTGCTAGCGCCGCATATACTTTATACTTTGTTCCATTTTCCGAACCCTTCAATATCTGAACAGCATCAAGTACATAGGATTTATCCACGATTGCTCCAAATGGGCAATTATATACACACGCTCCGCAACCGATACATTTCTGATGATCTATCTTTGCTTTCTTACTTTCATCCATTGATATTGCGCCTGCTTTACATCCTCGGATGCAAGGCCTTATATTTTCTGCAATTGCTTTATATGGACACGCATTCATGCATTTACCGCATTCGATGCATTTTTCCGAATCAATAACTGCTTTCTTGTCTTCAAAACGGATGGCTCCCACCGGACATACAGACAGGCATCGGTGCGCAATACAGCCCCTGCAGGTCTCTGTCACCTTATAACGTTCAACTGGGCATTCATCACAGGCAATATCAATTACCTGAACTATATTATCATCTGTCTTATCATTGCCCATCGCATGCTTTAACCGTTCCTGCACTATGGCTCTTTCTTTATAAATGCAGCAACGCATAGTTGCATTTGGTCCCGGTGCAATTTTTCGTGGAATATCATAGTAGGCTTTCTCCGTATCTCCCTTTAAACTTAATCTTACAAGTTCATTAACGATTTTATATTTTAACTCTTGTACTTCCGTATCAAACAATCTCATTCAACCACATCCTCATACCTTTTTATCATTAGCCTGCTTTGGCTATTTTCACTTTGCGTTTGTTTGGATACTGTACCCTCCAATTCTCATTATATATTCCCCTATATGGTTGTAAGACTTTTTGTTTATTCAAATAATCCTCGTATGAAATATTACTGCAGGGATATTCCTTATCACTGATAAAATCTCCTGTCTGAAAATAATAACCGCAGAACATACAACTGCCTTCGGAAGTAATATTCTCCTTTTCATCTGTATAGTAATTGCAATATTCACAGTTAAGCATAGTGCTTATCTCTCCTTTAATTCATAACAAGTAAATCTGATAACAAATTCACTTGTTTTACATTATTAATTATAAAACTTCAGTTATTTCAAATTTCCCTTAGAAATATAAACATTCTATTCCTAATCGTACACTCCGGCAACGAATAATAAATTTCAAGATTATCCAATTTATAAACGTTTATATAATTAGATACGGTTTTTTATTAACTGATTTAATAATTCTTCCTATTTAAGGATACAAAAAGGAACAAGGCTGTCGAAAAATAACCTTCAATGATATAAGGGACTCCGCATAATCTCCTTAATGCACTGTGTGGAGATTATGCGGAGTCCCTTATATCATAGCCTAAAACGTGACAGTCTTCACATCATTAAGCATCACCATCAAATAAATACAAATGTTGACGAGAATCGAAGCTTAATTTTTTAAACTCCGAACATAGAAAGTCAATGCGAATGGGCGTAATTTTGATTAGGTACATTGTGACCCCTAGCTTTTTCAAGTTCTCAACAGGAATTTTTCTTAACGTCAACAAGTCCATGTATTCACCCGTCCACGGCTCAACAAGCTCAGCGGTACCTGAGATCTGCATCCCGCCTAATTGACCGAAGCCACCATAGCCATCATAGATGGCAAGGCATACATTTTTGTTTTTCTCGAGAGCATTAAACTTCATACCGCCCTCAGAAAACAGCCAAAATTTCCGGTCGTAATAATTATATTCGATGGGCGTGCAGCGGATAAAATCACCGCAGCCGGTGGCTAAGGCACAGGTGTTATGAGCCATGATGAACTTCTCAATCTCTGCTAAAAGCATATTCCGATCCATCCGGGCTGCCTGCGCGTCCTTTTCCATCCAATAGGAAGCTGCTTTCTTATAATCCATATAATCACTCCTCATATCTATTATCATATCATTAGGATATAATGAAGCAAGTTTTCTCTTGAGATGTACAGTACTGGCTTATAATATGTATAATGAGTATTCAAGGTAGATATATTATCCTTAGTTATCCCACCTTACAACGTGTTCAACCATTCCAGGACAGGCAGTAGATTTTCTTCTTTTACGCCATTAAATCCGTTTTCAATGTTAGAGATGGCTTCTTTGAGTTTATTATCCTTGTCCTTACGAGTTTTTAGCATCTTTAAAAACATCGACAGCATGATTTTATCCATACCCTTCAACTGTTTTAAAGGATAACATCCGCCGCGTAAATAAAAAAACGGTATGTCTCCAATCTTATTCCTTGAGACAACTGCTTCAGTACTAGGCTCAGCCGTTCGTCCGGTACCCGATCCGCAAACAGCTTTTACATTATATTTTCGCAGTTTATCAAGCCCCTGTATCTTCCCGGCTTTTATCCAGCCGAGAAAAATAATAGCTTCATTTTGATTAACCTTCGAAATTTCTTTTACCCGGAAAACCTCTAGTTTAGTCTTTTCGGCAAGCATATCGGCATACTTCTTGGTAAAACCCGTTTTAGATTCATAAACAATTACCATGAATAATTGACCTCCTTCCATTCAGTTTTTAACTTTATAATTATCTAACTAAACTATGCAAAACCAGATGCTCAAGGCATCTGGGTCAGTATTGATTTATTCATTCGTAGATAATAGCTAATTTAGCATGTATTAATGGAGATTATATACAACACATATTTGAATTTTCATTAAAGTAAATATATTACAAATAAATAAGTAGCTTATCCATAAATTCCTGTTCTATCTTAACAAGTCTCTTTGCTAAATCCATACTTTCATTGGAAGCAGTCTTATATTTATTAATATACTCACTCACTGATTTTATACCCATGTTACATC
>JAEWMT010000028.1 GCA_023393095.1 Bacillota bacterium
GAAGATTTTCGTATAGCATTCTGCTTCTTTTGAAGCTCTTTTTTCTCAGCAGTAGTTTTTGAATTTAGCTCAGCAGTAGTTAATGCGATAATCTTTGCCTGGGCATCATCATTTAACTTTTTATCAGAGGTTTTCCAAACGTGTCCACTGGGATCTATGTATAAAATCGGATTATCACCACAATAAATATATAGATTTAACGTCAACGGATTATTTACCTGTCCTTCATAGCTGTCCTCACTCAGGAACCTTCCTGTCTCCGGTTCATAATATCTTGCTCTAAGGTATATTAATCCACCTTCAATATCATGACTCTCTCCGGTGAATCCAAACGGGCTGTTGGTCAGTCTTGCATTCTTTGCTACCGGTGAGATAGGCTCTCCAAATGGTGCAAAGCGGTTATTGTCAAAGATACCAGCGTTCATATTGGTGATGGCTATGGTGGAGCCCAAGGCATCACTTAAGTAATATAACGGATTGTTCGGTTTTCCTTCTACTTGTCCCAGATCTTCCACGCTGACACGTTCTCCGTTAGCATAATTATATGCCCCACGGTAATTTCCGTCAACATCCGTAATCATTAATACCTGGGTATATTCCTGGTTGATGTCGTTGATGTAGTTAGTTACTTCGAAGACATCCGGATTGATTAAGCCGTAAGGGTCGGAAGGGTTTTGCTCTGCATAAGAACATGCTGTCAGTATTACCGGGTTTAAATCAAATTCTTTTGCTGCAGATATTATGTAATCAACATTGTCTTTGATTACCTGAGCCGCCTTTTTCATTCCTTATCAGACAACAGCCTTTAGATTATATTAATGTTAGTTTGCTATATATAAATAATACTTTCCATCACATTGCCTAACAATAAATACCCATACTTCTATGGATTTTATATGCTTCCCCGAAAGAAATGTTAAATAACATACTTCAATACCATTTTTATTCATATCCCACCATGAAGCATTGTTTTCAAAATGTGGTATTTCATTTTTATTTTTAATTATATGTTCATTTTTAAAATGCTTTTTAAGATCTTCTTTTATATTATTTATATCCCTCTCGCTAATTTGTACTTTTGCCATAAAATATTCATCCCTTCTATCATAATAATAGTTTATTATCTTAGATGTAGAAGGGAGTGATAAATTCAATTCTCTTTTAATTATGCTAGATGGTCTATCTTTTTGATTAAAATATATAACAAATAACATAAGTACTAAAAGTACTAAAGCACTCAATATAATAATGTATATTTTTTTATGTTTCATAAATAATCTCCTTATGACTAATTCATCTTTCTTAATATTTGGTTTGCATATTCCGCTTTCGAGGACTTTATCCATCCACTTAGCGTCCTGCATTACGGCTCACTGGTGATTACCGTAGCCGAACTTACACCGACTGGGGTGATCCAGCTTCACTGTACGCACTAAAAAGATCCCCAGACTCCTTAAATGGAGACTGGGGACTTTGTTTAGTAAGAAAACTTATGTTAAAATGTCCTCAATCTCCATCATGGATTACTTTGTGAAGGGATTTTATATCGGAATGAAATAATTATATAATCTCTATGGATATTTTTAATGAGTATCTAAGAGAGCAATATCCTTTATATATAGAATTTCGCTCTCTGCCCCATACCCACTATCGTAAACAACTAATCCTTTATTTAAATCCCATGTGAATTCTTCATAAAAATCAGTATCCCCGTTATTCTTAGTTATCCACATTCTTGATATTATCTGATTATCTTTAATATCAAGAAAATTATGCATACCTATTTCGTCTTCTTTTTTCACATCTGGCATTGGCTTTGGCTGAAAAATCAAATAACTATTTTTCATTATCTTTTCTTCAGTATCTAAACATTTTAAAAGTAAGTTATCATCATCGTAAAATTCAATTAATTTCTCATCATTATAAATATAGCTCCAAAGTCGATATATTTTATCTGCTGTGACATAAAAATATATGTTTAAACGACCTTTATTCAAATAACCATCATGGTCATCAATTGGTGGAATAACTAGTTTATAAATCGACCCATTTTGATAGTCAGATACTTTATAGACTTTTATATTAACTATATCTGTTTTCCTAGGAGTTTTTGTTTCTCCACTTTCATATGCTACAATGTCGTTAATAGTGATGCTTGAAGTAAGATAAAAATTATCTTCTTTAAAAATATTAGATGTATTGACTTTCGACAATTGATCTTCTGGATGAATTGTAGCTAACTCCTTAATATTCTCAGATTTTGAGCAACCAGAAAACAGTGCGAACATTAGGCAAAGAATTAAAATTATATACTTATACATAGACACCTCACCTATCCATAATTGTTTTAAGTAATATGTAAACTCCTGCTTGATTATCTACTAATTTTGGATTATATGTATGATTTGATCCATATTTCCCTTTGTTATGAAGATTTGTTCCATTGTATAAATATGGAGAAATATTATAAAAACAAAAAAAAGTTGAAGGTATAAAAAGTCAGTTAGGTTTTTAATATTATATAATTCATTTAAACTAATTGTAGCTTTATCTCCCCATGTTGATATCTCTAGTTCTACTTTACCTGTTACTAAATTATCATTAATTCCAGTTATAGTTACCCAATGATATGCTACAACAATTTAGTATTGTTATACCTATCTTTTCTTAATTATATTGCAATCAGCGCTGCTATCAATACATTTATTTATTCTAATCTCAAAGTGTATGGAAGTTCTGCTTGTTCTTCATTTATAAGTTTTACTTTATTTATCTCGTATACAAAAATTGTATGTTCATATAATTTTTTCTTATAAATTTCTTTTCCAAGATACGTTCCTTTATAGGAGGTAAAATACTTGCTCACTCTTGTATAAGTTATTTGACTTATTTCTCTACCAAAAGAAATAAGTAAGTAGTTTTTATCAAAATCTACTGTTGAGTTTGGAATATTTCAGGATGAATTCAAATTATCGGACAATAGAACAAATCCTGCCAATGCGTTTTTGCAAAGGCGGGATTTGTTTTAGAGTTTAATTATTAACAAACCCAACGGGTTAATATGTTTTATCAGTTTCTCATATAACAATTTACTCAGACATGCCCCTGTAACAATTACCCCATCCAAACTGCTAACACTTGTCCCTCTTTCTGAATTAAAGCATTTGGAGCAGCACCGTCCACATCAGGCGGTAAAGTACCGTTAATATGCCAACACTCTTTTTTAGAATCATAGGAGACTTCAATTTTTCTTCCGTTGATAGGATTATATGGCTGTCCATTTACCTCATTATATTTATCCAACCATATTTCTTTTGATTTCTCTATCGCCGTATTCGCATCATCGACTTGTCCAACATTTTTATCAGACGGAAATGTTTCGATTTCCCATTGATAATTGGTTAAATCAAATTTTCCTACATCAGACGGTTTCGTTTTTGGCGGTTGTTTTGAACTAAATAACATTATTGCTACACCTCCTATAACAGCCAAAACAAAAAAAATTGTAATTGAAATAATGATTTTATTCTTCATACCGATCACCTCTTTTTTATTAAGTTATTTTTTCCAAGGTGTCTTTTTCGATTTAGGAAGATCAGAATATAAGAGTTTATCCTTTCCTGTTGCTGGATCATACTTTCTCAACTCTCCGTTTGGACCATACACATAATTCGGAACACCTCTTGTTTTTGCATTAGTCTTATCAGTATCGGAAAACCTCGTAATTTCTAATCCACTACCCATAGGGTGTGTATGAACTGTTGCAACCCTTTCTTTCCAAATGGTGTACTAGGGTATAAAACGCCCCAAGGATCCTTATCAGTTCTAGGTTCTACATAAGAATATTTTGTAACTTTAGTTTCAACTGCATTTTTGTAATATACCCTTGTAGGTTTCCAACCAGGCCAAAATGTATTTAAGCTAAAAGACCAAACAAATTTTGATTTTGTTACATGAGTAATTCCTGTTTTCGATATTTTATAAATTATTGTTCCATATTCCCAACCTTTATCAAATGAACGTGATACTCCCATATAAATCGCTGCATCTCTTGCTGCTTTATCAATAGTATTAAACAGATCCCCTGGTTTCAATCCTGATGGATCGGTCATATTGACCGGATCATTATAACAATAGATATAATAGTTAGTTCCATCTCTGATTAGGGTCTTCTTGAATGAAGCGTGTAGTCTTCGGTTCATAATATCTTGCTCTAAGGTATATTAATCCACCCTCAATGTCATGACTTTCAACAGTAAATCCAAACGGGCTATTGAAGAATGGCTGGTTCATTATCAGTAAACAGAAAAAACAACCGGCGTAAGATTTAGATAATCTGAACTATACGCCGGTAATAACTATTTTTGATAAACGGTAACTGTTAACCCACTTTCTCCCAATATTTCAAAACCTGTCTTGACTATAATATTTTTATCAGGAAATAACTCTTTAAATCTTATTGTCCAAAAATATTTAATCACTTTACCAAACTCTTCAATCAAATCATCAAGATTCATTAATTCCTCATTCCCTTGAAGAAAAAAATCTGTTAATGACCAGCTATTAACAAACATTTCTATCTTCCTTTTGTCTTTACCATATGTTTCCTCAAGACTATCAATATTGTTATTGTAAAATTCTGATATAAAAATGTAATCTTTTACTTCAATAATCTCTGGACAGAAAACACTTGCTACAGCCAATGTATTCTCTATATTACATGAATTTGCTGCATGATTCATAAGTGTTTTACCTCTTATCTCAATAAAGTATTTCATAATACCATTGTTTACTATACTTTCATACTTCTTCATATATATCCTCCATTACCTTAATAAACCTTTAGGCACTGGTTCTTCTGATTTAACGTCACGAGGATACCATTTACCATTAGGTGCTTTATTCCAAACAGTCATTTTTACTCTATCAGACGAGATATCGTAAATTTAACGATTACTTATCTGTCCTTCAAAGCTGTCCTCACTAAGGAATCTTCCTGTCTCCGGCTCATAATATCTTGCTCTACGGTATATTAATCATCCACCTTCAATATCATGACTCTCTCCGGTGAATCCGAACGGGCTGTTGGTTAGTCTTGCACTCTTTGCTACCGGTGAGATAGCTTCCCCGTAAAATGCAAAGCGATTACTGTCGATAATACCCGCGTTCATATTCGTGATGTCTATGGTGGAGCCTAAGGCGTCACTTAAGTAATATAACGGATTGTTCGATTTTCCTTCTACTTGTCCAAGGTCTTAAAGCTGATACATTCTGCGTTAGCATAAGTATATGCCCCACTTCAATTATTATTTCCGCCTTTTCGTTACATATTATTAATATATATTTCTTTATCCCCTAATCCAGTATTAATGCTTCGCCAATAGACTTGATCAGCTATAACAAGTGTACCGTAATCATCAATATTACTTATATCTAACTCTTCATAATCAGCCCAATAAAACAAATTATGATTTTTAATGAAGCTAGAATCATAAATCACACAATCTTGATGCTCATTTCTAGGTACCATATTGAATTTTTTCACTCCATGGAACATTAATTCTATTGTTGAAAATGAGCTATATTGCCTTTGAAAACAAATATTTAAATATCTTTTTGAGTTTTGAGCATGCATACTCAAATCTTCATTTACATAACCACCACTTACGTATTTAATCTCTTTAATACAGCTATCCGACAAATTATTCATAAGCTTCATAAAATTTAAAATATCAGATTCTGTCTCAATTTTATTCCACATTTTCCTCTCCTTCTAAATTCATGTTATTTCCAATAATGAATATGTGGAAATTTATGATTTCCACCATGAGAAAAATCGATGTCATATTGAACATTACCTTTGCTATTGTAGTATCTTCTTTGTATTAATTTTCCATTGCTATTATATAACTCTGTACTTGAA
>JAEWMT010000044.1 GCA_023393095.1 Bacillota bacterium
ATATTAAGGATGGTTTTGCATTTTCCTATTATGAATATATTGGAAACGATTACGAGGCTGATATGGCAAAAATGGCACAGGATCCTGTTACACAGGAGTGGTGGGGTGAATGTATCCCATGCTTAAAACCAATTGATAGTTCACCGGAAGATGCGTGTTGGACGGATATGGAACAGGTTTTTTATTATAATTAAAAATGGAAAAGGAAAGGAAAATATATGAATAGTATTGAACGTTTTTATGCAACAGTAAGTAGACAGCCAGTAGACAGACCGGCAGCATGGTTAGGAATGCCTGATATTCATTCACAGCCGGCTCTTTTTAAACATTATAATGTGAACAACCTGCATGAGTTAAAATTAGCAATTGGTGATGATTTTTATGCAGTTGAGGTACCGTATCAATCTCCGACCGCATCAGCTATCTATGCTGCCTTTGACTGGTATATGGACGGAGATGTAGATGCCGAGGATAGAACGCTTACAGCTCCAGGCTGCTTCCATGATGCAGAGGAGATTGAGGATCTTGCATTTTTTGAGTGGCCAGATCCAGAAAAGTATATTGATGTAGAAGAATGCAAAAGAAGAGTAGATATGGCACCGAAGGATAAGGTGGCATTAGGAATGCTCTGGTCTTGTCATTTTCAGGATACCTGTGCAGCCTTTGGTATGGAAACAGCGTTAATGAATATGATAGCAAACCCAGAGATTTATGAGGAAGTTGATAAAAAGGTTATAGACTTTTACCTTAGAGCGAATGAGATTTTCCTAGAAGCTACCAAACATAGATTAAATGCTATATTAATTGGAAATGACATGGGTAGCCAGAGAGGTCTGATGCTGTCACCTGAAATGATTCGCCGTTTTATTATTCCGGGCTGTAAGAAGCTTGTGGATCTTGCACACAGCTATGGTGTAAAGGTCATTTATCACTCCTGCGGTTCCATTGTCGAAGTGATTCCTGATCTAATTGAAGCTGGCGTTGATATCATCCATCCAATACAGGCAAAAGCTTATGGAATGGATCCAGAGAATCTGAAAAATTTATTTGGTAGTAAGGTAAGCTTTTGCGGAGGTGTTGATACACAAGAACTGCTAGTTAGTGGAAGTCCCGAAGAGGTTCGTAATAAAGTTAAGGAGCTTCGCAGCATATTCCCGAGTGGTTTAATTATATCTCCAAGTCACGAAGCAATATTACCGGATATTGCGCCAGCTAATATTCAAGCCTTGTTTGATGAGGCTCAGAAGGTATATTAAAGATATCGCAATATAATAACATGGAAAATAAAAGATGGAGTTGCTGCAAAATTTTTGTATTTTAAGATTTTCGGTAATCCCATCTTTTTCTGTTCTTTTCGCAGAAACCACTGGAACAGACATATGTATTAATAAAGTCTCATAAAATAGAATAAACAGGTAAAAGGAATTAGGCATATGAGGTTTTTGGTATATATTTCGGACTATATTATTCCGTTTATCTTTTTCTATATTATTGGTATGGGCTTGTTAATGAAAAAGAATGTATTTGATGACTTCATTACCGGAGCGAAGGATGGGTTTAAGGTGGTAATAGATATCTTGCCAACCTTAATTGGTCTTATGGTAGCGATCGGTATTTTACGAGCCTCGGGAGTTCTTGATAATATTGCAGTGTTTCTTCAGCCGATAACGGATAAGCTGCATTTTCCTTCCGAAGCAGTTCCTCTTGTAATTATAAAAATGTTTTCTTCTTCTGCGGCTACGAGCCTGCTACTGGATATCTTTAAGGAGCATGGTCCTGACTCATATATAGGAAGACTCGCAAGTATTATCATGAGCTGCACGGAGACGATTTTCTATACGCTGGCGGTATATTTTATGGCTGCTGGCGTCAAAAAGACAAGATATACCCTTGCTGGTTGCCTCCTGGCTACATTTTCAGGAGTGGTTGCTAGTGTTATTATTACAAATTTAGTTTTTTAAATTAAAAGGGCTTAACAGAATGAATTAATTTCCGCTTGGAATAATATATTCTGTTCAGTCCTTTTTGTATTATCAAATCCAAATAACGTATAAATATAAATACCGTTTTCTAAATATCAAAAATAACTTATAATTAATGTAAATGTAACATCGAAGTTGAGGAGGTTATTATGGCATTATTGGGAGCATTTATTGTACCGCATCCGCCGCTACTAATTCCTGAGGTGGGAAAGGGACAGGAGAGGGAGATACCTAATACAATGAATAGTTATCAGGGGGTGGCAAGACGCATTGCTGCATTAAAACCGGATACGATTATTATTACTTCACCGCATACCATCATGTATTCGGATTATTTCCATATCTCTCCGGGGTCATCGGCTAGGGGTGATTTCGGCAGCTTTGGTGCGAAGAAGGTATCATTCCATGTGGATTATGATGAAGAGTTTGTGGAAGCACTGGAGGCGAAAGCGGAGAGAGAAGGGCTGGAAGCAGGAACCCTAGGGGAAAAACAGCCTGCACTGGATCACGGAACCATGGTTCCTTTCTATTTTATCAATCAATTTATGACTGATTATAAAATAGTTCGGGTTGGATTATCTAGTTTATCCCTACCGGATCATTATCGTTTGGGGAAGTACATTACACAGACGGCGGATCAATTAAATCGCAGGATAGTATTTGTTGCTAGCGGCGATCTTTCCCACAGGCTGAAAGAGGACGGGCCTTATGGTTTTGCGAAAGAGGGGGTTCAATTTGACAAAGAGGTTACACAGGCAATGAGGGAAGGCGATTTTCTAAAGTTTCTTGAATTCTCGCCGGATTTTTGTGAGGCAGCAGGAGAATGCGGCTTAAGATCCTTTGTTATCATGGCAGGTGCTTTGACCGGTAAACAGGTTTCATCAGAGCTTCTATCCTATGAAGGAACCTTCGGGGTTGGCTATGCGGTATGTGAATTTAAGATAACCGGAGAGGAAGAGGGTAGGCACTTTGATCAGATATTTACTAAGAAACAGAGAGAACTTGCCAGGGAACGACAAAAATTAGAGGATAGCTATGTCCACCTTGCTAGAATATCTCTTGAAACCTATATCACCACAGGTGAATATGCAAAGATGCCTGAGAATCTACCGGAAGAAATGATGAATAACCGTGCAGGTGTCTTTGTATCACTAAAAAAACACGGAAGTTTAAGGGGATGCATCGGTACGATTGCACCTGTTACCGAAAATATTGCAAAGGAGATACTGCGTAATGCGGTAAGTGCCGCTGTGGAAGATCCAAGATTTCCTCCGGTTACCGAAAAAGAGCTGGAGGAACTGGTGTATAGCGTTGATGTGCTGGCAGATGCAGAACCGATTAAATCAATGGACGAGCTTGATGTTAAGCGCTACGGGGTAATCGTATCCTCTGGCAGAAAGCGTGGTCTGCTTCTCCCGAACCTAGAGGGTGTGGACACGGTGGAGCAGCAGATAGCCATAGCAAAGAAAAAAGCAGGAATATATGATAATGAGAAGTTCTCGATGGAACGTTTTGAGGTGGTGAGACATAAGTGAGAGTAGAGTGTGAAATCTGCCCCCATCGTTGTAAGATCGAAGAGGGACATGTGGGTTTATGCAAAGGCAGAATGAATAAGAATGGTAAGATCATCAGTGCAAATTACGGAAAATTAACAGCGGTTGCATTAGATCCGATTGAGAAGAAGCCTCTTTATCATTTTCATCCTGGAAGTAAGATACTCTCTGTAGGGAGTTATGGTTGTAATTTGAATTGCCCGTTTTGCCAGAACTGTGATATCTCCATGGTAGGCAGTGATGAAGTAGAAACGGATGAAATTATCTGTGAGGAACTGGTCCAAAAAGCTTTATTACTGAAAAATCAAGGAAATATCGGAATCGCCTACACTTATAATGAACCGTTGATTGGCTATGAATTTGTTAGAGACTGTGCAATTCTTACCAGGCAAAATGGGCTTAAGAATGTGGTGGTTACCAATGGCTACATCTGCGAAAAGCCGCTTATAGAGTTGCTTCCAGTTATTGATGCCTTTAATATTGATCTGAAGGGCTTTACCGAGGAATACTATCATAAGCTTCGAGGGGATCTTCGAACAGTAAAACATTCGATCGAGCTGGCAGCAGAACAATGTCATGTAGAAGTTACCACCTTAATTGTTCCGGGTGAAAATGATAGTGAAGAAGAGATGGAGGAATTATCTGGTTGGCTTGCAGGCGTAAACCCTGAGATCCCCCTTCACATATCTCGTTTCTTTCCAAGATGGCATATGCAGGACAGAGATGCAACTCCGGTACAACAGGTTTATCATCTGGCGGAGGTGGCAAGAAAGAATTTAAAATATGTGTATGAGGGGAATTGTTAATATAACTTATTCTGCTTTCAGGCTCCTTTGGTACAAATAAGAAGCCAGTAAGACGAATAATATAAAGCTAATTCCGATGACACAAGCACCGAATACAGTAAGATCTTTTCCTGAGAACAGGTAACTGATTTGCTGACTGTAGGTGAATCTTGCAACGGATTCGATCCCTTTATTAAAGTTTGATAGCATGGGTAGGAAGGAGAATACCATAGAAAAAGGAACAGCCACACCACTTGCTGCTGAAGCATTTTTTGCATAAAGTCCAATACAGATTCCGATGATAATAGAAATCAGACAGCCGCCGCCTAAGGCTACGAGAAAGATTAAGGATTCTGTTACTGTTTTATCCATTGCAAATATAAATATGCATCCGGTAGCCAGATTGGCAAGTAATACAAAACCCCCAATACTGATAAAATATTCTCTTAGAGTAACATTTGACATGATGAGTACTCTCAAGGTGTTTGTCTCTTTTTCTTCCGATAATATACTTGATATCGAAACAATTGGTGCAAATACACAGTGCATGGTGGCAAAAATGGCAATAAAAAATAGCGGAGATCCTGCTTGATCCTTCATTGCCTGTGTCATTACAAGAGCAATACAGGGATATACAATGAATAACATCATTACCGGCATGTTTTTCAGGGTATCCTTCAGCTGTTTTACTATTAAGGCAGAGATATTCTGTACACGAATCATCGATTTAACTCCTTTCCAGTTAACGTCATAAATACCTGTTCTAGATTAGGCTCTGAGGAATGAATGGTCTCTATCTTACTCTCTGTTAACAGTTTTGCAATAGACCCGGCGGACTCAGGCTCGTTGGATAATGTAATTGAATTACCATCCTTACATAGGATTGTTATCATATTGTTTTTGTTATATTTTCTGCATAATTCCTCTGGTATGCCGTATTCGACGATGATTCCGCCATTCAGCAAAGCAATATGATCACAAAGCTTATAAGCTTCCTCCATGTTGTGGGTTGTTAGGAAAATCGTTGTCCCGTCCTCTTTTAGTTTCTGAAGGAGTTTGTGAATTTCATTTGCTGTGGAAGGGTCAAGTCCGCTGGTTGGCTCATCTAGGAATAAAATCTTAGGGTGGTGCAGCAAGGCTCTGGCAAGGATTAGTCTCTGCTTCATTCCTTTTGAAAGTTTACCGGCAGATATATTAACATCGTTTAAGCCCACCTGATTAAGGATTTCTAGAACATCTTTTTTCTTTTTTCCATAAAGCTTTGCAAAGAGCATCATATTATCCAGACAGGATAACCGATTATAAACTCCGCTGTTATCCATAACCATTCCAATATTATCATAAATGCTTCGATCCAGCTGGTCACAGCTTTTACCAAGAATCATAGCCTGACCGTTATAGATAAGCTGACCGGTTAATATTTTAATCAAAGTGGTTTTTCCGGCACCTGACGGGCCAAGAAGTCCGAATATTTCTGAATTGGAGACGGTAAAAGAGACATTTTTTAAAACCTCCTTCTGCCCGAAATTTTTAGATATCCCGCTAATTACTATTTGATTCATTGCGATCTTCTCCTCCATGTTGATTCTTATAAAAGGAAAGCAATTCATCATATTTTTTGCTTTCCAGTTTTGTTCTAATAATCATAAACAGGGTGCAGATAATGAAACAGCTGCCAAAACAGGTAAAGAATCCAATCCAGGCATAGGGATAATCAAGGGGAGCCCAATCAAAAACTATAATTAATATAATACTGGAGATTAGAGTACTAAGAAGTAACAGGACGGACCTCCATAAGGTCATCATGTTTTTAAACAATTTCTCAGAAAAAAATAATGCTTTTAATGAGATAATAATAGTTGAACTGAGTAAAAATTGTAGTAGAGTAGAAATAGCCAGACCTTTCGAACCGAATTTATACAAGTTGGAGATTTTGTTTGCACCGTCTCCGAAGAGGCTTGCTAATAAAATAAGGAGTAAAACATCTACAGCAAATAAAATCAGCACTTGAGTAATAAAATTATATTTTCTCTTAAATTTCTGTTCCATTATTTCACCCCCAGCTTTTTCTTAATAATTGGTGCATACTGTCTGGATACGATTATTTTCTCCTTGTTACTCATTGTGACCAGAAGCCTCCCGTCGATATCTGCTCTAATAGAGTTAATATGATTAAAATTAATAATACAGGATTTACTTATCCTGATAAAATCCAAGGCATATAGCTGATTTTCCAATTCATATAATTTTAAATCCGTCTCATAAAAGTAATTGTTAGTATAGAAGAAGGTTTTCTTATCGACCGTGTCTATGTATAAAACCTGAGAGGCATCCAGTATATAAGTTTGGTTATCTTTCTTTCCCGTAAGCTTTAAATCCATCACACGAAGTATGGATATTAACTTTTCCACATTCGTGTCTAACTTATTGCAGTTTATTGTAATTTCGGTTTCGGAAAAAGACGGATCTTCATTAATATGTATCTTCAATCAGTGCACCTCCATTTCAACTTTACTATAATAATATTACTAAATAAATGCAAGATATAGGGACTAAGATGCTTAAAATGATTCCTATGTTTCGGAAATTTAAGGCTTCTTACATAAATTGCTCAGGTTTCTATGATAATAAAATAGTAAAATACTTTGCAAACAATAATTAGATATGGGAACCGAAACCAGCTGCATAATGGAGGTGCTTTATGAACGAGGGAAAACAGGAAAAAATAAAACAAAAAAAAGAGCAGGAGAAATTCAATAATGTAACAAATTCTGTTAAACCGGAAAATCAAAATCAGAATCATAACGTTAGAAAAGAAGGGGTCGGAAGACAGAATAATAAATACAGGGATTAAATTATATCAATGGAGGATGTTACTTTTAAACAATATATGATATAAGTAATTCCGCATAATCTATACACAAGTTAAAAGGCATTAGGTAATTGCGAAACTATATAGTCTTTGTAATTGTATACAATATCTGAAATTTAAGAGTTTCGCAATTATCTAAAGTTAAAAGGCATGTGTGTAGCTTCCATTTATGAGTTGCAGAAAGAATTTACTTAATAATAATTACTATTATTGATAATTGATTTCTTTGATAAAATGATGTATGATAGCAATAAGGTAATATACTTATAGTAGATAAGGAGGAACAGATATGAAAGGCACAGTAGTTTCATCCTGGGTTGAATCATGCAGGGCATTATTTGGTAAGGAAATTGTAGATAAAGCGCTTACAGCGAATAAGCTACCTCTTGATGTTATTTTTACACCCTTAGAAGATGTGAAGGACGAGATAGCAACAGGTATTGTTGATCATGTAGGTAACCAGGTAGGAAAGGATCATAAAGAAATATGGCGCATTATGGGAGAACAGAACATACAGACCTTTAGCAAAATTTATCCGGGATTCTTCCGCCATGAGTCTGCTTATCAATTTCTAAAGTCAATGAATGATGTACATAAAATTGTAATGAAACGTTTTGCAGGAGCAGTTCCTCCGATTCTGGATATCCTGCCGATTTCTACCCACGATATTATATTTACCTATCGCTCAAAAAGAGGGATGCAGCACTATCTATTTGGATTAATCAGCGGGGTCGCTCATCAATTTAATGAAGAGATAAAGCTAGAAATAATTGAACAGAAGCAGAATGAGGTTCAGATGAAGCTGACCTTTGATAAGGAAATCAGGTACATAAAAAAATATCGTATTAATCGGATACTGTCCTTTGGCTTTATAAAGAGTGTTACATTAAAAATTTCGTTAGTAAACATGGTTGTTGTAGGGCTATTAGCTTTTATTATATTGCCTTCAAAGATAGATGCACTATTCATCGGAGCTGGAGCTTTCATTGCATCAGCTGTTACTTCAGCGATATTGCACCGGCCTCAGAAGCTACTGGTCAAAGAACTTTCAAGACTTGGGCAGAATGATTTTGTTGAGTATCTCTCTGTGAAATCGGGTGATGAGTATGAGACTGTTTTTGAGAATATCAATGAAGTAAAACGCAGTGTTCAAAAAGATTTTATTGGGTTTAATGCAATTGTAGATGAAATGTATACATTCAATAAATCTGTTACAGAAATTGCAGAGACAATGCAAGAGACTTCCGATGATATTACCGGGGTACTTGAGGAAGTAGCGGTGGCTGCAACAACACAGGCGGAGGATACCGAGAATTCTGTAACCATATTAAATGAAAGTATCAGGAATGTTACACGTATTTCGGATACTAGTCAGGATAATAAAGATAAAATTGAAGCAGCTATGATTAATCTGGAAAGCAGCTTTCATAATGTTCACCAAACTACAAAAGAAATTAATAGTGTTATGGATAAATTTAAGAAGATTCAGATGAACAGCAAGGAACTTCATAATAATGCGCAGGGCATGACCGAAATTGTTTCCATTGTATCTTCTATAGCAAAACAGATCAATTTATTGGCACTGAATGCATCAATTGAAGCGGCAAGAGCCGGTGATGCAGGAAAAGGTTTTGCGGTTGTTGCAGAGGAAGTAAGAAGACTTTCTACAGAGACAAATCAGGCTGTTGAGGAAATAAACCGAGATCTCACCGAGTTTATGGGAAGTATTGAAGGTGTAGTGAACGACATTGATACTCAGTATAATGTATTGGAAACGGAAAGTAACAAACTTACCGATGCTGTTAATAACTCTAGCCAGTCAAATGATAATCTGAAAGCCGTATCGGACTTAATGATTCGTACCTCAAAGGAGTTGAAGGAGGAAGCAGATAATATTTCTTCCATATTTGATAATATGCATAGTCTTGCTGCTATTGCACAAGAGAACTCGGCGGCTACCGAGGAAGCAAGCTCCAATGTCGCAATCTATATGGATCAGATCAATAAACTGACGCATCAGATTAATGTATTTGATCGTATGATCAAAAACTTCCAGGAGGATTTAAGTAAGTATAAGATATAAGATTTATTTGATCATATTACCTCTATGAGACTCTGTCATTGATTTGAAGTATCAAGGTTCTCACAGTTCAATTTTTTTAGAGTAAAAATATCCCAGGAAATTAGTTAAGACAAGTAATCGGGGCAAGTGTCTCATTCTAACTGTATTCCTGGGATTTTATAAAGAACATTCCAAATATTTACTTTACATGTGAGATTTAATATTAACTACTAATCCTATAATTTTATTATTGTTCCATTTATATCAATGGCTGAAATTTGATTTAAATCGATTACCACAGGTAATACCGTACTAAGCAGGTTGTCATCATAGGATAGATTATCTATGATTATTTCCTTGTTATTCTTCATAATAATCTTAATTTTGTCATCATTTACAATATTAATATTCTTGTCTAAGGGGGCAGCTTCCTGTTCATAAGCGCCTTTTGCATCTTGTTGAGTCCCTAACTGCAGCTGCAGGGACAACGGAGATACGGAGATTTTTTCTAATTTCCTTTCTTCACCGTTAATCTTTACATTCTCAGATAAGGAATACTCTCTGCTTGTATCCTTATAATCAACATCAAAATCGAGTTTCCATTCACCCTCGTAAAGTGTTGTTTCAGAGAAGTCTTTACCACCAAACGCAAAGTAGTAATCCTTAAGTACATCCTTATTAGATATTCCGTTAAATTGGGCTCCGCAGGAAATAATCTTGCCATTTACCATATCCGCTTGACTTTCATCATTTCCGTTGATTGGTTGGCTGGCATCTACACTGCCGACAAGGATGGAACCATTCTTCTTGTTAACAAGAACAATCCTTGAATCAAAGAAATTCTCAAAGCTCATTGCATTATTAAGTTCAAATTTTACACATAATTGATTATTTCGGATACCGATATTGCTGATGGCGAGCTTTGGATACTTGGTGCAGAAGTTCGCTTGATTCTTGGTTTTTTTAATACAGTATTTCGGAAGAATGCCTTCCCGTTCCATAATTGCCTTCTCCATATAAGCATCCCTTAAACCCCAATAGGAATCATATGGTAAACCTGTAATCTCTTTATCACTGAGGTTATTATCCTTCTTAAACTCATTAAGAAACTTCTTAGAGAGTTTACGAAACCAATCATAATCTTCTTTGTTTGTGGATCTCATCCCCATAAAATCGAAGTCATCCTCGGATGCTTCTCCGATCTCGTTCATCATATCAAGCAAACTTTTCTGGGAGCCAATATCAATCAACCCCTCATTCTGAGCCGTCATATTCGTAAAAGTAATATTAATGTGCTTAATATCCCCTTTGATATCAAGTGAGTTTCGCAGTACAAAGGTTGCCTTTCCGGCATTTGATTCATCATCCACTCTTGTTACATAGCAGTATTGACCAAGAGCGTTACCATTGGTTTGAAGCCATACTTTACTGAAGGATAAGCCTTTCACAGCATTTTTCTGGCTTTTACTGAAGGGACTTTTGTCGACGGTCTCAACATTAACTGCGATATAAATAGAATGTTTGTCGCCGACGATACCTCTTGCAGTTAGCTTCAGACCGTTCTTTGTTACCGAGGAACTTACGAGTGCACTTGCCTTTGTAATGAATTCATTGTCCTCTCTCATAGGTACTGATGTTAATGCAACTGTATTCTGGTCATTTTGTGAATTGCCGTTTATATTGCTTTCCTGTTTTGACGGTTCCTTAAAATAACCCTGAAATACATCCGTAATATTTAATTTTGCGGCAGCTGCTGTTATTCCCGCTGTTGATAGTAACATAACCACAATAATGGCAGCAGCTTTCCATATATGATTACTTTTAATTGAGCGTTGATTACTCATCTGATTTAATTTACTTTTATGATTGATTTGGTCTTTGCCCGATTCCAACAGGGTGATCGTTTCCTTCATAAACTGATCGGAAATATTAATTTTTTGCATTGCTGCAATATAATCTTCCTTCTTCATGAATATCCTCTCCTTCCATATTCATCTTTAATTTCCTCTTGGCTCTTCGAAGCCAGGAACCTACGGTGTTAACATTCGATGCAAGGATTTTTGCTATCTCAGGCACCGAATATTCTTCAATATAGTATAAGTACATTACATTCCGGTATTTTGTAGGAAGTTTTTTTAGCTCAACAAAAACCGGATGATCGTCGAATCTTGGGTGATGATCCACATAGCATTCGGAAGTAAGATTTTCTTCCGTATAGGCAATGTTACTACGAAATCTTGAAGATTTAAAATAATCTTTACATAGGTTGATCGTAACACGAATAAGCCATGCTTTGATGTGCTCATCATTGGTAAAATCCTTTTCTGCGTTTATTAATTTTAAAAATACTTCCTGCGTGATATCTTCAGCTTCCGACATATTGGTAGTATTTTGATAGGCAATCCGCAAGACCATTCTTCCATAACGTGAGAATTGAGTCACAATAAATTCATTTTCTTCCAAAGATCTCAATGTGCTTTCTCCTTCCTGTGTAGATATGCTACAGTAATTAAGAATAAACTTACCCGGGTATTTCATAATTACGGTACCATTTGTGATATCACATTCAATAATAATACGATTCAAAATACAAAATCGGTGCAAGCTATCATAATTTTATAATAAAGTAAAATAAAGAATGGTTTTTGATAAATGTTGAATTCCGGTTTTATGTAGTATAAACTAGAGTTAACCACAAAGATTAACTTAAGAATTATCTTAATAACATTTAATGAATAACAGTCCGACTGGAATTCGACAGGTTACAGAGAATTGAAAGATTAAATTACATGGAATTATTATACATGAGGCAAGAAGAGATATCTATATATTACATGTATTATCTGAATTACATGTGATATCTAATTTAGTTTTCAATCTGCGGCCACACCAACTTCGACTAATTATATTATGTTTAAAGCGATTGGAGGTAGTATGTAAATACTTTCTATGAAAAGATACGCTATCAAAGCTGAACGGCTTGTGCCTTGGATAAAATTTATATGGTACTTGGAAGTTGAGGACGCTGATATCCATTATAAGCTGTTGCCAACCGATTGCATTGATCTATTGCTTAATTTATCCGGCAATATCACTTATGAAACAGATTTAAAATGTATTTCTGCCACTCCCTTTCATGTAAACGGATTGAGAAGTAGACACAGCTATATCCATCAAGCAGGAAACATCCGTATCTTTGGAATATCTTTTTATCCTTTTGGACTTTATCCCTTTGTTCACAAATCCTTAGCTGATATACAGGATGAAGTTGTTGATTTATTTGAACTAGCAGCACCTCTCGCAAAAAAAATGGAATTGGTGGTTTCAGATAGCGTATCCACAGAAGAGAGGATAGAGAATATTGAAAAAGCTCTGTGTGAGGAAATTCATGAAAATGATAAAGACATAGATAAGGTGTCCCTTATACATGACTTTTTAGTAACAGATTACGATATCACTATAAAAGCGTTTTGTTGGAAACATAATATAAATACAAAAACGTTTGTACGAAATGTTTTATGTTATACAGGATATACGCCGAAAGTATTGCGTTCGATAAGAAGATTTCAAGAAGCTGGTAATCAGTTAGTTCATCAAAATGCAAAACAGCTATCGGGAATAGCATATGATAATGATTATTCAGACCAAGCCCATTTCATAAGAGAGTTCCGGAGATATTCCGGTGCAGCTCCCCGAACTTTTCAGCAAGAGAAAATAACAGTAAAAGAAAATACGATATACGATTATTTATGAATGTCCTTTTTATTCAATACCTTTTGCTTTTTTTATTTATACTTATAAAAAAACAGGAGGTAATTTTTATGTGCATTGCAACAGAATTAGTAAACATGAAATTAGTAGACAGTATCACAAAGGAAGAGTTTATTTCTATTGTAGACGGGCTTGAAAAGAATTTTCACTCTAAACAGCCGGGCTTTATTGATACTGAACTTCTTTATGATGAAGGAAATAACCTATGGATCATGATTCAACATTGGGAATCGGTGGAGCAACTAAAAGCTGCTTCCCGCAAAATATTCAAAGACAGTGCCGCAGAGTCATTTGTCAAATCTCTCAATCCTCTAAGTGTAAAAATGACAATAGTACCACAAATACAAATATGGAAGTGAGACCACTTTCCCTTCTGCCAAGGGGCATAGATAGCTTTATTCCCTATTCAAAATAATCGATCAGCGGTTTTGAAAAGCAAAACCGCTGCTTTGTTTTACGTCCTCGAATCAGACCGTTAGTCTTTGTAGCATCTTGTAAACTATGCTTTATACCAATGTAACTCGGAGTGCTTTCATTGACAATTACCCTCGAAAATGATAACATGATACCATCACAATGGTTATTAATACGCTTTACATAATTGAAGATTGCGCATAAAATGTAACAAAAAGGAGGGTAAATACATAAAATAGATTGTGATTACGGTAACTATCAACAGGATCAACCCAAGATCTATCTAACAGAAATGTTTAAATTAGCGCCATGTACCTCTATTGGGATAAAGCATATGATATATGCCGGGTTTTAGAGGTTAACGAGGTAGGGAGTCAGCGAAATGTTCGGCGGATGCTCTCTCGTGCACTTGGGCATGTTATGTGTCGAAAAAACCTATGGGTAACCGTAGCACAACAGCGGCATAACCAAGTAAATGAATTAGATACAATTATGACTTCGCTATCTTTAACGAGGCTTACTTGTGTTATGAATTCATTCAGAACATTGAAAATTGAATAGATACCGACTTGTTAAGTGCGGTAGAATGGAGGAAATTATGTGCGGAATTATTGGTTATACAGGAAGCCTCGAGGCTAAAAATATACTATTGGAGGGCCTTGCGGCTCTGGAATACCGTGGATACGATAGTGCGGGTATTTCCTTGTTTCATGATGGTAGGGTTAGTACGATGAAAACGGCCGGGAAAGTTACTGCACTGAAGGATAAAGTAGCTGATTGTCAGGAACTGTCTGGTACCTGTGGAATAGGGCATACAAGATGGGCTACTCATGGAGGAGTTACAGATGGAAACGCACACCCACATACTTACGGGAAGGTTACATTGATCCATAACGGTATCATTGAGAATTATCATGAGTTAGAGCAGGAGTTTTCCGAGGCCGGAAGATATCCTATTTCCCAGACTGATACAGAAATCGCAGCAATGTTGATAGACAGCTACTATAATGGTGATGCATTTGATGCAATAAAAAAGGCTGCAAAACACCTGGATGGTGCTTATGCCTTCTGCATTTTATTTGAAGATGAGCCGGAGGTTGTATACTGTCTTCGTAATGCAAGCCCACTGCTGGCCTGTCATTCTAAGGAAGGCTCCATGATTGCATCTGATATGGTTGCCTTAATTGGCTATTCCAAGGATTATTTTGTACTTCCGGAGCAGCATATTGCGAGACTTACCAAGGAAGAAATTACCGTGCAAGACTTCAACGACAAAATCATTACACCGAAGATGCTCCATGTGGATTGGGATATCACTGCAGCGCAGAAGAATGGTTTTCCTCATTATATGTTGAAGGAAATTAGTGAACAGCCGGAAACTATAAACTCAACAATTCTGCCGAGGATTAAAGCAGGTATACCTAATTTTAGCGGTGATCATATACCGGATACCCTCTTTGAAAATGTGAACCGGGTAATTATCACAGCCTGCGGAACAGCCATGCATGCAGGAATGGTTGGAAGAGTCATGATTGAGAAGCTACTTCGTATCCCGGTTGAGGTTGAGATTGCTTCTGAATTCCGTTATCAAGATCCGATTATGGATAAAAATACACTGGTAATTACGATTTCTCAGTCAGGAGAGACTGCGGATACACTTGCGGCACTCCGCCTTGCCAAGGAAAGAGGTGCAGGGACTCTTTCTATTGTAAATGTGAAGGGTTCTACCATTGCCCGTGAAAGTGATTATGAACTTTATACTCAGGCCGGACCGGAGATTGCTGTAGCAAGTACAAAGGCATATACAGCACAGCTATCCTGCCTTTATTTATTGACATATCATTTTGCTCTTATCCGGGGAATGATTACAGAGGAGCAGTGCAGGGTATATATGAAGGAGTTAAAAGAGGTTATTCCGGCAGTGAGAGGTGCCTTAAGCTTAGATCAGTTGATAGATGGAATATGTACGAAGCTCAAAGATAAGGAGGATCTGTTCTTTATCGGTAGGGGGCTAGATTATCCTCTTTGCCTAGAAGGCTCAATTAAGTTAAAGGAAATCAGTTATATTCATTCCGAGGCGTATGCTGCAGGAGAACTAAAGCACGGAACTTTATCATTGATTACGGACGGGGTTCCTGTAGTTGCACTTGCCACACAGGCAAACGTATTATCAAAAATGGTATCAAACATCCGTGAAGTACGTGCTAGGGGAGCATTCGTAATTTTAATTACGAACGGTAAGGTTCAGGTGGAGGAATCCGCTTATGACTATCACATTGCCTTACCCCAAGTGCCGGAATACTTGACCCCTTTTACAACTGCAATCGCATTACAGCTTCTGGCATATTATTCCTGTGTACACAGAGGTTATAATGTGGATCAACCCCGAAATCTTGCCAAGGCTGTTACTGTTGAATAAGGGGTTAAAAATAATTATCCGTTGTGTGATAGTGTTAAAAAGTCATGGACTGATAAAAAAGTTGTAGATTGCTTAAAAACCATGGATTTAACAATTACCAGATATTTATAAAAGCGTTGGTTTGATGGATGAAAAATTAATATTAAAATAAAAGATGGGGCTGTCCCAAATGCGACAGCCCTATCTTTATTTACGAATAATCATTTCAATTCGAGCAGTTCTTCAACTATTTGCGCCGAATCTTTCACGAGTCTTGCACATACAGTTTTCCATAAATTTGATTCTCCGGCAGTTTTGAACCCTTCAGCAGTACTTAAATCATAGCCAAGCAATTCAGTACATTTAACCGAACCATTGATAGCTTTAAACCGTTTTGTATATTCCTGTACCAAATTATAAGTGGTTTCCTTGGCTTCATTATTATCCTTATGAACTTTGCCATGCTTTAATCCAATTAGCATAACAGCTCCTGTAACAGCACCGCATGTTTCACCGATATACCCCATACCAGCACCGAAGCTTCCAGCAATTTTTAATGCATTGGTTTTGTCTAATCCTAATTGTTCACAGTATGTAGAAAATACTGCTTGGGCACAGTTGTATCCATTATTAAAACAATCTACTGCACAGTCCGATTTACACATAATATTCACCTCCTAATAATTTTGTTTTTTAATAAAATGATTCAAACATTATCTTTGGTATTTATTCATGCTTATAGCCTCTAATAAAATTTGCATACTTTCTAATACCTGTTCCTGTTTATCAATAGGGATTTCTTGAAACACTTTCATGTAGAATAAATTCATGTTTTCTTCAATGCTCTTAAAAACTTTAATTCCGCACTCTGAGAGTTTTATAGTAATATAGCGTCTATCTTTCTTATCAAGTTCACGTTCTACCAAGCCGTTGTTAACCAGGCTGTTTACCGTTCGGCTCATTGTACTGTTATCAAGGTTGATTAATTTAGAAAGTTCAATTAGTGAAATGCTTTTAGCACGACCAATTTCCACCAAGGCATGGCATTGAGTCAGTGTTACTCCACTACATGACATATTACATTCGTCCAAAATGCCAAGTTCTCGTTCCATTAGGCGTATAGATTCACGTAGTTGTTTCGCTTTGTTCAAATGATTCATATAAAACCCTCCTGCAATAATTGTATCACAAAATAATTGCATAATGCAACTAATAAATTAAAAAAATTATAAATTTATATTCCTATAAAACAAAATCATATAAAAAAAAATTTAATTAAAATAGGTGATTTTCTTGAAACCTAGCAGCTTTAGGTAGCTTCTTTAACCTATGGGAGAGGCTATAGCTGGCTCTTTATATTAATCCCTATGTTAAAATGGATATTGGAAAATTATACATATATTATTGTCTAATGAAGAAAGACATGCTACCATAATATAGAAATTAGAGCATCTATCAATAGAAATCCTATTATTGGAGAAAGGATACCTATGAGATTATTGTTAATCGAGGATGATAAAGAGCTATGTGATGCAGTTGCTGTTCACTTAAAGAAGGAAGGTTATGAATTAGATATCTGCAATGATGGAAACGATGTCTTTTATTATTTGTCAAGCTATAACCATGATGTAATTATACTTGACCGTATGCTGCCGGGTTTGGATGGACTTACAATTCTTGATAAGCTGCGCAAAAAAGGAATCACTACACCGGTTATCATGATTACGGCGATGAATGGAATTAATGACAGAATTGACGGCTTAGATTCAGGAGCGGATGATTATCTGGTTAAGCCCTTTGTTGTCGAGGAATTACAGGCAAGGATCAGGGCTTTGCTTCGAAGACCAAGGAGAATGGAAAGTTCCGACGCATTGCAATATGGAGACATTACCTTTGATATTAATACCTATGAATTGAAGTGTGAGGATAAGAATGTCTCCTTGTCGAAAAGAGAAGGAGCCTTACTGGAATTTTTTCTCTTAAATAAAGGACAGCTTTTGAACAGAGATCAGATACTTAGCCGGGTTTGGGGGATGGACAACTTTGTTGGGGATGGCAATATTGATAATTACATATTCCTGTTACGGCGAAGATTAAAAGCAATCAATACTGGTGTTAAAATTAAGACGGTACATGGTATCGGTTATCAATTGGAGTATAAGAAGAATGATTAATAAACTAAGAAAAAAGCTGATATTATTATATACCTTTTCAACCGGACTTATATTAACAGCTGTTCTTTTGCTTGCAATGGCTACCACAAATCAGCAGCTTCTTCGTAATAAAAAGGAAACATTTCAAAATAATTTTATGACCGTAACACAGAAGGTTTTAATCAATAACGAGATCAGTCATTTATGGCTAGCTGAGATGGAGACAAAGCATCAACTGATTATACATGTAGAAGATAACGGTCATGCACTATGGTATAAAGGGGCTTGGAAGGCTGTCACAAACCGTTATAAGTTGGTAGAAAAAGTGAAGCTAAAAGCCAGTAAGGATCATATACATACTGAAATCCGGCCTGTATCAGTAAATGAAGTTCAAAGTAGTATTTATGTAATAAAAGGAGATAAAAATGACAGATATTTTGCTCAGGTTTGTATGATCCCAACGGAGGAAGGATTTCGAAGCATTATCATGCTTCAATATATCTCGGATCATACATCAGCTGCATTAAGGCAGAAAGTTCTCGTAATAATACTGTATCTTGCTGGAATTGCCGCTTTATATAGTGTTAGCCGAGTGATTGTTGGAAAGTCATTAGAACCGGTAGAAGAAAGCAGAAGAAGACAAACAGAATTCATTGCATCGGCTTCTCATGAGCTTAAATCACCTTTAGCGGTAATACGCGCAAATGCTTCTGCTTTAATGATCGAACCTGAGAGGGCAGGACATTTCACGAAAGGGATAGACAAGGAATGTATGCGTTTATCCACTTTGATAGAGGAACTTCTGTTACTTGCATCAGCAGACGCTAAGAATTGGTCCGTGAAGAAAGAAATTATCGATATGGATACCTTGATCATTGATGCTTATGATATATTTCAACCCTTTTGCAAGGAGAGAAATAAGGATTTAGAGCTCGATTTACAGGATGAGATGCTTCCAAAGATTGAGGGGGATGCTCTTCGGATAAAGCAGATACTTTCAGTACTCATTGATAATGCGGTATCCTATACTATGGAAGAAGATAGGATAATCCTAAGGGCATATGCCAAGAAAAATCAACTTTTGGTAGAGGTTGAAGATCATGGGGCGGGTATCGAAGAAGATATGAAGAAGGAGATATTTGAGAGGTTTTACAAAGGAGATAAGTCAAGAAAAGATAAGAATCATTTTGGACTGGGGTTAAGTATTGCTAAGGAACTGACAGAACTCCATGATGGTAAGATAAGTTTGAAGGATACTGATGGTGGGGGTGTGACCTTTATCATTAGCCTGCCTATTCATAGAACATAACAACATAAGTGATCTGGTGGGTAAATGATAAATATAAGAGCTGTAGTAAAATAAATCTTTGCAAAAACGGTATGATACTTTCTGAGTAACAATTGATAATCTTTCACTTGTCTACCAGAAGAGAGCGTATCAGAGAAAGATTTATTTATTACAGCTCTTTTCTGCTTTCATTATTAAAATTAAAGAATTTTTAGAGAAATACCTGCTACATTATTTTCAAAAGACAACTGGTTAGGTAAAGATAACCAACTTTAAAAATAATAAAGGAGGACTAAACATGCGAAGAAGAATAATCGCTCTGATGCTAATTCTGATATTTGTAACAACTATATTACAAGGCTGCAGTAAAAAAGAAGAGCAGGTAGATGGGCAGAAAAAAGGTCAGAATAAAGTAGTTATTAAGGAGGAAGGTCAAAAGAAGACAGAAGTCGAGATGGGAAGATTCATGGAAAAGAAGATTGAATTTCCTGCATTAAAAGAGGGCGAAAAAGTTGTAAAAATTTTGCGAGGCTCTGACAATCGGATAGAACTATATACCTGTTTGAAGAAAAAGTATCTATGCTACCGCTTAAAGGAAGATATAACCTGGGAGGAGGGCGAAGCTAACTGGCTCAATACAGGAAAGTTGAGTGGTAGTAATATTGAATTGAAAACAATTTGCTACGGAAACGATGGGAATTATTATGCCTGCTATACGAAGTATGATAAAGATGCCAGAAGCCATATCATAAAATCAGAGCATGGCAAAGCTTCAAAGGAAATAAGGATTCCTTATTTAGACAAAGCGCAACCATCAAATAAAAATACCTATTATCCGGAGATTGAAGATTTGAGTGTATTAGAAAACGGCAATCTGGTTCTGTATGATATGAATGATTCAAATTCTTTACTGATATTCTCACCGGAGGGTGAAAAGCTTGATAAAATAGCCATTTCAGGTCGGGATTATTACACTAACTATATGGTATCCGGTAATAATATTATAGCTGCTTCACAGGATAAGAAAAGTATATTTATATATAATACCGTAAAAAAAGAGGTCGAGAAAACTACAGATTACAATGTGAAACCCATATCTCTAGCCTTTGCCCAAAAAACCGATGGTACAATTCTTATGGGAGATATGTCCGGAATACATCGTCTGACCAAGGATGGTACGCTGTGGGAAACTACGGTAGATGGGGCATTGAATTCAATGAGTATGCCGTCCATTCATTTTGATAAATTATATGTAACAGGAGGAGGCGAGGAAGAGTATTATGCCTCTTATATCGATAACAATGATGAATTCAGGTTAATGCATTATGTTTATGATAAAAATGTATCTGCTGTTCCGTCCCAAGAAATTAGCGTATATTCCCTTCAGGAAAATAATACGATAAGGCAGGCAATCTCACTCTTTCAATCAAAAAATTCTGATTTAAAGATTGATTATACCGTTGCTATGGGAGAAGAAGGAGGAACGGTATCTGATTATATTCGTGCGTTAAATACGGAGCTGTTAGCTGGAAGCGGAGCTGATATATTAATACTTGATGGATTGCCGGTGGATTCCTATCTAGAAAAAGGAGTACTTACAGATATTTCCAATATCATAAAGCCTTTGAAAGACTCAGGAAAAATATTATCTAACATTTTAGATTGTTTTAATAAGGAGGATAAATTATATCAAATACCGGTACGTTTTAGTGTACCGATGATACTAGGAAATGATAATGCGCTATCCTCCTTAAACAATATGGAAAGTATAATTAATTATATACAGAACAACAATGAGAAACCATTTTCATGCTCATTAACCTATAAAGAGCTGCTTCAGAATTATCTGGCTTTGTATTCTAAGGAATTTTATAAAGACAAAAAGATTGATAAAGAGCAATTGGTGTCTTTCTTAAGTAATTTGAAAAAGTTAGCTGAAAATATCAAAGCGACTGAATTTTTGGAAGACGCTCCAGCTAATGAGAATGGATTTATTGACAGTAGTAAATTATTCAGAGATAGATTTTTAGGAATAGTAAATAATAAATTTTTAACAGGTATGACACAGATTTACAGTATTTTATCAACAGTGGATATTTATTCAATCAAAAATAAAAACCATTTGGAATGTTCTACAATTAATAAATCCTTCATACCGAGAGGAATGATTGGACTTAATAGTTCTAGTAAAGAAATGGATCTGGCAAAGCAGTTTATCACTTATCTGTTATCGTCAGAGGTGCAGGATGCTAATCTCTTTGATGGTTTTCCTGTTAACAATGATTCATTAAAGAAATGGGCAGCAGAAGAAAGTAAGCTTTTCTATGCCATGGGTGATAAAGATGGAAATTATATTAATGCCACCTGGCCTTCTAAAGAAGAAAGGGAAAGTACTTTAAAAATGCTTTCGGAGTTAACAACACCAATTGAAATGAATCAAGTGATTAATAATATTATTATTGATGAAGCGCTACCATTTTTCAAAGGAGATATCGATGTAGATCAGGCTGCTTCAGCAGCAGCTTCAAAAATAAGTACCTATTTGGCTGAGTAGAACTATGAAAAAATATATTAGGTTGTATAAACGGAAGGGAAATGCCGGCTCGAAGCAGGCAAAGAAGGAAGCAAGAAAAGCCTGGCTGTTCTTGCTTCCAAGCTTACTAGGAATATTTGTATTTATTTTGCTGCCCTTTGCAGATGTTATCAGACGTTCTTTCTGTGAAGCGATGAGTGCAAAGTTCGTAGGTTTAGATAACTTTAAAACAGTAATAGAAAATTCTGCCTTCAGACTAGCAGTAAAAAATACAGTTAAATTTATCGGTATTTGTATTCCGCTACTTCTGTTGTTATCGCTACTTCTAGCTTTGCTGTTATACCATCAGAGAAAGCATGAAAGGTTTTTCAAAACCTCCTTTCTGCTTCCCATGGCAATTCCTGTAGCCTCCATCGTTATCCTTTGGAAACTGCTGTTTCATCAGAATGGACTTTTAAATCTATTGCTTAACCATTTTGGAGTGGAAAAAATTGATTTTATAAATTCTGGTAAAGCTTTTTATATCTTAATTTTCAGCTATTTATGGAGGAACATGGGCTACGATATGATTTTATGGCTGACAGGATTAAATGGAATATCAGTATCCTTATATGAAGCTGCAAGTGTGGATGGTGCCGGGGCATGGGATAAATTCCGTTATATCACATTACCAAAGCTGGTTCCGACAATTTTTATGGTTGGTATCCTATCCTTTATCAATTCCTTTAAAGTATTTCGTGAAGCATATCTTATCGCAGGAGATTATCCTCATAAGAGCATCTATATGTTACAGCATATACTCAGTAATTGGTTTATAGCAATGGACATACAGAAAATGAGTGCAGCAGCAGTTATTCTGGTAATCGTATTTTTATTAATAATTTTATTGTTTATTAAGCTTGATGTGGAAGAGGAGTAGTCAATGAAGATAAAAAAGGAAATTAGATCCTGCTTATTGTTTCTGCTAACTCTTTTTACATGGATACCTCTATTGACATTGTTTTCAGGATCCTTTATGAGCGAGGATGAGGTTCTTAACAATGTGGGACCGGTTCTGAATCAGGCAAAGGGTACGCCAGCCTGGTCCTTCCTGCCTCATTATCCTACTTTACGTGCCTATGCTGAGCTACTGTTAGATTCCCCTAATTTTTTTACGATGTTTTGGAATTCCTGCATTCAGGTGATCCCAGTACTCATCAGCCAATTATTCATATCAGTTCCGGCAGCCTGGGCTTTTGCTAGATTTCGATTTCGCGGAAAGAAGGCTCTATTTATACTTTATATTATTCTTATGATTTTGCCCTTTCAGATTACAATGGTATCAAGTTATCTCGTTCTATTTAAATTAGGACTTATAGGTACTCATTTGGCACTGATACTTCCGAATATCTTCTCGGCGTTTCCTGTATTTGTTATGACCAAATTCTTTAAGGCGGTGCCCAAATCCTTAATCGAAGCAGCAAAGCTGGATGGAGCGGGAGAACTATACATATTCATACGGATAGGAATCCCAATAGGGACCTCCGGAATATTATCCATTATTCTTTTGGGCTTTCTAGAATACTGGAATGCAATAGAACAGCCGTTGACTTTTTTGGCAAATAATAAGACGTTATGGCCCCTAACCTTATATCTTCCCAATATAACAACGGATAAGCTGGGGGTGGCTTTCACGGCATCCGTGATTGTCATGTTTCCGGCACTTTTGCTATTTTTATACGGACAGAAATATCTGGAGCAGGGGATTGCGGCTTCCGGCCTGAAAGAATAAGATAGGGAAAAGTAGCATCAGAGAGGTAGCATGGGAGATTAATATGGAAAATAGAATTAAGAAGTTACTAATTGGATTTTTTATCACAATGATAATATTTACAGTCCTATCCAGAGCAGCGACTGCTGCAATGGTTGCTAAGGTACAGGTGGATACAATAAACAGAGGTAATCTAGTTTATGAAGTTCACGGAACCGGTATTGTTAAAGAAGAGGCACATAAATATATCACTCTGATGGGTGGTTACAAGATTGCTGAGGTTTCTGTTAAAGAGGGTGAGGAGGTAGACGAGGGGGATCTGCTGTTTCGCTATGATAAAGAGAGTTTGCAGGATAAGAAATCAGATATGGAAGATGAACTGGAAAAGCTAAAGCTACAATATGGGAATATCGGTTTAACCAGCATGAGTGCCACAGATACTACTGGTATGGAAACAGCAAAACTGATCGTGAAAGAAACGAAAGAAGATATTGAGCTAGGAGAGGACAATATTGCTGATAAAAAAGAAACGGTAAAAGAAAATAAAGAAAAGGAATTAAAGGAAGCTACCTCTAACTGGGAGGATATAGTAGCCTCAAAGGAGAAGGAAGAAAAATCTGCAAAAAGAGCAGTAATGGATGCAGAGGCTAAAGTTTCAGAATTAAACGAGCCGGAAACGAAGGCAGAAATGTTAATCAATAATTATATTGCTTCTTTGAACAGCAATAATAGTGCACAGATTAATGATGAATATAATAAAATATTCGATTTCTATTATAACGGAAAATATAAAGAACACCGGCGCTTGGTCAGCGATGCAGAGAAGAAGCTGACAAGAGCAAGGGAAGATCTGGCTGCCACACAGGAAAAATGGGATAATGTTGTTATCGTATGGGAACCTTCTGGTGATGAAAATGAGAGGAACAGTTACTATGAACAATTGAAATTAAAAAATGATGAATTAAATAACGCCAAGCGTGTGGTAGATGATGCACAAGATAGCCTGGGTAAACTTACAGAAGAGGATACAGAGCTTGCAGATGCAATCACTACATATCGTGAATATGTTAAGAGTAACTCGGTGTATACTGGGAACTATTTTGAAGCTTTAATAAAGAGGTTGACGGAAGGTAAAACAGCCAGTCAGTCAGAATTGGAGGCAGCAGCAACAAATCTTACCAGAGCCAGAGAAGACCAGGAAGAATGCACCAATGGCTGGAATAAGAAATTGGATACGGCAAGGGAAAATAAGGAGCAGCTGGAACGTGATATTCAAGCGATTGAGGAAGGAAGCTATGATTATACCAAAGATTTGAAAGAAGAAAATAAAGCCTTGGAGGTAGCAAATAGATCCTTAAACCGTGCAAAGCTTCAGCAGGATCAGGTAAAGAATGCCGGACAGGTCTTGAAAGAAAATCAGGAGAAGCAGGATGAATCAAATGATATTCAAAGAAGTATACTGGAGATCGATATTGAAAATAAACAGCAGGAGTTGGATGACATAGAAAGTATTATATCTGAGAAAGGAGAAATCCATACACCTGTGGCAGGTATAATCTCCGATAACGATATAGTACAGGGTATGACACTTACAGGGCAAGAAAAGCTCGTTATTACCACGGGTGGTTATGAGCTCATGATGACTGCCGAAAAGGAAGATATGAAATACTTCTCTGTCGGAGATGAGATAAAGATAAATGCAGGGGTTGAGAACACATCGTTAACATCTGTTATTGAGAATATAGCGCTGCCGGATCAGGATGGAAAAGTAAGCTTTACAGCATTACTACCGGAAGGAAATTATCAAATCGGTGCCAGTCTGGATTTTGAACTTACAAAGGAGTCTCAGCCCTATTCTATGTGCGTTCCAATCCAAGCGATCCGCCAGGAGTTGGAGGGAACCTATATACTACTGGCTAAGGAAAAGGATAGTGTACTGGGGAAAGTTAAGGAAGCATATCGGATGAAGGTTACTGTTCTGGCAAAGGATAGTAAATTGGCAGCAGTGGAGGCAGCATTATCCGAAAAGGATAATATCATTATTGGCAGTAATAAAAACTTCTCAGAGGGAGATCGGGTGCGGATTTATGAAATGGATTAAAAACTATTTAGTTTTGGCCGTACTTTTCATTACAGCAGTCGGGTTCTCAATCATAAAGCTTCAGGATACTGCATTTATCAGGAGTCAGTATACTACCCAAGGCATAAGGTTTAAAGCGGAGGGTATTACAAAAAAGGATATTAAAACGGCACTAGATAATGAGAAAAGCAGAGGAGCGAAGATGCTTCCTAAAATTACGGCATGGACTCAGCTTGGCGAAGAAGAAGTAGTGAATAGGAGCCTAAAACGAACAGCAAAGGTACCGATTCAGCTGGTTGCCGGAGACATGTCACTGACGACTCCGGCGACTCTGCGCTTTGGCAATTATGTATATCAGGAAGACAGCAAGGGCTGTATAATTGATACAGATACAGCCTTTCAGTTATATGGAACGGAAAATGCAATAGGAAATATCATCTTCTGCCAGAACAAGGATTATTACATCAGAGGTGTTGTAAAATCCTTAAGGCCTGTAATTATCACAACAGGAGACGACAGTATAAAATATGTTAATCTGGAATTTCTTTATCCGGAGAATGGAAAAGAGCAGGGAGAAGCATTGGCGCAGGATTTTCTGTTGCAGAATGGTTTTTTTCAGGAATATATGATAAATGACAGTTATTTTTATGGAAGGCTTATGAATTCTTGGTTAAGTATGCCTATATGGATTTTTTATTTAATCCTTTGTTATTTTTTAATTAGATATCTCTTGATTGATTACGCCTGGAAGAATAAATCTGTACGAAAATTAAATCGCATATTGTATAGTATTATCGCCTTTTTAAGTATAATCGGATATGGAATAATGCTTTATCAATATACCGGAAATCCATTCTATATACCTAGTAAGTTCATGCCGACAAAGCTCTCCGATTTTAATTACTGGAGTGAGCAGATAAAGGGATTAAGGGAGCAATTGCAGCAGCTACAGTATATCGTGCCGAATTCCAAGGATGTTTTTCTGATAAATGAGCTGTTAAAATTACCACTTAATATAATGATTATGTTTCTTTTATATCTGTCTTTCCTTATTGATTTAAGGTCCTTACAGAAAAACAAGAGATGATTTTACCTAATCCTTACTGTTAGGTTGTTGAAAAATAGTTTTTCAATGATACCAAGGGATTCTACATAATAACCATAATGTATGTTGTTAATATTCACAGCCGACTAAGTTCTCGGACACAGAACCTCCTTCACACACAGGTTGAAAGACACAGCACCAGTTTTTGGATGTTAGACTATGGCATACAAAACTGATACCATGTCTTTCAAACAGTGTATTATAGGAGGTTTTGTGTCCGAGAGCTTAGTCGGCTGTGTATAGCTGTATGTCTTCCAAATATTTAAAATCAACTTGTAATTGTACATAGGGTTATGTATAATATCCGTAATGTTAATGGGAAAATTTACATAACAACAAGAAAGGTGGTTTTAGACTAAGTTAATCCAAACTGATGAATGATGTATCAATGATATAAGTTTGAGAAAAAACAAAAACTGAGATTGTAAATACACGTAAAAAATCATGGCTAAGAATTATGTTAGGAGAAAACATTATGAAGAAAAAATTATTATTTTTGACTAGTATAATGATATGTATACTGGTTGCTTTCAGTATTAATAATACTACGTGCAAAGCTGCTAAAACGGTGAAAATAACATCAATAAAAGCTACCAATATTGATGGTTCTAATTATTATACAATGAGAGTAAGTGGCACCTTAAATATAAAAACTTCGATTTCACCAAAAAATGCTACAAATAAGAATATAACCTGGTCTTCATCAGATAAGACAATTGCTAAAGTTAGTAATAAAGGTGTTGTAACCGGTGTTAACGGGGGCTTCTGTAAAATCACAGGTGTAGCAAAAGACGGCAGTAATATGAAAGTATCCTTCTATGTAAGAGTATACGCCGAAAAGGAATTTATTAATAGTTATGGATGGCATTACTATGACGGAGGAGATCTATGTTATCTTAATCTGTCACAGTCAGGGGAGTATTCAAGAGGCAATATCCCTAATGAAGATGAATTAGAAAGAGGATTATATACCGTGGATGTCCCCAATAAAACCATAACCTTTTCCAAGTATAATAGCAGCGATAAGGAAGTATGGAATTACACGATCGTGACTAGAAGTAAATTAATATTATCGAATGGAACCACCGAGGTTACATATACCAGAGATTACAAAAATAAAAATGTCATATGTACGAGCAATGGATTGCTATATGTGCCAAACGGAACGACGCAAGCAAGGATTACAGGTTATAGAGGAACGGACACAACGATTACGATTCCTTCTATGATTAATAAACGAAAGGTGACGTACGTAAGTGGTATTAGGGAAAATGCTGATATTGAGCAAATTATCATTCCTGATAGCGTAACTATTGTTTATGATTTTAAAGACTGTATAAATTTAAAGACAATTACAATACCTGATAGCGTAACTGAGTTTTACGGTAGCTTTGAAAACTGTACAAATTTAAAGACAATTAAATTGCCGGACAGTTATAGAAATCTCGATAGCTTTTCTTTTAAAAATTGTACCTCTCTTGAAACGGTGCAGCTACCCGCTGATTTAGTTGCTATCTTCCAAGGTACTTTTCAAGGCTGTACTAGTTTAAAATCAGTTAAATTACCGGAGCAGGTAGTTAGTGTTGGTCGGGAGGCCTTTTGGAATTGTACCAGTTTAGAATCACTATTCTTCCCAAAGGGAATTAAAGATATTGACCCTGATATTTTAAAAGGCTGTAATAATGTGGTGATCTATGGCTATAAGGATACCTGTGCAAAGACTTTTGCAGAAGCAAATAATCTAAAATTTATTGAAAGATAATATGATACAAAAATTTTAGAATTATCCTGAAGTAACAATGTAAAATGGAATTAAATAAAGTTATATGAAAATGGGACTGTCATATTAGAATGACAGTCCCATTTTGGAGCCATTAGCTCTTAAAGAAAGCTTATGAAAATGAATATTAAGGTATCTACAGTATATTGCTATGTAGCGGGGCTGTAGGTTATGAAAAAGCAGATAAAGAAGCGGATGAAAAAGCATCCTTATTATCGCTATTACACAGTTGATGAAAGATCGTATTTACGGTATAATTGGTTTGTTATAACAGATGCACTTATATGGAAGAAACTATTTATAAACAAGGGGAGGGCTTTATGGGTTATTGCACTAATTGCGGAACGAAGCTTCATGAGAATGCGGTATACTGCTCGAATTGTGGGACAAAAGTAATCGATGAAGTACAACAGAGAGAAGAAGGATTTACAAAGAATGCACCTGAATTTAATCATAATCAGAATGTTAATCAGGGTCAGTATGTAAATCAGAATTTATATTCATATCCGAATCAAAGTACATATCAAAATCCAAACACTCTAAACCAGAACGGATATCAGAATCCGAATATTTATCCAAGTCCAAATGGGTATCCATATTCGAATTTAAACAGTAATCCAAATTTTAATGTAAATAAGAAGGGTAAAAAAACCGGATTGATTATTGGTATTGTCTCTGCAGCGGTCGTTACCTTCATAGCAATATTTGCTGTTATCATGGCATTCTTAGTATTTGATACACCGGACTATGTAAAACCCATTAAGAATTTAACAAAAGCATTAGAGGAAGGAAATAGTGATAAACTAATTAGTTGTTATCCGGAATACCTTCAGGATTCCATAGAACAAGTATTGGGTGGAAATCTGGATGATGCGATGGACAAAGCAATGGATCGATTTAAGGAATCCTATGGTGATGGGATAAAAGTAACGTATAAGATAGAAGACAAAGAAAAAATATTTAAAAGTGATCTGGATGACATGGAAAGCCAGATTAAGGACAGCTATGATGAGGATGTAGCGATTAAGGAAGGTTATAAACTTGATGTAGAATTAACCATTGAGGGTGACGATGATAATGATACCGATGATGCTGAGATCAAGGTAATTAAGATTGGATCCAGATGGTATCTGGCGGATAACTTTATGGACTGGTAATAAGATTACGAAGAAGTAACAGAATTAGCCTCATATAATATGATACGCCCCTTGGCTGTTTGGACTTATAAATTACAGTCAAGGGGTTTTTGTAATGTTGCTTTTCAACTTCTTTGTAAATAAAGGTGAATCGCTGGATGAGAAATGAAATTTGAATGGAAACATCACTTTTTAGGGTTGAAGGTAAACTATAGTTATTAAATGTGGATAATAAGGGTCTGTTAAATAAAAAATGTGGATAAAGTATTTTTGACCTACTAAGATAAATCAATGTACACTTTAAAATAATTTATTCTTCACCGCTATAAGAAATACAACTTACTTGACAAGTTATGTTATTTTTCATAAGATAAATTCTATTGTAATGGATATGTAGAGCATTTGTACTTAATCCTATGACAGAAGGAATTTTTAAAGAAAGGTAAGTGATTAAATTATGATTTTTGATACACATGCTCATTATGATGATGAAGCATTTGACATAGACCGGGAAGAATTACTTGAAAACTTACCGAAACATGGGATCGAGTATATAGTGGATGCATGTGCGGCAGTAGATTCTGTGGATAAGATACTTGCATTGGCGGAAAAATATTCTTATCTGTATGCCTCGATAGGAATTCATCCGAGTGATACAGGTGAGTTAAATGATGAAATATTGGAATGGCTGAAGAAAAAGGCAGGGCATTCCAAGTGTGTAGCGGTTGGAGAAATTGGACTGGATTATTACTGGGATACACCGGAACGTGAAATACAAAAAAAGTGGTTTGCCAGACAGATTGAAATGGCAGAGGAATTGAAACTGCCGATGATTATTCACAGCCGGGATGCTGCGAATGATACCTATGGAATGTTAAAGGAAGCGAAAGCAGAGAATATCGGCGCGATTATTCATTGCTTCAGCTATGGAATCGAACAGGCAAGACAATATCTTAATATGGGCTTTTATCTAGGAATCGGAGGAGTAGTTACCTTTACGAATGGTAGGAAGCTGAAGGAGGTTGTGGAATTTGCTCCGCTTGATAGGCTAGTGCTTGAGACGGACTGTCCGTATCTTTCTCCGGTTCCGCATCGGGGTAAACGAAATACTTCCCTTAACCTGACTTATGTAGCTCAGGAAATAGCTAGAATTAAAAATATTAATTATGATACAGTCATAAAAACAACCTCAGAAAACGCAAAGAGGTTTTACCGGATAATATAATAGTTTCGCAATTACCTAATAAAATCAAAAATAGTGAGGAGAAATATGGCCAGTCTCGGAAATCCCAAAAATACAATAGAGGTATTAAATAAATATAAGTTTATCTTTCAGAAAAAATTTGGGCAGAACTTTTTAATTGATACTCATGTTCTGGATAAGATTATACAGGCAGCAGAAATCACGAAAGAGGACTTTGTTCTGGAGATTGGACCGGGGATTGGTACGCTGACACAGTATCTTTGCGAAAATGCCAGAGAAGTTGTGGCAGTGGAGATTGATAAAATGCTGGTTCCAATCCTTGAGGATACACTGTCGGAGTATGATAATGTTACGGTAATTAATCAGGATATTCTAAAGCTTGATCTCAATACTCTGGTGCAGGAAAGGAATCAAGGAAGACCAATTAAGGTGGTTGCGAACCTTCCTTACTATATTACAACACCAATTATTATGGACTTATTTGAAAGACATCTTCCTTTAATCAATGTGACGGTAATGGTACAGAAGGAGGTAGCTGACCGGATGCAGGCGGCACCGGGAGGTAAGGATTATGGTGCACTTTCCCTTGCAGTACAGTATTATGCAAAGCCTTATATTGCTGCAAACGTACCGCCCAATTGTTTCATGCCGAGGCCGAATGTCGGATCTGCGGTAATCCGCCTGTCACTCCATGAGAAATCTCCGGTTGAAGTATCGGATGAGAAGCTCCTTTTTAAGATGATACGAGCCTCCTTTAATCAGAGACGCAAGACACTAGTGAATGGATTAAATAACTCATCAGAGCTGACATTTTCGAAGGAAGCAATACAAAAGGCATTGGAAACACTGGGGATATCGGAAAATATCAGAGGAGAAGCCCTATCGCTAAAGCAGTTTGCTGCACTTGCGAATGAATTGACAGAATAAGAATAATGTACTGTAATAATAGCCATCCATCTTGAATATATTTAACAGAAATGGAGCAACCTGCATTGATATGGAAAGCGAGGGATGGATAAATTGGCTGATTATAAAAGAATGGTTTCATATATGTATCAGTACGAGAATGGAGTCAAAAGAAAAAATGTAGGGTTTGTCAGAGTAGAAGCAAAGGGCGGACAATGCAAAATAACTCTGCACATGCAGCTGCTGGGTCAATTAGACAGCATCTTCCCAACCTACCTAATCCAGAGAAAACAGAATGATTTGGATTTGATTTACTTGGGAGATACTGTTTTAAAAAATCAGATCATGGACAGCAGATTGTCAGCAGATGAAAACAATATAATGGGCTCCGGTTATGGACTGTCAGATATGGGAGGAGTACTTCTTTTCTTAAATGATAGTGTATTTTTTGCTACCCAATGGGATGATAAGCCCGTGGTTGCTAGTGAGGTATTGGAGGCTTTACGGCCTAAAACAGGAAGACATGCTGTATCAAAAAAGCAGGATAATACCTCAGACATGTTTCGTAACAAAGAAAATGCAGCATCAAAGGAACAGGTGGGGGAAGCACTAGAGGACGAATTAAAAATACCTACATATAAGCTGCCCGGGGGCTGGAAAATGGTAGAGCGTCTCCTGGTGCCTGGGAATAAAATCGTAGAGCCGGTTCAATTGGACGATAATTTTGAAGAAGAAATTCATGAAGAAATTGCCCGATTGAATGATTTCCAAATAGATGAAACGGTACAAAAAATTGTTGAGGCGGATTTGCTTGCTGGGGATATAGATCAGACCGAAGCTCCCTTAAATCAGGAATATGATACGGAAATAGATATGTCGGAAGCACAGCAACCGGATTATACCTTTCGGGAAGGAGAACAGGGTGCGAACAATATCTATCAGGAACAAGCGCAGCGGACGGAAAATATCCATCAGGAAGAAACACAGAGGATGAACAGTACCTATCAGGAGGAAGCACAGCAACTGGAAAATACCTTCAAAGAGGAAGCACAGCAGGTGAAAAATACTGTTCAGGAAGATATACAACGGATGGACAATACTTTTCATAAGGAAGCTCAAGCTGACTTTGTAGATATACCGGATATGGATGGAATCAGGAGGGAAGACGAAAACGGTTCATATGGTATTGGTGAGAATGCGAATCTTATGGATCCTCCAACTGCTAAAAATATATTGACAAATTATCCAAAAATTTATCCTTTTGAAGATAACGAGATTATTCAATGCGTTAAAATTGAACCCAAGGACATCGGATTACTTCCGAAGGAAATCTGGCCGCTAAGTAATAACAGCTTTTTAATGCATGGATTCTATTGTTATCATCATCTGATTTTTGCGAAGATGAAAAACAGGTTCGGTTGTGGTTATATTCTCGGAATCCCAGGCATTTTTCATGGCAGGGAACAATTTATGGCGAGAATGTTTGGCTTTGAAAGTTTTAAATCTATCCGAAGGAGGGAATTAAGACAGGGAGATTTCGGATATTGGTATATTCCTGTTTACTTATGATATCTAAACCAAACTTTTTAAAAAGATTAGGGTGTCAAAAGTCAGATTTATGTAAAGATGAATATACGTGCATATATATTCATCTGGACTCGCCTTACCTTCAAGCGAAATTGACTGTATATAAAGTTCTTATGTAAGGATCGCTTGAGCCGGTCTTCGCCATCTGAATATATATACACGTATATTCATTAATCTAGTTGATTTCTGACTTTTGACACCCTAACCTTACAAAGCATTTTAAAAGGGAGGTAATACATCATCAGGATTAATTAGTACATATCGCCTGTGATCAGTCCAGCATCCGCCGATTCTGGCGTAGGAACAGGATAGCCCTTCGTATTGGAAGCCCAGACGTTTAATCAGACGCAGGGAGGGTTCATTATTTTCCATGATAAATGCTTCAATACGGTGGAGTTTATATTCATAAAAGATCACATCAATACTCTTGATTAGACCTTCTGCTGCATAACCCTGGTGCAGATAACGTAAACCGAATTTGTAGCCGACACTGCAGCTCCGATAAGGCTCGCGCAGGATATTTTGAAAACAAATGCTGCCAATGATCTCCTCTGGATGATCTTTACGAAATACCCAGTACCTTAAAAGCTTTCCTTCTGACATTAGATTACTTTCTGCAGTAAGGGAGGCTTTTTGATAAGGTAATGTATAGAAATTATTATCTCTCTGAGGTTCCCAGGGCTCAAATTGGGACTGGTTTTCCATATAAAAAGATAACACCATGGAAGCATGGTTCCTGTTTAATGTTTTCAGAATAAGCCGATTTGTTTCATATACTAAACTCATGGCTGTAATCCTCTTTCCGCTAATCGATGCCGCGCAGGGATATATGTTCTACGTAAGGTGCGAGAAGCTCTGAATAATGTAATAGGGTTTCTTTAGAGGGGCTGCTAAGTCCATCTGCTATAATATCTCCGGAATCCTTAAATGATTGAAGATAGTAAGCCTTCGCACCCCTTAGCCAATTACCAATGGAGAGAATATCCGAATCGGTGTGAAGTTCCTTAACGATAGTGGTACGAAATTCATACTCCACTTGGGTAGTTAAAAGAAAGGTTATACTATCCTCTACTGCTTTCATATTAATATTAGAACATCCGGTGGTTAATGCATATTTTTCACGGGAATTTTTAATATCCATAGCGATATAATCAATCAGCTTTTCGTTAACCAGTGCCTTTATCATATCAGGATTGGTTCCATTAGTATCTAATTTTACATGATAGTCTAGAGCTTTCATCTCTCGAATAAAATTCGGCAGATCAGCATATAGCGTGGGTTCACCTCCGCTAATGCAGACACCCTCTAAGATTCCCCTTCTCTTTTTTAGTTCGGCTATTACTTCTTCGACGGGAATGGTCGGCTGAGAGGAAGGATTAATCACTAAGGAAGCATTCTGACAGAAAGGGCAGCGCATATTACATCCGCCAAGGAACAGGATAGCAGCCAGATGCCCGGGATAATCCAGCAGGGTCAGCTTATTGAAGCCATGTATCTGCATATTGTCACCTCTTTTTTGTTATGATACAATAATTTAAGATTTTGACGTAAATCTAGAAGAATAACTGCTTTTGCAATTCTATTAACTTATTATAATTTATAATGAAAACAATGCCATATCATAATAATATAAATATACCAAAATATGAGGGACTAGTCCAGATGAAAAGGAACACGGAAACGACAATGAATGAAAAATATATGAAAGAAGCGTTAAAACAGGCTAGAAAGGCGTCACATTTGGGTGAGGTTCCGATTGGATGTGTTATCGTTTATCAGGATAAAATAATTGGACGAGGTTATAATAAACGTAATACAAAGAAGACAACCCTTGCTCATGCAGAACTGGTTGCAATTGAGAAAGCAAGTAAGGCGATGGGGGACTGGCGCTTAGAGGACTGCACAATGTATGTAACCTTGGAACCATGTCAGATGTGTTCGGGTGCAATTGTTCAAGCCAGAATAAAGAAGGTCGTGGTTGGAACTATGAATCCAAAGGCCGGATGTGCCGGCTCGATACTTAATCTTCTGCAGATGAAGGAATTCAACCACCAGGTTGAGTTGGAAATCGGAGTACTGGAGAAGGAATGTACCGAAGTACTTCAGGCATTTTTTAAAGAGTTACGAATTCGTAATAAATTGGAAAAGCTTGAGTCTTGACATAATGAATTAAAAATTATATACTTGGCATACAGCTCATTTGCAAAATAGGATTTCACGAAATTCCTTCAAAGCAAACAGCTTATCCTAATAAGTCATAAAGTTTCCGTGCAGCCGGGGAGATAGCGGTGCCCTGTACCTGCAATCCGCTACAGCAGGGGTGATGTTCTGCCTAGGGTGACTTACTGTAGGGCAGCCCCTTATAAGTGATGTTGACGTCTGGGTCTTACGCAACAGGAATTTGTGAACCGTGTCAGGTCAGGAATGAAGCAGCACTAAGCAAAACCTCCTGTGTGCCGTGAGGCTACCTGGATCGAGTTAACTGTAAGGGTAACGCTTATGGTAAGCATTCAAAGCAGAACGCACGGAATTTAATATAAATTACAAGGAGATGCGTTAAGCATTTCTTTTTTTTGCCATTTTGGCAGGCTTATATTCTAAAAATGTTAAAACATGTGGGTGCCAATTAATGATAATATGTCTATTTTTTTATAATTATAAGAATTTCGTACTATGTTGAAAAAAAATGACACTTTTTAGTTCCTGTATTGCAAAATTTGCTATATAATATAAATAGACTAAAGATACGTTGGGCGGTGTATTTATGGAATCGAGAATGAATCCAAATGCGGTAAATCAGTTCTTAAAGGGTACGGAGATCTATCTTGAAGGAGAACCGGTAACCAGTGTGGCAATGATTGTTAAGGGCCGGGTATTAATGAAAAATGAAGGAGCAAAGGTGATAATGAGCTCCGGAGCATTTATTGGAATTAATGATTTGTATGAGGGGAAGTATCAAAGTTCCTATACAGCATATGACGACTTAATGATATATGTATTTTCTGTTAATGGATCTGAGGATCTGGAGACCATATTATCATTTAATAAAGATTACCATGGTTTTATGGTAGCATCATTTTATAAGATGATTTATGAACTCGATCAGGTTTATAAGAACTTGATGAAAAATGGAATGGAAATCTACCAATATCTGCGTGAGACCTATCAAAATTGTCTATCTTCTGCAGATCAAAGGGGACTAAAAATAATTCAGTCGGACAGGATAGACTCGTTAAAACCCATGGATGATGATATGAATATCTTAAACGACCGGATAGGCTATTATTCCGAGTGCAGAAACCTTCCGATGGATGCTGTAAAGTTATTCTACTCCTATGGTAATGCGATTACTACATATCAGATTGAGGATCAGGTTAATATCGTTAATCAACAGATAGAGATTCTAAAGCAGTTATCGGAGGAATTTTGTACTATTGCAAATTGCCTCGTAGATAATTCTGACAGCTGTCTATTCCGTATCATTATTCAGCTTTCATCACAAACAGATAATATTTCGGGCATGGATCTGATGGATATAATGGATAATATCATTGAGATGGTGAACCAGGCTGAGATGTTTGCGGATCGTATGCTGGGCAGAGCGTTTAAGGTGAACCGAAGCGAGATGGAGGAAGGCTACCATATGCTTCTGACGGGTAACGCTGGTAAGGCCAAGGATGTACAGCCACAGTCCAATCAAATGAAAGAGGATACCCAGAAGGCATTATCAGAGCTTAAGGATGCATTTGATAAAATTCTTGACTATGCAGAGATTGACAGTGAACAAGCTCCTAAGATGAGATCGGTTATGGATGACTTTGTAAATATTAGAGACAAGCATTCCTCGGATGATGCAGCCAGAGCGATCAGACGAAAGCTGACAGAAAATCATTATATTATTTATGAAAAGGTATTTATGCGGGCATATAAAGAGGGAAATCCGCCAAGAGTCATTGACTTGTTTTTGAAGTATGGTTTTGCAGATGACAGACTTCTGACGAATGAGCAGATGCTCTCATTATATTTCCTTAAGGAGGAATATCCGGATCAAGAAGCCTGCAATGTATATGATATAAAAACATGGCTGTCCTTAATTTATGAGGGTAAGAAAGAACCTTCCAAGAATGAGTTTGATCAGGAATATCCTGAGATGGTTGCAAGTCTTAAGAAACAGGGAAGGCTGAATGAACAGGAAGTGAAGCAATGGCTCACTGATCCGGATAAGAAACTGGAATATGAAATCCAGAATATGTTCCGATATAATAATCGTACCACGAATGGTCAGATTACTAGCTTTGTGCCAGTATTGTATCAGGATCAGTGTACGGGCTATATTGAAAAAATGCAGGTTACAGCGAATAGAATAAATGAAGCTGTTGCAAAAATTATGAAGATTGATTATTCGGTATTTGACCGGGAAGTTATCTTTTCAAATAAAGATATAGTGAAAGAATATATTATAAAAAGAATTTATCCCGATGTAATTCTGATGCCTAATGCAGGAAGTAATGGTATTATGTGGCAGGAAATTTCAGGCAAGAGGAGGGACAGTGCCGGTAGGTTTATCCTTCCGATTCTGACAGACGCAGATCTAAATACGTTGTTCACTCGCATCTTTGGCCGCTTCCGTTGGGAGCTTTGTCGAACCATAGAGGGTACATCCTGGAATGACATCACAGTCAAATCACTTACCGCAGAATACTCTGATTATCTGCAATTCTATCGTAAAAATAAAGACCTATCAGAAGAAAAGAAGGATAAAATAAAGCAGCAGATACAAAAAGGCCGTAACAACAGCAGAGAAATCTTTGTTATAGATTACGAGCAATGGGTGAACTATGAAGCTGCAGGAGCCGTGAAGCTTAATAAAATTGTAAGGGAGATCATGGCAACTTATTGCCCGTTTTCTAAGGAACTTAGGGAGAAGTTTAAGCTTCAACCGGTATTTGCAGAAGCAACGATACGATATAACAGAGAGAAGCTTAAGAAGATCCGTGAAGTAGAGGGTAGATTCAGAGTACTTCAGAAGGATAAGATTGAAATCACACCGGAACTCACAGCGACATTAGAATACCATCGTGATTTATAATATGTTCAAAGCGATAAATGGGGAAAAATATACCCCATTTGTCGGTCTAATTAAAATATGATTTGGGTGTTTCATTCTCAGGCAGAGCTTTCGTCATATGTGGTTCTGAGTAAGTCGGCGTGAGAATTTCCACTCAAATCATAAATTTTTAAAAGGCTTTATGCTTGTTAAATCTTAATACAGATGATACTATTAAAATCAGGATAATTTAATACAAATTACAACAAAAGGTTTTACCAAATTACAATGGCAAAAGAAATAAACACAGAGGAGGTTAAGTCATGGGAAGCTATGAGAATCTTGTGAAAACAGAGCGGATAAGAAAAAAAGTCGAAGAAGGCGACCTGCTATGTGCACAGAATATTCTGGATACCATGGATCTTAAGAAAGTTAAGAATATATCAGATTTAAATCTCCTGGCGGAGGTCTATAAAGAAAATGAGCGATATGATGAATCCGCAGAACTGTATTTAAAAGTATACGAGAAATCCAAAACAAGAAAAACGATAGGTCAGCTTGTCAATATATCAATTAAAAGAGGGAATATGGAAGATGCTCAGTATTATCTAGAGCAGTATAGGAAAGTCTCACCAGATGATTTTGATGGTTACATATACCAGTATAAGATTGATAAGATGAAGGGAGCCTCCTATGAACAGCTAATCAACGCGCTAGAAGCTCTTAAGAAGACAGATTACACCGAGAAATGGGCTTATGAGCTTGCTAAGCTTTATTATAAAGCTGGATTGGAAGATAAGTGTATCAAAGAATGCTCTGATATTGTTCTTTGGTTTGGTGAAGGAATTTATGTGGAAAAAGCGAAAATGCTCCGTTCCTATTTTTCCGGAGAAGCTGGTCGAGAGAAAATGATGGAGGAAATTAATTTCAGAGCTGCGGTTGTTATGGAGAACAAAACGAGTGATGTTGAAGAAGAGACGGAAGCATTTAATCATCTTGAAACCATTAAAAACCCTGAAATTAGTGAAAATCCTGGAATTAATGAAAGCTCAGAGATTAGTGAAAGCCCAGAAATTAGTGAAAGCCCAGTAATAAGTGAAAGCCCAGAAATTATTAAAAGCCCGGAAATTACTAAAATCTCAGAAATTTCTGAAAGCATAGAACTTACTGAGAGTCTAGAAATTACTGAAAGCCCAGGATTTGCTGAAAACCCTGAAATCCTTAAAGGATCTGAAAGTCCTATAAATACTGAAATCTCTGATCAGATTGAAATGATTAATAAGTTTAATGCGTCTGATAAACTGGGAGAGGAAGGCTCTTCCAATGATAATCAAACGGAGAGGGATGGTCTGAAATCAGAGGAGCTTGAAGAGGAAGACAGAATGCTAGGTGATATTGCAGAAGAATATCAAATTAATCCTGATAACATGTTTGGTGATTTTTTAAAGACTGCTTCTATAAAGAAACAGCTGGTGAAGAGTCTTGAATATATTTTGAATAAGGATACAAAAACGGTTCTAATGATTATAAGCGGGTCAAAAGACACTGATAAAACCGGATTGGCGAAAGATATTGCTCTGTTCATGAGCAAAGTAGGAAAATTAAATTCCTCCAAGATAGCAAAAATTAACGCCAATAAATTAAATAAAATTCAGATTGAAGAAAAAAAAGCTACATTAAAAGACTGCTGTCTATTGATAGAGGAAGCGGGAGAATTAAATACTACAACCATTAATAGCCTATTGGAGCTCATTAATCAGCTGCAAGAGAATATTGCAGTTATTTTTGAGACCGACAATAGAAATATTAATAAAATGTTCCGGGAAAGCCCTGCCCTTATGAATTTGTTAAATAACCGAATTTATTTATAAGATAAAATATTTTGTTAAAAGAACGGAATGTTAATATTAGATAGAAAAATATTATTCCAGCTGGTAAACAGTATTCAAATCCTATTGTATTAAGTGCCTAATATGAGGGAAACTTTATCAATCGGGATATGTAAAACTTAAACCTTGAATTGTATCGTGATTTCGTTAGGCAGAGATTGTCCCTTTTTGGACTTAACGTTCTTTGTTACATGAAGTAAATAGGATTCATTTTTGTTATAAGGGGACAGGGGTTCAATTTCAATATAGTTATCAATTGTATTATAACGGATATTAGCTTGGAGTGGTGTCTGATTTAATGTGGTTACATAAAGATTCCGATTATTCACAGTGTTAGGATTGAGGGGTGCAGTGAATTTAATTTGCCAAACAAAATTGCCTGTTTTAAATTTTAAATCCTGTTTTACTCGATTTTTACCGCTGCCTTCAATGGATTCGATTGTTATATAATGAAGAGCCATAGCCTTAATCTCCTTCCTTATGCAAAAGCTTATAATTACGTAACGATAGGCCGTCATACCTATTGAAGTAGGATAGAATTATTATATCACAAAATATACAAACCGCAATAAAATTGCTATATTTCAATTTTATTTGAAATAGATAGCTAATTCTTATTATCGTCATATTTAAGCGGTAAATTAATACTTATTTTCCTTAACAAATTAGAATAAATATACGTATATATAAACTCAAATGTTATAAAATATAATTATTGATAAATAACAATTTCAAAAAACAATTTACAAACTAGGACTTTGTGGTATAATCAAAATGATGTTAAAAAATTTACAAAAATTTAATTCAATTTATGTACGAAATTAACAAACTTAAGTTCGATAAATTTGATAGAGGTGCGCAATGGAGCAATATATTATAAAAGGTGGGAGATCACTTGTTGGTGAGGTAACAATAAGTGGATATAAAAATGCGGCTCTGGGGATCATAGCAGCCGCAGTTATGACGGATGAAACTGTTAAAATTGAAAACGTTCCCGATGTAAGGGATATTGACATATTATTGCAGGCTATTGAAGATATCGGTGCTAAAGTTGAGAGAATCAATAGAAACACTGTGAAAATTAATGGTAGTAAAATCAATACGGTAGATGTTATTTTTGATTACGCAAGAAAAATACGTGGATCCTATTACTTGGTTGGTTCATTACTTGGAAAATATAAAAAATCTAAAGTTGTACTCCCGGGAGGCTGTAACATAGGCAGCAGACCTTTTGATCAGCACATCAAGGGTTTTGAAGCTTTAGGAGCGACAGTTAAAATTGAACATGGTTCCATATGTACCAAAGCAAATGAACTGAAGGGAGCCCATATCTATTTTGATGTATGTAGTGTTGGTGCTACCATGAATGTAATGTTAGCTGCGTGTCTTGCTGATGGACTTACAATACTTGAAAATGCTGCAAAGGAACCTCATGTTGTAGATGTAGCAAACTTTTTAAATAGTATGGGTGCTAATGTTAAAGGCGCTGGTACAGATGTAATTCGTATTAAAGGTGTACCAAAGCTTCATGGCTGTGAGTATTCCATTATTCCTGATCAGATAGAAGCAGGAACCTTTATGTTTGCTGCTGCCGCTACAAAGGGCGACATCCTGATTAAAAATATTATACCGAAGCATTTAGAAGCGTTTACTGCTAAATTACTTGAAATTGGAGCATCTGTTGAAGAATTTGATGATGCTGTAAGAGTGAAGGCGAATGGGAGACTGGGAAGTTCCCATGTAAAAACTCTAGTGTATCCAGGATTTTTAACAGATATGCAACCTCAGATGACTACCTTACTGGCGATATCAAAAGGAACCAGTATTGTTACAGAAAGTATTTTTGAGAATCGTTTTAAATATGTCGATGAACTGTCCCGCATGGGAGCATCCATTAAGGTTGAAAGTAATACGGCAATTATTGATGGGGTTGAGAAGCTTACGGGAGCGATTGTTTCTGCGCCGGATTTAAGAGGCGGGGCCGCACTTGTAATTGCTGGGCTCATGGCAGACGGTTATACTATTGTGGAAGATGTGGAATACATTGAACGAGGATATGAAAAACTTGAATATAAGATGCAACAGCTTGGAGCTGCAATTATTAAAGTAGATTCGGAAGATGTGAAAGCAATAAGAAAGTTTAAATTAAAAGTGAGCTAATAATTCCAGAAACACAGGTATAACCTGTGTTTCTGCTTTATCAGACTGCATATTTCAAAAATTGTTCTAAGATATTAAGGGTAGAATTTATATTCTATCCTATTTTTATATATAAATATATTGGTTAATAATTGTCATATTTTAAAAATAAAGGTAAACTTAAGATAAATTAAAAAATTAAAGCCGCCGTTCAATCCGCTATAAGGAGATATAATCCATGAACAAATCAATTTTAATCATTGATGATGATAATGAACTTGCCCAGATTACAGCAGACATGCTGGCCGCCTATGGTTACCAGATATCCATTGTTCATAACGGGGAGGAAGCATATGCGCTACTTTGTAATCATAAGTTTCATCTGATCCTGTTAGATATTAACCTGCCTAGAGAGTCAGGTTTTGAAATATGCAGGGAGTTAAGAAAGGTTTCTACGGTACCTATCATATTTGCAAGTGCAAGAACCAGTGAGGATGACAGGATTACAGGACTTGATCTCGGTGGGGATGATTATCTCCCTAAACCATATTCGTTAAAGGAATTATTATCAAGGGTAAACGCCCTGTACCGGCGCACCTACGGTTTTAGTGAAGAAGAGAAAATATATCAGATCGGGGATATCGTAATTGAACCTAACGCAAGGAAGGTAACAAAGAACAAAGAGTCGATTTCACTTTCTCTAAAAGAGTTTGATTTACTTTTATATTTGGCACAAAACAGCAATAAAGCAATGCCAAAAGAACAAATTTTAAGAGAAGTATGGGGAACCTACAGTGAGGCAGAACTGACTACAGTAGCGGTACATATAAGGTGGCTTAGAGAAAAGCTTGAGAGTGATCCATCCCGCCCGATCTACATCATGACTGTCTGGGGAATAGGATATTGCCTGAATGATGAAAGCAGGAATGAATAAGAGGAAAGGATAACAGAATATGAAAAAACAGCTGATGAATATAACCTTGTTTTTCGTTTTATTAATTACTGTAATCACTCTAATTTTCAGCATTCCGATGAAGGCGAATTTGAATGAGGAATTGTATCGTAAGCAACTTATAGACATCAATGAAGTTGTACAGCTAAGTGAGAAAGATGACGAGGAAAGTCTCAATAAACGAAATCAAGCCCTTATGAAGTTCAGGAAAGAATTAGCCAAGGAACAGACTTTAGATACTAATGGAAAGATAAGTATAATGATATGGATTCTATATGGTTTGTGTATCACTTTTCTTCTGCTGGTATTTGCCTATATCTACAGAACCATTATTCGACCATTTAATATACTGCAAAATTATGCGGATGAAATAGCAAGGGGTAATTTTGATATTGATTTAAGATATGAAAGAACCAATTATTTCGGCAAATTTACCTGGGCCTTTGATCATATGCGAAGAGAAATAACAAAAGCAAGGGCGTGTGAAAAGGAAGCGATTGATAATAACAAAACGGTAATCGCAACCCTCTCCCATGACATTAAAACCCCGATTGCATCTATTAGGGCTTACGCCGAAGGACTGGATGCTAATCTTGATTCCGGTCCTGAGATGAGAAGAAAGTACAGCTTAGTAATTATGAGAAAATGTGATGAGGTAACGAAACTGACAAATGATTTATTCTTACATTCCCTGTCCGATTTGGACAAGCTGAAAATAAACATGACAAGGGAAAATATCCGTGAACTCCTTATCAAAATAATATCTGAGTTGCAGTTGAATGATAGTTTCATCCGGGTTACCGGAGAACTTCCAGATGCCTATGTAATGATTGATGAAAAACGTTTTGAGCAGGTAATGGAGAATCTAATCAACAATACGAAAAAATATGCTCCTGAGAGTAATATAGAAATCAGTTCTGATATAGGGGAAGATAATATCAGCATTTGCGTTCAGGATTATGGAGAGGGGATACCGGACGAGGATATGCCGTTTATATTTGATAAGTTTTACAGGGGAAGTAATGCCAGGGATAGACAAGGTTCCGGTCTTGGTCTGTACATAGTGAGATACATTATGGAACAGATGGGTGGAAGCGTAGACCTAATTAGTTCTTCTGAAGGTCTTAGAGTTATTTTAAAAATACCGTATTGTTCTTAAAGATTTCTTAATAACTTTTCTGATAAATTTAAATAAGAAGAAACAATTATTTGTAAAACAGCAGCAGGGAGGTTTTTATGAAACAAAGTATTTTATCCGCGAGAAATCTGTGCAAGAGCTTTGCCAGCAATGGGGTACAGAATCATGTGCTTGACAATGTAAACCTGGCAATTTATGAAAAGGAATTTACGGTTATCATGGGTGCATCCGGCTCTGGTAAATCTACATTGCTTTATTGCCTTTCCGGTATGGATGGTATTACATCCGGTGAGGTATACTACCGGGATCAATGTATTTCAAAATATAATGAAAAACAGAGTACGTCCCTTCGAAGGGAGGATTTTGGATTTGTTTTTCAGCAGATACATTTGGTCAGCAATCTGTCATTATTTGAAAATGTTGCAATCCCGGGATATCTCTTAAAAAAGAAAAAGCCGGAGGAAGTAAAGCAGCAGGCATTAGAATTATTGCAGAATATGAATTTAGATGATGCACGAAGGAGACTTCCGTCCCAGGTGTCAGGCGGTGAACAACAGAGAGCAGCAATCGCGAGGGCAGTGATTAATAATCCACAAATCTTATTTGCAGATGAGCCGACAGGCTCCTTAAACCGAAGAAATTCAAGTGATGTACTTGATCTGCTGACGAAGCTTCATGAGAATGGGCAGACCATACTGATGGTTACGCATGATATCCATACCGCTCTTCGGGCAGATAGGATCGTGTATTTGGGAGACGGAAGTATCCTGGGGGAACTTACGTTACCGCCTTATAACAAAGAAGATATTAAGAGTAGGGAAACACAGATTAGTTCCTGGCTCTCTTCGATGGAATGGTAGGTGGATGCATATGGATATACTGACATTACTAAAAGCAAATATTCGTTATCGGAAAGGAAGCTTTATCAGTGTACTGATTTTAACGTTTATCATATCGATATGCCTTACAACAATAATCAGTATGAATCATAATATTACTAAGCGTGCGAAGGATTCATTAAATGAGAATCATATAGGTGATCTGGTTACAATAATCTCGGATACAAAATGTACCAACGCCATGCTTCAGAAGGTGAAGGATAATCAGGAAATTGATCATATCAAAATAATAAAGTCAGTTACTCAGGAACTTGAAATTAACCGCCAAAAGCAGGGAAGCTCAACCTTCTTTATGCCCTATGATCAGGATAAGCAATCTTATAAAGTCTATAGTAAGGATGGACTTTCCTTTCAAAGAGAACCGGAGCAGCTACAACAGGGTGAAATATATGTTCCAATCAGTTTTATGAAATTATATAATTGTAAGATCGGAGATAAAGCACATCTTACAACCGGTAATACCCAAAAAACCTTTACGGTAAAAGGTTTCTTTGAAGAACCCTTTATTGGTACTGAGATTGCGGGAATTAAACTGGCATTTATGAATCAAAAGGATTTTAATTTCTTATATTCCAAACGAATGATTTCAAAAGAGGAACGTGATAAGAATACGGATGGCATCCTGGGATATTATTTAATTCATATATATAAAACAATAGACGGAACTCATACAATAAGTGAATTGAAAAGAGCGATTAATAGCTCCTCACATATCATTGATTTTTCCATGCTTGCTATCAGTAAAGAGGAGAGCAAATCATATACCCTTATATTTACACAGGTTATCAGCGGAATCATGTTGGTCTTCCTGATATTATTATTCCTGGTTGTTCTAATTGTGATCGGGCATAGCATCAGCACTGGAATAGAAGCCGATTATACTAATCTGGGTGTCCTCAAGGCAGTGGGATATGACAAAGGGATGCTTCGATCGGTATTTATATTAGAATATTTGCTGGCAGAGGTAATAGGATCAGTGCTTGGCGTGATTGGAAGTTTTCCCGCAATATATTATCTGAAAGGTATATTTATCAGAATAACCGGACTTCTCAGTTCTTCAAAGCCGGCTTTAGGTGTCTGTTCACTGATTCTTGCAGTGATTTTGTTGATCAGTGTGCTGTTTGTTTTTATAAAGACAAAAGCAATTGTTAATGTCTCTCCCATTTGTGCAATTTCCGGCGGAAGGGATAGTGTATACTTTCACAGCAGAATGGAACTTCCGGTCGAAGGAAATGGGATGTTTCTCAGAATGGCGTTCAGACAGATTACCTCGAATTTGAAGCAGTATATCAGCTCGGCTGTAATCGTGGCTATATTAGCATATTTTCTGGTAACGATTACTTTATTAAGTACGGGAATGAACGAAGAGGCAATCGAAAATAGCTTTGGAGAGGTACATTATGATGTAGATGTTGGATTTTATCCAAAGGAAGAGAAAAGCCGGGAAGAAGTTGCGAAGCTTCAGAAACAGGTAGAAAAAGATATTTCCGGTATTAGCGACATTAAAAAAACCTTTCGGCTTGGATCGAATTACTTTTCGGTAAACGGTGATGAATATCACGTAGGTATTTATGATGATCCCTCCCTGATAAAAAGTATTCTGAAGGGAAGAGCGCCCCTCTATGACAATGAAATCGTGGTTACTGAAATAGTGGCGAAAGAATTGAGTGTAAAGCTGGGGGATACCGTTACGGTTGAATATGAAAATAAGAAAGATGATTATATGATCAGTGGATATTATCAGTGTACCAGTGATATGGGCAAGACAATTGCCATATCATCGGAGGGAGCCAAGAAGATAATATCTGATTACCACCAGGATTATGTGGAATATGTGCTAGCTAATCCGGATAAATCTACTGAGATAGTGCAGCAGCTGAATAAAAAATATGGGGATAAGATAGAAGCGAAGGATCCTAATTCCGGGAACGATTTTGGAGATACGATAACTGGTTCCATGAGCATTATGAATGTGTTTATTTATACGATTTCAATTCTATTTGCTTTTGTAGTAATTATTATTGTATGCGGCAAGATATTCTTAAAGGAACGAACCGACTATGGAATTTATAAAGCATTGGGATTTACTTCAAACGTTTTGAGGCTCCAGTTTGCATTACGATTTGCACTTGTTGCATTCATAGGCAGCCTGCTTGGCATTGGCTTAAATGCTTGTCTGAATAATGCTATGATGAGTGCACTTCTATATAATATTGGAATCACCAGCTTTACAGCAGATTATAATCTTGCTAGTATACTCCTTCCGATTCTGGTATTAACGGCCTGCTTCTTTGTATTTGCTTATTTAACTTCACGTAAAATAAAGAAGGTCGATACAAAGAATTTAATCAGCTCAAATTAGTGAAAGCTGATTAACCAAGCGGGTGCGCCATCTAAAGTGAGATCCGTTCGCTATAGGAGGCTGTCTAATTCCCACTAATAGTTTTCATTCTATTTGATGTTTGAGTAAGTCAACGTGAGAATTGACCTCCAATCCATGATAAATAATATTGAAAAAGGGATTTCCTGCATATTGGTAATATATGAAGGAAATCCCTTAATATTTTAATTTAAAATTATGCAAGGGAAGTGATTTGAAGTTCTCTTCTCTCGGTAAGATCAATATATTGTTCTCCTGATTTTATAACGGGTCTTGATAGTTCCATCTTATTAATAAATATAATTTCTCCGGAAGTACCATTGTTTAAAATGACGGTACTATGTATATAAGTCTGTGTAATACCCTCTAAGAAGGTCATAATAAATTTTGGATCATACTTGGAATAGCCTTCATTTTCAAATATGGTTACCACATCAAAAGGACAAAGCGGGCCACGATATACTCTTGAACAGGTCATGGCGTCATATACATCAGCGATTGAAACCAGCTTCGCAAAGGAATCGATCTGTTCACTGTAGAAGCCATATGGATAACCGCTGCCGTCACATCTCTCATGATGCATTAAAGCAGCATGTTTAATGCGGGAATCTATCTGTTGGCTCTTCAAAAGATTATATCCTCTTAGGGGGTGAGTCTTCACGGTCAGGAACTCTTCATCTGTAAGCTTCGCAGGTTTTGTTATTATCTTAGACGGTATCATAAGTTTGCCGACATCATGAAGTAAACCACATAGGGTCAATATTTCCAAATCCTGATTTTCATATTTTAGCCATTTACCGATAACATTGCAAATCAATGCAACATTAAGACTGTGGACATAAGTTGTATCATCATACTGCCTCATACAATGAAGCATATTGAACAATTCGATATTATTATTAAATTGATGGAAAATCTCATTAGCTTCAGTCAGAAGCTTATCTGTTTCGAGATCTTTTTCACCTTTTACAAAACTGTCAAGTGTAGTTTTGAAATTAAGAACAGCATTCTTATATGCCAGGTAAAAGCGTTGAAAGGCTTCACTCTCTTTGACTCTATCATAATAAGTGGCAGTATCCTCTTTTAGTTGTACTGTTTCTTGTATCTGTTCGGAGTAAATTGAAAGCTCAATAACAGAATAGAATAATAATCTGGTGATAATCTTATCAGTCAGAGAAGTTTCTTTTGTAATGATAAGGTGGCCATCCTTGGTATATACATCTTCGGCAACTATCATTCCGGGAACTGCCTGGCTGGTTAATAACTTTATAATATTCATACAGTCACGCTGCCTTTCATGAATAAATCCAATCAACGATAAAATAAAGCCATGCTCAACTTTAATTAAAGTATATGGAAAATTTATCTGAAAGTCAATGACATTAAAGAGAAATATGTACTATTTTCACAAAATAAGTATAAAAATGTTGCTTTATATAAATAATAAAAAACTACTTGACGGATGCTGGATTTCGGTTTATTCTATTTTCATCAAGATAAAAAATAAAAATATTTAATTTCTCTTATTCAGAGTGACGGAGAGTAAAGGCTCTATGAAGTCACGGCAACCCCATAAATGGAAGGTGCCAACCTGAGCGAGTAATCGAACAATAAGAGGATTTGATTTAACTGTTGTCAAGTCCGCTTTGCGGACTTATTTTTTTACCAATGAAAAGAAGTTATTATTCACAATTGACTAAGCTCTCGGGCATAGAACATCCCTCACACACTGGTTGAAAGACACAGCACCAGTTTTGTATGCCATTGGCATACAAGAGTGTTCGCCTATGGCATACAAAACTGATACCATGTCTTTCAAACAGTGCATTACAGGAGGTTCTATGCCCGAGAGCTTAGTCGACTGTGAATAGTAACGAAAAGAAAAAATGATTTTACAATATTATAAAAATGGAGGTTACTTATGCAGAAAAGATTATTTACATCAGAATCAGTAACAGAGGGCCATCCGGATAAAATTTGTGATCAGATTTCTGATTCAGTCCTGGATGCTTTATTGGAGCAGGATCCTATGAGCAGGGTCGCTTGTGAGACAGCAATTACAACCGGTTTAGTTCTGGTTATGGGAGAGATTACGACAGAAGGTTATGTAGATATTCAGAAAATTGTAAGAGATACGATCAGAGAGATAGGATATGATAAATCCGAATATGGGTTTGATGCCAATACCTGTGGTGTTATCGTAGCATTGGACGAGCAGTCTAAGGATATTGCTCTTGGCGTTGATACGGCATTGGAGGTTAAGGAGCATCTTACGCAGGATGAAGAATTTGCGAAAATTGGAGCTGGTGACCAGGGTATGATGTTTGGCTATGCAACCAACGAGACGGAGGAGTATATGCCTTATCCGATTTCACTTGCACATAAGCTGACGAAGCAGCTGACCAAAGTCAGAAAGGAAAGAGTTTTAAATTACCTTCGCCCTGATGGAAAATCTCAGGTTACAGTGGAATATGATGATAATGGTAATCCGATTCATCTGAATGCTGTGGTACTTTCAACCCAGCATAGTGATGAGGTTACGATGGAACAGCTACGAGGGGATATTAAGAAATATGTTCTGGATCCCGTATTGCCTCAGGCATTAGTAGATGACAGAACGAAATTCTTCATTAATCCGACCGGTCGCTTTGTTATCGGCGGACCGAATGGTGACAGTGGTTTAACTGGAAGAAAAATTATTGTGGACACCTACGGCGGATATGCAAGACATGGTGGCGGGGCATTTTCTGGTAAGGATTGTACTAAGGTTGACCGTTCCGCATCCTATGCAGCACGTTATGTAGCTAAGAATCTAGTGGCAGCAGGTCTAGCAGATCGTCTTGAAATCCAGGTTTCCTATGCGATCGGTGTTGCTGAACCCACCTCAATCATGGTAGATACCTTCGGAACTGGAAAACTCTCCGAAGAAGAGCTTGTAGACATCATCCGTAAGCATTTTGATCTTCGTCCTGCAGGTATCATTAAAATGCTGGAGCTGAGAAGACCGATTTATAAGCAGACAGCAGCTTATGGACACTTTGGAAGACTTGATCTTGAGCTTCCTTGGGAGAAGACCGATAAGGTTGAAATATTAAAAGGTTATTTAAAATAGGATGTATAAATAGGGCGCTGTCGCATTTTAGATATATTTGATATAAAGGACTCAGCAAAATCCCCACACACACAAGTTGGAAGACACATTATCGATTTCCCAACAGTGCATTAAGGGGATTATGCTGAGTCCCTTATATTATCGAAAGATATTATGCGACAGCCTGTTACTACATAAATCAGTATTATAACACCTGAAATAGTTATTAAACTGGATAAAAGTTGATTCCTGCCTTTCTTGCCTGAGCGCAAAGCTGTTGACGCTGAACTTTATAGGTGTTTCCATCCTTAAGAAAGATCGAGCCAAGCTGCCGGAATTCAAAACCTATATTTTTATCAATACACTGCTGTCTGATGTCTAGCACCCAGTCATAATCAAGGGGTCTGACATTGCTTCCTGATTCCCCGCCAACGATGACACTTTCAATCGTTTCGTCCAGATATCTGGATAGATTGATTTTCTCCAGCATTGGTTGTATTGTAATCATTTTATGTCGGATCGGAAGTTGTTTGAATATAGTAAGTCGTTCATCTGCCATTTCTTGATTTTCAATGGTGCAGCATACCGTAACATTTTCATAACCGTCTTTAAAGTCTTCGGGCAGGCTGATCGAGAACCGTTCAATTCGTTTGGTTAAAAACAAGAAATTAAGGTCACTTCGCGACTTTATCATATCCCACGCTTCTTTTCTCCAATCATCTGCCTCTTCAATCAGAAAATCACTGCTAAAGCATACAAATACCATTTGCCCGCTTTTTAATTTATAATTACCCTTTTTATCTTTATGGGCAGGCTTATAAAACTCATCGGTTTTATAAATAATATCAGTATTGATTCCCTTTCTGGAATTTGCTCTGTGAATATAACAGTTTGCGCAGCCTTCACTTTTCTTATGACATCCCCGCCATGGATTCCATATTGCCATACCTGTCTCCTTATTGAATTAGTTATAGATCTAGCATTTTTACTATTGTAAACCAGATATGGTAAAATGTACATATCAACTTATTTATTAAAGGAAGAGCCGGTCTTATAAAGGTATATGCAGGAAGAGTTCATGAAAACTTTAGAAATGTCATAGTTATTTTCTGTGCAAAACAGGAAATTACATGATATACTAAAGAAATCATAAATGAGATTTGAAGACAGTAAGAATATTAAGGAGGAGTTAGTGAATTGAAACTGAAGGACAGGCTGATAACAGCATTTTTTATCATGATAGCCATGCCCATTCTTATGATTGCCATTACTGCAGGGACAATTATAAGTCTGCAAAACAACTCCATTCAAAAATCCTATGATGTTGAGGCGGATACAATTCAGGTTATCATTAATCCGATTCAGGTATTGAACCGCTTGACTAGAGGAACTTATAATGAAATTAAGCTTATTGCATTAAAGTCCCCAGAAAAACTAGAGGATCAGAATTATATCAAAAGATGGAATGCTGAGCTTGAAGATAAATACTCCTTTATTGCAGTACGAAAAGATGACGAATTTATATATGCAGGTAATAAGGAGAAGTTGAGTTTAATTATCGATAATCTTCAAAAGTTCGGAGATTATAATACGGATGTGGACGGGGGAACCTATATAGAAGGAAACAATCAAAGGCATCCATTTCTGGTAAAGGCACAGGATTTCTATTTTTCTGATGGCGGAGAGGGTTCTATTTTTGTTATTACTGATTTGAATACACTGTTTCCGCAGATTAAGGCTGTAATGATACAAAGTATCATATCCGTTCTTTTTATCCTTATGTTCATGGCTCTCATTCTTATGTTATGGATCTACCGCAGTATACTTAAGCCTTTGAATATATTACGAATAGGTATGAACCAGATCAAGGAAGGAGATCTTGACTATTCGGTAGAAACTGGAACAGGGGATGAGATTGGTCAGCTTTGTGAAGATTTTGAGGAAATGCGTATCAGATTAAAGGAGCAGGTTGACAGCCGCCTCCAATATGAAGAGGATATTAAGGAGCTTATTAGTAATATTTCTCATGATTTGAAAACTCCGCTGACAGCAATTAAGGGCTACTCCGAAGGACTAATGGATGGGGTGGCAGATACTCCAGAAAAACAGGAAAAATATCTGAAAACCATTTTTACGAAAGCAAATGATATATCAATTTTGGTGGATGAATTAGCATTTTATGCTAAGATAGATTGTAATACCGTTCCTTATAGCTTTAAGGAGATTAATTTAAGGAATTATTTTGAAGACTGTATTGATGAGCTTAGCCTGGATCTCGAGGTAAAGAATATAGAGTTATATTACGAAAATGAGATCGAACCATCCGTTGAGGTAATTGCGGATGCAGAACAGCTTAAGAGGGTTATTAATAATATTATAGGAAATGCCGTAAAATATATTGATAAGAAAAGAGGTATGATACAGATACACATTCATGATATCGGAAACTTTGTGCAGGTTGAGATTGAGGATAATGGAATAGGGATCCCCAAAGCAGATATTCCTTATATTTTTGAACGTTTTTACCGTGCAGATGCATCACGTAATTCAAGAAAGGGAGGCAGCGGTCTTGGGCTTGCAATATCTAAAAAAATTATCGAGGATCACTCCGGGAAAATATGGGCACAAAGTGAACTTGGCACCGGTACTAAAATAATATTTACCTTAAAAAAGAGTATAAAGAAACATACGGAAGATGGAAAAGTAAATTCAGGGAAGGAGCATTAAGATGAGCAGATTGTTGATTGTTGAGGATGAATTAGCTATTGCTGAGCTGGAAAAGGATTATTTGGAGCTAAGCGGATTTGAGGTTGAAGTGGAGACGACAGGCGATGTTGGAGCAAAGCGTGCACTGGAAGAAGAATTTGACCTTATTATCCTTGACTTAATGCTTCCGAATATGGATGGCTTTGAAATATGCAAGAAGGTTCGAGAAGTAAAGAATATACCTGTTATCATGGTATCAGCTAAGAAGGATGATATTGATAAAATACGAGGTTTGGGGCTTGGTGCTGACGATTACATGACGAAACCCTTTAGCCCAAGTGAGCTGGTTGCAAGAGTAAAGGCACATCTGGCTAGATATGAACGTCTGATCGGTTCCGGTATCAAGGAAAATGAAATTTTAGAAATTAGGGGCTTAAAGATTGATAAAACAGCCAGAAGAGTATTTTTAAATGGTGAAGAGAAGATATTTACGACGAAGGAGTTTGACCTTTTAGCATTTCTAGCACAAAACCCGAATCATGTATATACGAAGGATGAGCTATTCCGGGAAATATGGGACATGGAGTCGGTTGGAGATATCGCTACAGTTACGGTTCACATTAAGAAGATCCGGGAGAAGATCGAATATAATACATCCAAACCACAGTACATTGAGACGATCTGGGGTGTAGGATACCGCTTCAAGGTCTGATGTTATGATCAATGTGTTATATGATATAACCGAAGAAAATAAGTATCATGAGGTAGAGAAAATGAACGAAAATTATATGCAGAAAGCATTAGCATTCAAAGCCCTGTCCGACCCGAATAGATTAATCATTATTGATTTTCTTAAAAACGGAGAACGCTGCGCCTGTAAGATACTCGAGCAATTAAAGATAACACAGCCCACCTTATCGCATCACATGAGCATTCTTAGTAATGCGGATATCATTCACAGTCGGAAGGAAGGCAAATGGATCCACTATTCGTTAAACTATGAGAAATTTAATGAGTTAAAAGAGTTACTGGAAGGCTATTCAAAGATACAGGATGATGATAGTTCTGGAGATTGCTGTTAAACAAGCTGCTATAAGGTTACATTTATGTTTTGGTGGTTTATTTCTCATGAAGAGATTGCATATAGGTGGAGTTAAATTAACATGAGAGTTTTGTAATTAATCGGATAGGAGGATAGCGGCTCCTGATATTGACAGAGAATTAACAATATGCTAATATTATCCTAGCCAATTCTCAAGGGTTCCCTGAGGGAAAGGCATAGGAACTAATATGGAAAGCTATCGCCTGAAAGTAGATAAATCAAAACATAAGGTGGTAGGATGTTGATAACTATGATCCCTATGTCATTACGGCATAGGGCTTTTTTAATTTATTAAAGTAAGGAGGAAATAAGGTGGAAACAAGAGTTGCACTAATTGGTATTATCGTTGAGGATATGGATTCCGTTGAAAGGCTGAACGGCCTGCTTCACGAGTACGGCAGATACGTGATTGGCAGGATGGGAATTCCGTACAGGGAAAAGGAAATCAGCATCATCAGTGTTGTTGTAAATGCAGAGGCTGATATAATCAGTACGTTGGCAGGTAAGCTTGGTATGATCAAGGGTGTAAGCGTAAAGACAGTTTATTCTAAAAAATAGTGATGTATTTAGAATATTATTTATATAAGAAATCCAAGAAATTATTATAAGCCAGAAGATAAGTAGACTAAATGTGTTTGGTTTATAATTTGTAAAGCAAGTCAGTTTATTTTAGAAATGGAGAGATTGAAAATGAAAAAATGGAAAGTGATGTTGATAATGCTGTTATGTATGGCTCTTCTGACAGCATGCGGTAAAGGAAGCAAAACAGGAGATTCGAAGGAAGCTACAAAAGTACCAGAAGCAACAACCACACCCACTGCAACGACAGCCTCAGCACAGGCTCCCACACAGAAAATAGATATTAATATTGCAGCCTTGAAGGGACCTACAGCAATCGGGATGGTTAAGATGATGAATGATACTGAATCTGGGACAACAGCAAATAATTATAATTTTAAAATTGCAGGAGCAGCAGATGAGATCAGTGCTGGACTCGTAAAAGGTGATTTTGATATTGCCGCTGTCCCCTGTAATCTTGCTTCGGTATTATATAATAAGACAAAGGGTGGAATAAAGCTTGCAGGAATTAATACACTAGGTGTGCTTTATATCGTAGAGACCGGTAATACCATAAAGTCAGTAAAAGATTTAAAGGGTAAGACTATCTATGCAACCGGACTCGGTACAACTCCGCAATATACCCTGAACTACATATTGAAGGCGAATGGAATTAATCCTGAGAAGGATGTAACTATTGAATATAAGACAGAGCCGACTGAAGTTGCTGCAATACTTGGAAAATCATCAAATGCAATTGCAATGCTGCCGCAGCCATATGTTACTACTGTACTTATGAACAATAGCAAGTTAAAAATCGCTCTTAATCTTGCAGATGAATGGAATGCAGTAAGCTCGGATGGAAGCACTGTCGTAACGGGTGTTATAGTTGTTAAGAGTGAATTCCTTGAGAAGAATAAGTCAGCCTTTGAAGCCTTTATGAAAGAATATACGGATTCCGCAGCATATGTGAATGATAATGTGGAGGAAGCGGCAACTCTGGTAGAAAAATTCGGCATCTTTAAGGCCGTTCCGATAAAGAAGGCAATCCCAAATTGTAACATCACCATGATTCAAGGTGATGAGATGAAACAGAAGGTAAGTGGGTATTTAAATGCGTTATATAAACAAAATCCGAAATCAATAGGCGGGATCCTTCCGGCAGATGACTTCTACTATATTCCATAGGTTTATTTCATTATAGTTAAGAGAAAGGAGCCGTAAGTATGGAAAGTCAGACTAAAAATACAAAATCATATAAAAAGTTTATTTTTAGAGTTCTGGCCACCCTTTTCTGGTTGTTTTTATGGGAAGTGGTTAGCAGGGGGCTTGGACAAGAGATTCTACTGGCAGCTCCTTCAGCAGTACTCATAACTCTTGGTGGGCTGATTGGTAAGCTCGGTTTCTGGCAGACCATCCTTTTTTCTTCCCTTCGGATTGTAGCAGGTTTTATTCTGGCTCTTATCATCGGAATTTTTTTGGCTGTTGGAGCCTACAACAGCAGGCTCGTGAAGGAGCTTGTGGCTCCTCTGATGAAAACGATACAGTCAATGCCGGTAGCTTCCTTTATTATACTGGCGTTGGTTTGGATTAAAGCAAAGAATTTATCGGTTCTGGCTTCCTTCTTAATGGTGCTACCGCTGATTTATTCCAATGTACAGAAAGGTTTATTCGCTTCGGATGAGAAGCTTCTTCAGATGGCTAAGGTTTTTAGACTTGGTATCTTTAAGAAAATGATTGCTATCTACATTCCTTCTGTGATGCCGTATTTTATCTCAGCGATATCAGTAGGCGTGGGTTTATGTTGGAAGGCAGGAATTGCAGCGGAGGTAATTGGTATCCCTGCCGGTTCCATCGGAGAACAACTCTATGAGGCAAAGCTTTATCTGATGACAAAGGAGCTTTTTGCATGGACATTTGTAATTATAGTGATCAGTATTCTATTTGAAAAGGCGGTACTTTTGTTGCTACGTCTAATGAATAATGATACCGAAACGATATAAATAAAGTGAGATACACCCGTAAATATATGCATGGGATGAATCGTCTACATAAGTTGATAAATGGGAGCTCTGTTTTCAATTAATATAGAAGGAGGCACGGAATGGATATTGAATTAAAGCAGCTAACAAAATTATTTGATAATAAGATTGTTTTAAATAGTTTAAATATGTCCATTCAGGAAGGCAGAATTAACTGTCTGATGGGAGCCTCCGGAATAGGAAAAACCACCCTGGTGAATATTATCATGGGATTAGTGAAACCGGACTTTGGTGAAGTGATGGGATTACAGGGAAAGCAGATTGCTGCTGTATTTCAGGAGGATCGGTTAATTGAACACTGGAACGCGATAAAAAACATTGAACTGGTATGCGGACGTGACATTACAAAAGATAGAATCATTCAGGAATTAACAAAGCTTAACCTTCAAGATGATAAGGATAAACCGGTGAAGGATTACAGCGGAGGTATGAGAAGAAGGGTAGCAATTGTAAGGGCAATACTTGCTCAGAGTGAACTTCTCATCCTGGATGAACCCTTTCGGGGATTGGATTTAGATTTAAAAAGAAAAACAATTGAATATATAAAACAAAGCACAAAAGGAAAAACTGTAATTATAGTAACGCATGAAAGAGATGATGTGGCTTTATTGGAAGCAAATCTAATCACTCTGGTATAATATACATCTGATTACACTGCATAATGCTTGTTTTTTATACGGCTATCGGCTATAATACGAATAATTATTTGATGATTCTAAAGAGAGAGGTAAGATTTCATGCATATCACAATTACAGGAAACCTGGGAAGCGGTAAATCAACCATTTGCAGGCTGTTAAATGAAAAATATCAATTTGAAGTATATTCCACAGGCAAGGTTCAGAGGGAACTGGCAAGGCAGATGAATATGACAACCTTGGAACTGAACCAGCTTATGTGTAGTGATAAAAAATATGATAAGATGATTGATGATGAAACTGCTAGAATTTCAAGGGAAAACAAGGATAAGGATATAATTTTTGACTCCCGCCTTGCATGGCATTTTGTAGAGCATTCCTTTAAGGTGTTCGTATCCGTCAGTCTCGGCGTAGCTGCAGAACGTGTTATGAATGATCAGAGGGGTGCGGAGGAGAAATATTCCTCCATAGAAGAGGCAAGAGAACTTCTTGCAGAGCGTGCAGCTACAGAATGTGTTCGTTTTAAGGATATCTATCATTTAAGTTATATGGATTTTTCAAACTATAACTTGATAATTGATAGTTCCTATTGTCTTCCAGATAAAATTGCAGAAATTATAATTAAGGAAGCAAAAGAATTTTACAACAATAATTCATCAGATTCATCAAAAATGCTGGTATCTCCTAGAAGACTTATGAAAGCTTCGGATATACACGAGGATGATAAGATTAACCTTAAGGCATTAGTCGATGATTATAAAAAACAGCCCTATGCTATAGATTCGTTGATTACAGTTAAGAAAAAGGATGACGATTATGAAGTGATAGCAGGTCTTGATAAAGCAAAAGCGGCATTTCTTGCTGAAGTGCCTTATGTCCCGATTAATATTATAAAAAATGAATAAAATTGGATTACCATTTTAACCATAGATAATTTATTCTAATCAAGATAATATTAGCTATTTTATTTCAAATTATCCCCGAGGATATAAAAAATTGATTGACAAACAATAATGATAAGAGAATTCATGTTACAATGAATTCTCTTTTTAGTTAAAAAATCATAGTGGGGGTGATTCAATGAAAGCATGGATGGAAAAATCATATATTGCGAAATGGTTTTTAACAATCGCAGTGATTACAATCGGTGTATATTTGGGATTTCGTTATCTTCTTCCTTTAATACTTCCATTTATTTTTGCATATTTTATTGCATGGATTATCCGGCCAGTAACCGATATGCTATATCGCCGGTTGAAAATACCTAGAATTATTGGAGGATCATGCTCCTTAATATTATTAGTAGCGGTTTTTGGGACAGCCCTTTGCATGCTGACTAAAATACTTATAAAACAAGCCATTGAGTTTATTAAGAATGTACCGATTTATATGAATTACCTAGCTGATAAGGTGGATGCATTATGCAAACACTGTGATGGAATGTTAGGATATCATTGCGGAACCTTAAGAGGCGTTGTTGATGATAATATCATGAATACAGTTAATAGGATTAAAACGGATGTAATGCCTAGAATGACGCAACAAACGATATCTATGACAATAAAGTTTGTAGCTTTTATTGGTATTGTATTAATCGTTCTTGTAGCGGCTGTATTAATTGTAAAGGATCTTCCGGCATTTCATGAAAAATATGATAATCATAATCTCTATAAGGATGTTCATAAAGTTACGGGAAAGCTATCCGAAGCGGGTGTAGCCTTCTTACGATGCCAGTTAATTATTATGTCAATTGTAGCGGTTATCTGTGTCATAGGTTTATATATTATAAAAAATGAATATCCCGTATTATTGGGAGTCATAATAGCGTTTCTTGATGCACTTCCCATATTGGGTAGTGGAATGATTTTTATTCCATGGTCTATGATTGTTTTGATTAATGGTGATATTTATCAGGCAGCAATGTTGTTTACTATCTTTCTAATCTGTCAGGTCGTTCGTGAAATTCTGGAACCTAAGCTGATTGGTAACCGCATTGGAATCAAACCATTATATACCCTGATTGCAATGTATGTTGGGCTGAAGCTCTTTAATATTGCGGGATTTATTCTTGGACCGATAGGTTTACTTATCATTATAACGATTTATCATGTGATTAGTGAGAAATCGTCGGACACTGAATTTAAGAAAGAAGAATCCCATCATGAATTGAATATCCCTTGACAAAGCATATTTTCTGGAATAAAATTAGTTCATTATTTGAAGAAGAATAAGATTTCATATTTTATTTTAAAGTAGATATAGAGTTTTATAATATGAATACTCTAATTTATATTAGTTTTAATTGCGACGAAGAGGAATAGTAGATAATAATCTCATTCCAGAGAGAGAAGTGTTAGCTGAGAGCTTCTTATGAAGATGTTATTGAACCGGCCTTGGAGCATTGTATGAAAGGAATATCCCCTAAATACAACGTAATACCGGCGTTAACGGTGAAAAGAGAGCTGCAAGTAGCAGCTAATTAGGGTGGCACCGCCGAGTCCTTCGGTCCCTTGCGGACGATAGGGCTTTTTTTATGTTATTGAATGACAAAGGGGAAAGTTGGTTGACAAAGGGACGGTACATTGACAATATGAATCGATTTTGCTTTCCTGTTATGACTTTCAGGTAATTCTAAGCTTCCAATTTGGAGCTTGAAGCAGGCTTTCGGAGTATAGCGACATCCGTGTCGCACACTCCTAAAATGTCCATCCGTGGACATTTTCCAGCCTTGACCGCTCCATATTGGAAGCTAAGTATTACCAAGAAAGTTATAAAAGTCAGCAAAATTGATTCATATTGCCAATGTACCTCGCATAGTGAAACGCTTAACTTTAAATGAGTTGTAGTTGGTATATACGATATAGTAATAGGCGGGGTAATAGGCTTCATTAAGTTAATTAGGTTTATCAAATTTAATAGCTACAACGAAGTAATAGGAAGAGTGGAGTAACAGGAACAGTATAGTAACAGGATGAAGTGCAGTAATGGGATGCATGATTTAACAGGCCGTTACGTTAAAACATTGTTTGATGTAATAATAATTCATAATTTTGGAGACGGAAGTGCTTAATATTTACGGATATGACATAAGCTTTAATCTTTAGGAGGTATTTATCTGTCCTCAGCATGACGTGTTTGATGCGTTTTTGAGGAGGCGGATTTTTGTTTTTATTATTAGAATGATGATTATTTAAAGGAGAGATGAAAAATGGCACAGGATAAGAAGTTGGTCGAAGCGATTACCGCAATGGATGTGGACTTTGCCCAGTGGTATACGGATGTTGTAAAGAAAGCGGAATTGATCGATTATTCCACCGTAAGAGGATGTATGATACTTCGTCCGCTTGGATATGCGATATGGGAGAATATCCAGAAGCAGTTGGATGCGGATTTTAAAGCTACTGGTGTTGAGAATGTTTACTTACCGATGTTCATACCGGAAAGCTTGTTACAGAAGGAAAAAGATCATGTAGAGGGTTTTGCACCGGAGGTTGCATGGGTAACTCATGGTGGTGGAGAACCGTTACAGGAGAGAATGTGTGTCAGACCTACTTCAGAGACACTGTTCTGCGATTTTTATTCAAGAATTATACAATCTCATAGAGATCTTCCGAAGGTATATAATCAGTGGTGCTCCGTTGTTCGTTGGGAAAAGACAACAAGACCGTTCCTTCGTACCATGGAATTCCTGTGGCAGGAAGGCCACACTGCGCATGCAACTGCTGAGGAAGCTGAGCAAAGAACTATCCAGATGCTTAACGTATATGCTGATTTCTGTGAGAGAGTTCTGGCAATACCGATGATTAAAGGACGTAAATCTGAGAAGGAGAAGTTTGCGGGAGCACATGCAACCTACACGATAGAAGCATTAATGCATGACGGTAAGGCTTTGCAGTCAGGTACCAGCCATAACTTTGGTGATGGATTTGCAAGAGCATTCGGAATTCAATATACAGATAAAAATAATACCTTACAATATGTACATCAGACCTCTTGGGGAATGACAACGAGAATGATTGGAGCACTTATTATGGTTCATGGAGATGACAGCGGTCTCGTGCTTCCTCCAAAAATTGCACCTACCCAGATTATGATCATTCCGATCAATCAGAATAAGGAAGGTGTACTTGATAAGGCCTTTGAACTGAAGGAGAAATTAAGCTCTTACAGAGTCAAAGTTGACAATTCTGATAAGAGTCCGGGCTGGAAATTCAGTGAGCAGGAGATGCGTGGTGTTCCGATCCGTATTGAAATTGGACCAAAGGATATTGAAGCAAATCAGGCTGTCATAGTAAGAAGGGATACCCGTGAGAAGATCGTTGTATCTCTTGATGAGATAGCTGCTAAGGCTGGAGAAGTTCTTGAAACAATGCAGAGTGATATGTTAGAAAGAGCAAGAAAGCATCGCGACGCTCATACCTATACCGTCACCAATATGATGGAGTTTGAGAAGACTGCAGCGGAAAAGCCCGGATTTATTAAGGCTATGTGGTGCCAGGATGAAGCCTGCGAGAATGAGATCAAGGAAAGAACAGGCTGCACCTCACGCTGTATGCCTTTTGAACAGGAGCATGTATCCGATACCTGCGTATGCTGTGGTAAGCCGGCGAAAGCAATGACTTATTGGGGTAAGGCATATTAATGAAAGAACAATCGTGTCATCTATTGGCCAGCCTTGAAATATAAGGCTGGCTTTGTTATAATCGGTGTAGCATAAATGTGTATCATAAATATACTAAGGTAATTTGTTTGTATGAAAGTGATAAAATTAAGATTAACTTCCCAGGAGGAACCCATGAATTTTAATATCCCCGAAAAAGTGAATATAATTATAAATGAACTAATGAAGCATGGGTTCGAAGCATATGCCGTCGGCGGATGTGTTCGCGATATAATTCTGGGAAGAAAGCCGGAAGACTGGGACATTACTACCTCTGCAACACCGCAGGAGGTAAAAAAGATATTTCGTAGAACCGTTGATACGGGAATTGCACATGGGACAGTTACTGTTTTACTGGATAAGGAACATTTTGAGGTCACGACTTATCGCCTTGATGGAGAATATGAGGACAACCGCCATCCGAAGGAGGTTTCCTTTACTTCAAGTCTTACCGAGGATTTAAGACGCAGGGATTTTACGATAAATGCCATGGCTTATAATGAAAAAGAAGGCTTTGTGGATCTGTTTGGCGGGATGGAGGACATTAAGAACGGAATTATCCGCTGTGTGGGGAGTGCAATAGAACGGTTTGATGAGGATGCCTTGAGAATTCTTAGGGCAGTAAGATTTTCGGCTCAACTGGATTTTCAAATAGAAGAAGCAACAATGGATGCAATTAAGTCTAGGGTTCTTAATCTTAATAATATCAGTGCGGAACGGATTCGGGTAGAATTGAATAAGCTTCTTTTATCAGATCATCCCGACCGCCTTCGTACTCTTTATGAAGTGGGAATTACCGGAGTAATCTTACCAGAGTTCGATCTGATGATGAAGACGGAGCAGAAGAATATTCATCACAGCTATACGGTTGGGGAGCATACCATCCGAGCTGTGTCAGAAGTTGCCGGAAAGCTTAAGGATTGTAGCTTTGATATAAGTCAAAGATCAATTCTTCGGTGGACAATGCTGTTACATGATATAGAGAAACCGGGAACCATTAGCCTTGGAAAGGACGGTCAGAATCATTTCTATGGACATCAGGAAAAGGGGGCAGTCACTGCGAAGAGAATTCTGAAAAGGTTAAAATTTGATAATGACACGTTGGATGCAGTAGTACATCTGATCAGATGGCATGACTATCGGTTTGTACTAACTCCTGCCGGAATGAGAAGAGCTGCTTCTAAAATAGGGAAAGATTATATGGAGCTGATATTTGAGGTGAACAGGGCGGATACATCAGCGAAAAATCCGGAGCATACGGCGGAGAAATATGAAAAGCTTTCCAAAGCAAGAGAACTATATTCTGAAATCCTTTCAGCAAAGGAATGCGTAAGTCTCAAAGAGCTTAATATTAATGGAAGAGATTTGATTGAGGAAGGTTTTAAACCAGGAAAAGAGCTTGGAGAGACACTGAATCGGCTGCTGGAGGCAGTGATTGAAAATCCTCAGCTTAATAAAAGACAAACATTACTTGAGATAGTACATGAGAAGTTAAATAAAAATCAATAGTGGAGTAATTTATAAATCCTCCAGACTCAGAAGAAATTAATTATTTCTTTTGAGTCTTCTTTTATATTCATGTTTCGCAATGTTTCATCATAATATTAGAAAGACGGGTTTATCGTTAGGTAGGAGGGATCAGCTGTGGAGGATAGAAGCCAGGAAGCTTTAAAATTATATCGTTTGAAAATTCACAACATTTATAGAGCCAGAGGCGCTTTTTTATTGGAGACAGACTGTGGCCTGAAGTTGTTTAAGTGCTTTGAAGGCTCTAGAAACAGAGCTTTGTTTGAAAACAAGGTGAAAGAACATTTATCACTTCATGGCTATCCTAATATGGACTTATTTGTAAAAACAATTGAGGAAGATATCATTTCCGAGGACAGTACGGGTACCCAATATATCATGAAAAATTGGTTTTGGGGTGAAGAATGCAATCTTAAGGAGCTTTCCCAGATTGAAGTGGCAGCGGCTAATCTGGCAAGACTTCATTGCATTTTAGATGATGTAGAATTTACTGAGGAACAGTTGGAGCATAATATATCTCCTGATCTGATGGAAACCTTTGATAAACGTAACCGAGAACTAAAGCGTGTAAAAGCATATATTCGTGAAAAACGACAGAAGAATGAATTTGAACTGCTTTATTTAAATTATTATGATACTTTTTATGAACAGGGGTTATTAGCAGCAGATCATCTGAATAATTCCGACTATATTGAACTAATGAAGAATGCAGTAAAGAATCATAAAGTCTGTCATGGCAATTATACTTACCATAATATAATTATGCTTAAGAACAAGGTGGAAGCTATTACGAAATCCTATATTCCGCCAGGGTGGATTAATAAACAGCCGCTTAGCGTGGCTGAATTGGGCAGCTCAGGTAGCCAGATTGCTACAACAAATTTCGAAAAAAGCTATATTGGATTGCAGATATCGGATTTGTACCAGTTCACCCGTAAGGTTATGGAGAAAAATGATTGGGATATTATTTATGGAAGTAACATTATAGAAGCTTATGATAGGGTAAAACCTATTTCAAAAGCAGAACTTAATATATTATATCTGTTACTTTTGTATCCCGAGAAATTCTGGAAAATTACTAATTTTTATTATAATGGTAAAAAATCCTGGGTATCTGGCCGAAATATACAGAAGCTGAATACAATTGGAGAGCAGAATTCCAAGAAGGAAATATTTCTTAGAAAACTGGGAGATATCCTTTAGATTACAGGATTGAATAAACGAATCAGGTAAGCTATAATACATAGGAAAGCAGAAATTATAAGTATAGTAATTCGTTTTGTTACGTGATAGAGTAGCCTGTATACAAAAGGAAATGGGAAAGTATAGAAGAGGTACGTTAGATGAAGCAATCGTTAGGAGTACAAAGGAACAATATCAATAGCAGGCCTATTATACTTGTACTTATAGGTTTGGGTTTTATGTCTGTAATTCTGGCGGCAACCATATTTGCGGCTCAGGGTTCAAACCATAACAGCAATGGAGGCTCTGGTCAGCAGGCAAGCAGTGCAGAAGTTTCACCAAAGCTAACTGCAGATGATATGATTCTTGCAGTTGTTGAGAAGCTTGATACCGAGAATCAGCAAATTACATTATATGATGTGAATAACAAAGAAGTGCTTCACCTGTTCTACTCGGGAGGAACGAATATTACCGACAAATATGGACAGATTATTTCCATGAGTCAGATAAAAGTTGGTACGATGGTGGATGCTGCATATTCTCCGGATATCTTTGAACTGACCAATATGAACATCTCAACAAGAGCATGGGAATATTCTAACGTTAACAATATCAATATTGATGATAAGAATCAGATTATAAAAATAGCTTCCAAGATGTATCAATATACGAAGGATATTTTTGTTCTTGATGGGATTAATGTTGTTGCTATCAGAGATCTTGCGGAGCAGGATGTGCTAACGGTATGGGGTGATGATCAGACGATATGGTCAATCATCGTATCGAAAGGACATGGCACGGTAAGGCTTAAGGATTATGATGAATACCTTGGGGATAGAATATCAATAGGGTATGAATCCATGCTGCAGATTACCAAGGATTTGGAAATCCCGGTTAGAGAGGGCAGATATAATCTTACGGTTGAAAACGGTTTGTACAGTGCAACGAAAAGCGTAACAGTAAAACGGAATAAGACCACTTATGTTTCCTTGGGGGATATAGGGCTGATGGGCTTAAAGCAGTGTTCTGTGACCTTTGATATAAAACCATTTGGAGCTGATTTATTCATAGATGGTAAGCTAACCTCCTATGCTGATCCGATACAACTTAGCTACGGCAGTCATTCCATAAAAGTTTCGCTTGGTGGTTATTCCACCTATGATGGTACCATTGATGCGGATACGGAATCGAAAAGTATTAAGATTAAACTTCCAGAAGATAAAAGTAATGGTAAGACAGTTATAACAGAGGATAATACAGGTTCTTCAAATAAAGGAACCGGAGGTTCTAATTCTGATACCGGCACTGGAAGTACGGGAACGACTTCGGGCGGTACGGATAATACATCCAAGGACAATACAAAGTATTCTTCCGGGAAATCGGATTATACTTTGCATGATGGAGATTCCCTTGATAAGAAGCATAAGATTTATATCAAAGCTCCTAGTGGTGCTTCCATATATTTGGACGGAGATTATATGGGCAAGGTTCCTTGCAAATTTGATAAGATTATAGGAGAGCATGTATTAACCTTTATAAAAAGCGGATATGATACAATGAGCTACACGATAGAGGTAGCGGATGATGGTCAAGATGCGTTACTTGTCTTCCCATCTCTAACGAAATCCAAATAGGCGAAGTTTCCTGCTGTATTATGTCAATATTATTTGAAATACTAATATATGGTGCTTAATATGGTGCATCCATAAGAATTGTGTCAATCGATTTTTAAACCCCTCTCTTTTCAAAGTTATTATAGTAAGCTATAATAAATGTAAATTTATGGAAAAGAGAGGGGTTTTTATGGTAAAATATCTATATGACAATGACATCATTCTTTATACCTATGCGGGATTATGTGGGTTAGGAGTTCTGCTTCGCCTAATCGTAAACTTAATATATAAGCATTTGGTTAAGGAATCGGACAATCTGGGAGAAACAAAGAATAAAATGCTAAAGCACATCAAAATGAAATTTGAAACCTGCTTTAAGCTGAAGATAGGTGTTAATAATGTGGATACATTTGTGGATAAGAATGTATTAAGGTATCGATTTTGTGGAGTATTGTTATCAACGTGGGATAATATATGTGGACAAATTTTGTTCCTGAATCTGCTGATTGTGCCTATTATCGCGATTTTCGGGCAATTTTATAAATGTGGACAAGCAAAGATTTTATTCTTAGGAGCTGTGGGTATTTCTTCAAGTGCCGTTTTAATACTTGTGGATAAAAGTATTAATCTATCAGGTAAAAAGAAATTAATACGCTTAAACCTTCTGGATTATTTGGAGAATTTCTGCAAAGTCAGATTGGAACAGGAGTCGGATCATCCGGAGCTAGCCTTACAGCTACGTCGCGAACTAATACAAGCTGCCGAAGCAGCAAAGCAGATCAGTGCGGCGGCAGAGACGGGGCAGGAAGAGGTTAAGGATGAACTTAATCGAAGACGCGAAGAAAGACGTAGGAAGGAAGAAGAAAAGAAACTTCTCTTAACCAAGAGGGAGGAAGAACAAAAGAAGGCAGAGGAAGCCAGAAAAGAAGAAGAAAGACGAAGACAGGAAGAAAAAAAGAAGGCTGCAGCAAGACGCAGGGAAGAAGAGCGTCTCAGAATGGAAGAAGAACAAAAGACTCTGGAGGCAAAGCGTGAAGAATTAAAGCGTAAATCCCAAGAAAGGCAGCAAGCGTTAGAACAGAAAAAGGTTTCAGAAAAAGAAATAGTATTACATAGCATTGAGGAAAAAATCAGCCCTAATGAGGAAAAAACTGACATGGACATGTTTACGGAAGGTCTGGAGGAAATCGCAGCTGACAAGGAAAGAAAAGAGAGCGAAAAAGAGATAAAAAATAAACCGAGCGAAGCCAACATCAAATCAACACAAAAGCCAAGTCCTGCTAAAACAAAATCAAGTGCCATGAGCATAGAGGAAGAGAAGCTGATCGAGGATGTTCTAAAGGAATTTTTTGCATGAGACTGTAGAAGAGATATGTCATATCATGTTGAAATATGTATTATTTGATGAAAATTATTTCAATTCAGAAAAATCATTGAATAATAAGTTTGCCTTTGTTAGAATATAAGAAAAAAATAGAAAGGGAGTAAAAATAATGGCAAACAAGGTTTCATTTGATTTTTCTGTTGCAAAAAAGTTTATCTCAGATTCCGAGATCGATATGATAAAGACTTCCGTAGAGACAGCGAAAAAGCAACTTGTTGAAAAAACGGGCGCAGGAAATGATTTCTTAGGATGGATTGATCTTCCCATAGATTATGATAAGGAGGAATTTGCACGCATTCAAAAGGCGGCTGCAAAAATTCAGAGCGATTCTGATGTATTATTAGTTATCGGTATCGGCGGTTCTTATCTGGGAGCAAGAGCTGCAATTGAATTCTTAAGACATAGCTTTTATAATTCGGTATCCAAGGAAATTAGAAAGACACCGGAGATTTATTTCTGTGGTAATAACATAAGCAGTAATTATATGAATCATCTGAAGGAAGTAATCGGGGATAGAGATTTCTCCATTAATATAATTAGTAAATCCGGTACGACGACAGAGCCGGCAATTGCTTTTAGAGTATTTAAGAAGCTTTTAAATGAGAAGTATGGTAAAGAGGAAGCAGCTAAGAGAATTTATGCTACTACCGATAAGGCAAGAGGAGCTCTTAAGAATCTGGCAACAGAAGAAGGATATGAAAGCTTTGTTGTGCCGGATGATGTTGGCGGACGTTTCTCTGTACTAACTGCAGTAGGGCTTCTACCGATCGCAGTTAGCGGAGCAGATATTGCAAAGCTTATGGAAGGTGCTGCAAGTATGAGAAACTACTGCTTAAGCAATTCCTTTGAAGACAATGATGCATTAAAATATGTAGCAGTTCGTAATGTATTATTACGTAAAGGTAAGAGTATCGAAATCCTTGTAAATTATGAGCCGTCACTTCATTACGTTTCCGAATGGTGGAAGCAGTTGTATGGAGAGAGCGAGGGTAAGGATCAGAAGGGTATCTTCCCGGCAGCCGTTGATTTCACGACGGATCTTCATTCCATGGGTCAGTTTATCCAGGATGGACAACGTACTCTTTTTGAAACAGTAATTAATGTTGAAAAATCGAAATCCGAGATTATAATCGAGGAGGAAGATGTAGATCTGGACGGTTTAAACTATCTGGCTGGGCAGAGTGTTGATTTCATTAATAAGAGTGCCATGAAGGGAACTTTGCTTGCACATACGGATGGTAATGTTCCGAATCTGCAGATTAACTTACCGGAACAGAATGAATTCTATCTTGGAGAATTATTCTATTTCTTTGAGTTTGCATGCGGTGTAAGCGGATATGTTCTTGGTGTTAATCCATTTGACCAACCGGGCGTGGAAAGCTATAAGAAGAATATGTTTGCACTTCTTGGTAAGCCTGGATTTGAAGCTTCGCGAGAGGAATTATTAAAGAGATTATAATAGAAAAGGAACCACCATATTCCGAACGGTATGTATGTGTGGTACGGGAGGTCGGCTAATCAAATAATGGTTAGCCTCTTTCCCGATCTAATCATAAGTAAATTTAGTTTATACAAATAACGGATATTCGTTATATTTAAGATTAACGACGAAACCTTTCACGGGGGAATTCGCCCCTAAACCGTTCGCGAGGGAATTCTTCTTCTTCCTCTTCTTCGAAGAATGGAAATTGTTCCTCGAATTCCGGAAAGAAGAATTGCTCAAATCGCTCATTAGGGAACTCGAAACGCTCTCGTGGGATTTCGAATCTCTCACGCGGGAATTCACGACCACGGAATTCACCACCCCGGAATTCACCACCACGGAATCCACCGCGTTGAGGTGGGTCAGATTTATTAAGTGAACAATGCCTATCTTTATCTCTGTTGCAATCATCTCTCATAAAATCAACTCCTTATTAAAATCACTTTAAAATCACTTAATTGTTTAAATAATCCTTTTGATTAGCTATTACACAAGACATTTAACATGTTAAAGACCATTCCCTAAGATATAATATAAGAACTTGTCGTCGAAAAACGGATACCGTTGTCTATAATGGATTAAATAATACTTATTCGCATATTGTTTTTTACAGCAAATGTTGTTTCTAGTATAAATTATGCATAATAAATAGAATGGTGAGAAAAGTTATAAAAAATAATCAGTAATTAGAAATTTAGTAAAAATAAAAAACTTACATAGCGTATCATGAAGCCTGTTATCTTAGTGACCTCGTAACTAAAATTGCTGTTTCAAATTATCTTGTTCGGAATATTGCTTACAATAGAAACTTTATTGTATAATGAATGATATCAATTAAGAGACTAAATATTACGGCAAGTGAGGACAGAAAAGTGTATAAAAAAATACAACAGAGAAGAAACATAATAATATTTATGACTGCGTTAATATGTATCGCTATAAATATTATGACGAGTAACATAGCATCAGCTGATGTGACAGGAGATAATGAGCCGGAGCCTTCCTCTGTTATTACATTTCCCTATCAGGTGAAGACAATTATGACCGGCACCAGTTATCAATTGGAGCCGGACATAGCAACAGGATCTTCGATCGGTAAGCTGTATTTCACATCCAGTGATAATAGTATAGCAACAGTTGATGAGAACGGCGAAATAGCAGCGATCAAGGCAGGTACGGTATACATTACGGTATCTGCTGATAATGGTATTAATACCGTTATTACGATCAGGGTTGCTGATATCATTGGTTCGTTTTCAATCAATTACATATCCGGTAATAAACTGACTTTAGCAAAGAAGCAAAGTAGATATTTATACTATTCCATAAGCCCATCTGAGCTATCCTCCGATGCAGAAAATTATCTGATATGGACCTCGGATAATACGGAAGTAGCAGATGTCAGCGAGACTGGTAAGGTAACGGCAAAAAAGGTAGGAAAGGCTAATATTACATTATCAACCACTGATGGCAGTGTCCAACCGATAACCTTAACGGTTACTGTCACTGATCGAAAAAAGGGAAACTCCTATTCTGAAAAGAATATGACAATTGTAAATACATCTAAGGCAAAATATACTTATAAAACAATGGTATCGGATCTTAAGTCATTAGAAACTAAGTATGGTGACTGTATCAAGGTAAGTGTATTAGCAGACACCTATGATAAAAGGCATATTTATCAAGTCATACTGGGAAATCCAAACGCTAAAAAGAAGGTAATGGTGCAGGCGGCCATCCATGGAAGAGAATATATGACATCTCTGCTTACGATGAGACAGATTGAATTCTATTGCAGGAATTATTACACGGGTAGATATGACGGACAATATTACAGTGAATTATTTGATGATGTAGCATTTTACATTGTACCAATGGCAAACCCGGACGGAGTAACAATCAGTCAATATGGTCCTTCCGGTATTATTAATAAAACCTTAAGAAATAAAATAATTAAATTGTGTGAAAAGCACGGGAAAGGAAAAGCTTCTTTTTATACCAGATGGAAGGGGAATGCCAGAGGGATTAATTTAAATATGAATTTTGATGTAAATTGGAAGGCTACCAAAGTTACATCGAAAGCCTATGGGAATAAGGGTAAGAAGGCAGTTTCAGAGTTGGAAACTAAGGCTTTAGTAAAGATGTTCAATGAGATTAAACCTGTAAAAACACTAAGCTATCATGCCTCCGGATCAATTCTATATTGGTATTTTGGACAGACAGGTACCTTAAAAAAGACCTCCGAGAAATTGGCGAAAACAATTAAATCTATGACTGGATATTCTTTGGTTAACAAGTTTAATAAATCTCAATCAGCCGGCTTCAGCGATTGGGTATGTATAAAGAAAAAGACATGTGCAATTACCCTTGAAATAGGTAAAAAATCATGTCCTCTCAGCATTAAAGAATTACCTAAAATATGGTCAAAAAATAGGCTTATATATATTCTTTCTACGAAATAGACTTGTTAAAATCGAAATTATATGTCAGAATATGCAGAAAAGATAAAAAGGCATCTAACCTTTAATTCTGTAACAATAATAATTTTGAAGAGTATAATATAATATGAATAAGGTAGCAAGACAGCTTTATCGGGAAACGATACATATCTTTAAATATTCGCAACCGAATCCCATTTACCTCATGAAGAGTGTGAAAGTTTACTGCCTTGATACCTTACCAGAATTATTCGGCTGCTTAAAATAGATATGACAAACCGCCCCTTTTTTAAAGGGGCGGTTTTGTATCTGCTTGCTGTATGGGTCACCAAAAAAGTCAGTAGCATTATCAAATACTCAAGAGAAGGGAGAAAACTTGCCTTTACACAATTACTTTTCTTGCTTCCTCAAGAAATTTCACCATGGTTGGTGACAACCATTTGTCTTTATGATAAGCAAGTTGTGTATAAACGGGTAATTGGGGACCGCTCCAAGATAGTTCAGTCAGTATTCCTTGCTCAATTTCATGGACTATGGAAATGCGTGGAATGATGGTGATACCCAATCCACTCGCAACAAGTTGCTTGATAGCTTCAATATTATTGATTTCGATGACAGAGTGTGGATGAATCTGTGCTTGTTTGATTATTGTATCAATCATGGAGCGAAAGCTACAGTTTTTTTGTGTCAAGATTAAGACCTGATTATTAAAATCATTAATGCTAATATGTTCCTTAGTGCAAAATGAATGTGTGGGTGAAGCAGCAACAGCAATCTGCTCGGAGAGTAGTGTCTCTATGATTAGATCGGGAAAGTTAACTTCATGGGTCAGGAAAAAGGCTACATCGACGGTATTATTTTGTAGCTGAGAGTGGATGTCATCTACTGAACCGAATTTAAGACTCAGGTCTACATCAGGATAATGACTTAGAAAATACTTGAAGACAGTAGGCAATCGAGCTACGCTAAAGGATTCATTGGCACCAATAGTAAGCTTTCCACTGATAGAACTATTTGATGTCAGATTGGTAATTGCTTCAGCAGAATACTTTAAGATATTTTCACTGTAATAGAGTAATTGTTCTCCTTGTAAAGTTAGTTTGATTGTATGTCCAAGTCTTTCAAATAGTCTGGTGTTCAATTCATTTTCCAATAACTGAATATGAGTTGTGACAGTTGGCTGTGCATATCCTAGTAATTTTGAGGCAGCACTGAAACTACTGGTTTTTGCGACTGTTGAAAATGTCTGTAATAATTTGATTTCCATGCAATTTCCCCCATTCAAAGTTCAATTTACTAATTGTTTTATCTCTAAATTTACCCGAACGCTATTATAAAATGTAATCAAATGTATTATAACTATCAATTATCTAAATAGCAAGAACCATGCTATTCTATACTTAATAACAAATCTGAAAGGAGATCAACACATGTTGAAAGGTGTAGTTTTTGATGCATATGGTACTTTATTTGATGTATTTTCTGTTGCTCAAAAATGTGAAGAAGAGTATCCGGGTAGAGGAGACGAAATTAGTCAGATATGGAGGCAGAAGCAATTAGAATATTCCTGGTTACAGACATTGATGGGCCAGTACAAACGATTTTGGGACATTACCGAGGATGCGCTTTGCTATGCTTTGAAATCTTTGGGACTCTATTATAATGAAGACAATATTAAGAGCTTAATGAATTCTTATTATAATCTTACTGTTTATTCTGATGTAGCTGAAGCACTAGATAATTTCCGCCCAAGAAAGTTGGTGATTCTAACCAATGGGAATGCAGAAATGTTTGACCAACTTCTTGTTAATACTGGAGTTAATCAATATCTTGATGGATTTTTGAGTGCCGATAAGGTACAACTTTTTAAGCCAAGGCCAGAAGTATATCAGATAGCAGTAGACTACCTTGGAATTAATAAGAACGAGATACTCTTTGTCTCTTCCAATGCATGGGATATTGCAGGCGCGAAATCATTTGGGTTTTCCACAGGATGGATTAATCGTGGCCACAAGCCTTGTGAGCAGTTAGGGGTAAAGCCTGATTATATTGTTTCTAGTTTATTAGAACTTACGAAAAAGATATAAAAAATTTATAAACTTACAAACTTTGATTTCGTAGCATTTCTAAAGAAGGCGAATTCAATTAGTTTCAAGAGGTCTGAAGTAATTAGTGTATCTGAGGCGCAGCATTGATTTTGTAACAAATACTTCATCAGATATGGGGTGAGAACAATTAATGATATAAATGTAATAGATAATAATGGATATTCATGTTAAACTTGTGATAGGCATTGAATTGTCCTGTTAGAATTTGATGGAGGAATAAATACATATGTTTCATCGAAATGATTTGAAGAGTTTTACCCTAAATAGTTATTATATTGACTTTCTGGAACCCATTATCCAGTCGAAAGCAAAGGAATTATTTTCTGATAAAATGACTGAAATACAAAAGGCAGAGATCGCATTTTTATTTGTCCGTGATGAAATACATCATTCTTTTGATATTGGTGCAGAAGTGATTACTGCTAAAGCTTCGGATGTCTTGAAATATGAAACCGGAATATGCCATGCAAAATCAAATTTATTAGCGGCGCTGCTGCGTTCTCAAGGGATTCCGATAGGATTTAGATTTGAGTATCTAACATTGGCGGATGATGATTCTATGGGTTACTGTATTCATTGTTTAAATGCAGTTTTTTTGAATAATGGATGGATTGAAATGGATGCAAGAGGAAACAAAGAGGGTGTTAATGCTCAATTTTCACTAACAGAAAAGAAACTTGCATTTTTGCCAAGAAAAAAATATAAAGAATATTTTATAGCAGGAATATATTCTGAACCAGATCTTGTAACAATGAAAATGCTCGATTTAGCGAGTTCGTTACAAGAAGTTAGAGAAGGGTTGCAGAAAGGTGTAGAACAAAGCTGTATACGATTAGATTCCAGTAATTTTATAAGTATTGAATAAAAATTTTCTAAATGCCATTGCATAATATAATAGTTTTGCAGTGGCATTTTTACGTTTTAAAGGTGGTGAGAAGTTAAATTAAGATGGTCGATGACAAGCCAAAGGCAAGCAATATAAAGCAGAGAGCCATTATTTGTTTCCATAAGCCGAAAATGTTGCCATTAAAAAGAATGACTTAGCCACAATCATCAGTCTGTGCACGATGGAATATTATGTATTGACAGTTGTTAATTAGTACATTATAATTAAACATGTTTAATACATGTTTAATACAAGTTTAAATATTTTCGCCTACAAAAGATAGAGTCAGAGAAAATGAGAGGATTGATTATGAATACAGATATCGAATTAACATCTTATATGAACGGTGCAGTTATGCGACTGATCTCAAGTGTATTAAAATCTACACTGAAAAATCCGAGGGAAACCGCTTTCGTTCTTGAAATGCGTTCCTACATACAGAAGGCAAATAAAAAACGAATGGAAAGTGAGGAAAAGGGAATCCATATTCCTACTTTTCTGATCTCCAGTATAACGAATCATTGCAATCTATATTGTAAGGGTTGTTACGCAAGAGAAAATAAGATCTGCGGGGAAGCTACACATGCACCGATGTTAACTACACAAAAATGGTCACGAATTTTTAATGAGGCTGCAGCTTTAGGTATCTCATTTAATCTGCTGGCAGGCGGTGAACCGCTGCTTAGAAAAGATGTTATTCTTGAGGCATCGAAGGTGCGTAATATGATCTTCCCTATATTTACGAATGGGCTTATGATTAATCAGGAATATTTAAAATTATTTTTAGGTCATAGAAATTTGATTCCTGTAATCAGCATTGAGGGTAATAGGGAAGTGACGGATGATAGAAGAGGAAAAGGCACCTATGATAAACTGATAACCAATATGAAGGAGCTCCAAAAGTCGAATCTTTTGTATGGGGCATCTATCACCGTGACCAGTGAAAATATCAGCCAAGTAACCAGTACTGCATATATGGATACTTTGGCGGACTTAGGCTGTAAATTGGTTTTCTTCATCGAATATGTACCGGCTGTTTCGAGCACTCAACATCTGACACTTTCTGAAGAGAATCAGGCTTATCTGGAAGAGAAACAGGGCTTACTTCGAAAAAAGTACGAAGAGATAATTTTTCTTTCCTTTCCGGGAGACGAAAAATATCTGGGTGGATGTTTGGCAGCAGGCAGAGGATTCTTTCATATTAATCCGTACGGAGGAGCAGAGCCCTGCCCGTTCTCGTCTTATTCTGACTGTAATCTGAGTGAGCAAAGTCTGATGGAAGTACTTCAATCACCGCTGTTTAAAAAACTGAATGAAGCGAAGCTTGTAGGAGGCGAGCATAGAGGAGGCTGCGCACTGTTTGAACATAAGGCTGAAGTGGAAGCATTGATCCAGCCGGCCAATACATCAGATAGGTAAGAATGAGTATATGGTGGTACGAAAAATAAATCATTATAATCGAAAGGTAGTAAAAAATATGCTGATAGGATTAAGTATACTTATTGCTGTGGCAATCCTGGCACTGTTATTCATAGCATATATATATCAACCCAAGGAAGATAGAAATTATAAATCAAATTATTTAAAAAAGGTAGCATCAAATTATTTAGAAATGGATCATTATAGTGCACATTATATGAAATCCGGAACCGGAAGCCCTGTTATATTAATCCACGGAGGAGGAACCTGGTTATATTCTTATAGAGAGAATACACCCTATATCTCTAATTATTTTACTACCTATGCAGTCGATATGCCAGGGCATGGATATACCAAAGTTTTGTTGGATAAACCGAAATATGATCTGAATATGTACTGTAGTTTTCTTCTGGAATTTATCGAACGCCAAAATTTTAAGAAGGTAATTCTGGTAGGAAATTCCTGGGGTGGGGGCTGGGCGTTGTATTTTGCCCAAAAGCATCCGGATATGGTGGAAAAACTTGTACTGATTGATTCATCGGGGTTGGCTCTTCATGATGTTATTGAATGGGAAATGTTTAAATACCCTGTAGTCGGAGAGGCTGCTTCCAAATTTATTAATACTTCCACCGTAAAAGATGGATTAGATAAAGTATTTTATAACAAAGATAAAGTTAATTATGAGATGATAAAGGAAATAAAGGTACCACTGACATTTAAGAATAACAGGAAGGCACAGTACCTGGCTGAAAGAAACCTTAATTGGAAGGTTGTTATGAATCATCTCTCTGAAATGAAAATTCCAACATTAATTATATGGGGGAAAAATGATAAGTATCTGGACTATAATTATGCATATCAGTTTCATAAAAAAATAAAAAATTCAGAATTATTATTAATAGACAACTGTGGACATGTGGCACATGAAGACTGTCCGGATGTGGTAAATAAAGCAATTGTTGATTTTTTGCATTAATAAATGAAAAGAAATGATTGGAGAGGAAGCAAAATCATGTCAAGTGATAATGTTAAGGAACAGTTAATCAATGCTACAATCAAGCTTTTATCAGAAAGTAAAAATCCAGAGAAAATTACTGCTAGACAGATTGTTTCTGAGGCGAATGCTAATCTGGCAATGATTAATTATTATTTCAATTCTAAAAATGAACTACTCAAAATTGCGCTCGGAAGAATAATGGAAGAACGAGCCGATGAGATGAAAGATATATTTAATAAACCGATTCCGCCAAAAGATAAATTATTAGAATTCCTAATTACAATGATAGAATTAACGCTGGAATTTACCAATGTTACAAAGCCAATTATATCCTATGCACTTCTTGAGGGGGATATGGAGCCTGCCTATATCATTTTGCCGGTTATCCGGGAATACTACGGGAATAAAAGAACGGAAACGGAGTGCAGAATGGTTGCATTTCAGCTGATATCAGCATTGCAACTAACTTTCTTACGCAACGATCAGTTTTCAGAATATTTAGGGATAGATTTTCAGGATAAGCAACAGAGAAATCAATTCGTTCATACATTGGTTAATTTGTATTTGTAGTGAAGTATCAGTATAAAAGTTAAGGAAAAAACCGATAGAGCCAAATATATCTGGCTCTTATCGGTTTTTTATTTAAATACCATCTAAGAAGAGTACTTACGGCATAACGGCAATATACAGATACATCATCATAAAGTGACAGAAGCTGCCGCCGATACAGAACAGGTGAAAGATCTCATGGGAACCGAAGTTCTTATGCTTGCTATTAAAGATGGGAAGCTTTAAAGCATAGATCACACCGCCTACGGTATAAATAATTCCGCCTGCAAGCAGCCACTGAAAAGCAGCACTCCCAAGAGAGTTAATAATCTGCGTAAAGGCAAGTACACAGGTCCAGCCCATTGCAATGTAGACTACAGCAGAAAACCATTTTGGACAGTGAACCCAGAAGCCAGTTACTACAATACCGATTATTGCTAAACCCCATACTAATGCTAATAAAGCTAGGCCGACTCTTCCTCCTAGTACTATAAGACAAATAGGAGTATAGGTTCCGGCAATTAGAACATAGATGGACATATGATCAAATTTTTTCAGGCGAATATGGGTTTTATTTGTTTTACCGAAGGTATGGTAAACAGTACTTGCAGTGTATAATAAAATCATACTTAAAATAAATATCCCAAGAGAAATAAGATGAATACTGTCCGGATGTCCTGCGGCTTTAATTAAAAGTGGCATTGCAGCAAATACGGCCATTAGCATGCCGATGAAATGAGTAATAGCGCTTCCGGGATCTTTTGCTTTGACTTTTTTGACTGTCATAAAATCAACTCCTTAAATAATAGATATTTTACTTATCACATATTTCTATTGTATACGTATTGTAACAATATTATTACATGATGTAGTAATTAATACTACGTAATGTATATTAATATACTACAACACATGGAATTAAAATGCAATACAAATTTATTTAAAAAAAATATTTAATATGATATAATTTAAACGAGTTTTGGTCGCCCAAATTCGCAGTTGATCGTCAGAATGGAGGATTTGTATGGATTTGAATGTGGGAGAAATTATTAAACTAAAAAAGCAGCATCCCTGTGGAAGCAGTGAATGGGAGATTCTCAGAGTGGGTATGGACTTTCGTCTGAAATGTCTAGGCTGCGGGCATCAGATCATGATACCGAGAAAACAGGTGGAAAAGAATATTAAGCAGGTAAGAAAGCCATAAATTGAATTATGGGTAAAACAGCTTTTATGATATAGATTAAACATAGCAATTTGAAAGGATAAGGCACAAATGAAATATATACTATTTGATCTAGATGGAACATTAACGGATCCAAAGGTTGGTATAACGAAATCGGTACAATATGCCCTGAAGGCTTTTCATATTGATGAGCCTGATTTGGATGCTCTATGTAAATATATTGGTCCTCCGCTTCGGACTTCCTTTATCGAATATCAAGGCTTCAGTGAGACACAGGCGGAAGAAGCTTTGGTAAAATATAGAGAATACTTTGGGGATACCGGGATTTTTGAAAATGAAGTATACGATGGAATAAAGGAACTTCTTACGAAGCTTCAAAAGGCAGGTAAAAGCCTGATTGTAGCTACCTCCAAGCCGGAAATCTTTGCCAGGAGGATATTGGAGCATTTTGAACTTGAGGGCTATTTTACGGATGTCTGCGGTGCCACAATGGATAATTCAAGAGGAACTAAGGAAGAAGTGATCCGTTATGCCTTCGAAAAAAATCATATCACAGATCATTCCTTGGCTGTTATGGTAGGTGACAGACTGCATGACATTGAAGGAGCGAAAAAGGTTGGAATTGCTTCTGTCGGGGTTTTATATGGATTTGGTAGCAGGGTAGAGCTTGAAAAAGCAGGAGCAGATAAAATAGCTGAGACGGTTCAGGAGTTGTATGAAGTAATTTTGAATTTATAGATGAAGCAGTTGGTTTAAAGTCATAATTTAGGGTTAAATATAACATTAGGACGAGATATTTATGCTATTTCGGAAAGGGATGTGGTAGAATAAATGAAATTAGTATCGTGGAATGTAAATGGGCTTAGAGCTTGTATTAATAAAGGGTTTGAGGAATTTTTCAAAAGTGTGGATGCGGATGTATTCTGCTTGCAGGAGACAAAGCTGCAGCCAGAACAGGTTGAGATATCCTTCGAGGGATATCATCAGTATTTTAATTCGGCAGTAAAGAAAGGCTACTCCGGAACTGCAATATTTACGAAGAAGGAGCCACTTAGCGTATGTTTCGATCTTTGTATGGACAAGCATAATGATGAGGGTAGGGTAATAACAGCAGAATATGAGGATTTCTATCTGGTTACGGTATATACTCCAAACTCCCAGAAGGAGCTTGCAAGACTTGATTATCGTATGGAATGGGAGGATGATTTCCGAAGTTATGTTATGAACTTGGATAGCAAGAAACCTGTCATTATCTGTGGGGATCTTAATGTAGCACACCAGGAAATTGATCTTAAGAATCCGAAATCCAATAAGAAGAATGCAGGTTTTACTAATGAAGAGCGGGATAAGATGACACAGCTTCTGGGAAGCGGCTTCCTTGATACCTTCCGGTTTATTTATCCGGACAGAACAGAGGCATATACCTGGTGGTCATACATGTTCCATGCCAGAGAGAAGAATGCAGGATGGCGCATTGATTATTTTCTGGCCTCCGAACGTCTGCGAGATCGCATTGAGGACAGCATCCTTCATATGGACATTATGGGTAGTGACCATTGTCCGGTAGAGCTTATAATTAAGTAAAATCAGTGTGATTAGATGGGTATATCCAGGAGATCCGATGCAGAGTTCTTTTGCTAGATTTTGACTAAAATTATTCTTGTAATTATATGGGTCAAATACTATACTTAAAGATAAGGGACAAATGAAGGTGGAGGATAAAAAACTAATGGAGGCATTAAGAATTAGAACAGATCAGGCTGAAACTGGTATGGTAGTTGCTTCGGACATTTATACTAATGGGGATCAATTGATTATCACAAAAGGAACTGTTTTGAATGACAGAGTGATTACTCGACTCAGGTTTTATAATATTTATGGATTTTTGATTTTTAAAGATGATGATAGAAATACTGATATAAAAGAAGAATCTTATATCGAGATGCTTCGAAGTACACCTGAATTTAAAAAATTCAACCGTACTTATACTGATACGGTAAGTGATGTAGAAAACACCTTTCGTACTGCTCTTAACGGAGGAGATGAATTTAATGTTGATTATCTGTTAGCACAGACTGACCGTATATTAAAAGAGGGACGAAATGGAGCTCATATATTCGAAATGCTTCATGGAATCCGTAATTATGATGATATAACCTTTGTTCATAGCCTCAATGTTTCATTAATTTGCGGTATTTTCGCAGGTTGGTTGAAATTATCCCCGGAAGACACAAAGGTATTAACCCTGAGCGGTTTGCTTCATGATATAGGTAAGATGCTAGTGCCAAAGGAGGTTATAACCAAAGACGGAAAATTAACAGAGGAAGAATTTGATATCATCAAGACCCATGCATTTAAAGGCTATCAGGCACTTAAGGATCAGCAGATAGATATCCGAATAAAGTATGTTGCATTGATGCACCATGAAAGAACAGATGGAAGCGGTTATCCGAATGGGTTTGTAGCGGATCAGATTGAAGACTTTGCTAAGATCGTTGCTATTGCAGATGTATATGATGCAATGACTTCAAACCGCCGTTATCGTAATGCGATTTGTCCTTTTGATGTGATTGAGAATTTTGAGCGAGATGGATTCTTAAAATACGATCCGGGATACTTGATGACCTTTATGGAACGTATCGTAGAATCCTATCTTCATAATATTGTCCGCCTTTCTGACGGACGTGAGGGAGAAGTAGTCATGATTAATAAACTGGCACTCTCCAGACCAATTATAAGGATTGGGAATGATTTTGTTGATTTATCAAAAGACCATAAATTAATCATTGAAGCAATTATTTAATTTCATAATTTGGTTACGCTATGATATGAATACATATTGAACCAAGAGCATATAGATAAGAGCACCGCTTCCAATGCTGAGAAGGGTGTTCTTTTTCCATATATGGAGAATGCTGATAGCGGCGATAGTGATGATCTCAGGTAAGGCATGGGGGGACTTTACAAAAGAAATATCCTTTAGACAATAGACAACCAGCATACCGATAATTGTATAGGGTAAAATGTCGGCCAGATATTTTATGTATTTCGGTATTTGCCGATTCTCAGGAAAAATAAGAAAAGGCAGAGCTCTTGTGAGGATGGTTCCTGCAGAAACCACTGCAAAAAATATGATTAACTGTGTTATGTAATAATTCATAATAATTTACCTCGCTGCATTGGTGCTTTCAAAGCAGTAACAAAAATCAGTATCATAATCATTGATGGTATGATAAAATTAGTAGCTCCAAAAATGATACGGCATAAAATAGCGCTCGCGATTCCTATGATAGCCGGAAGATGGTTAGAAGCTTCCCGCCATTGATTGATAAGAATAACAACAAAGAAAGCGGTCAGAACAAAATCAAGTCCTTTGGTATTAAATGTAATCAAACTTCCGAGAAATCCTCCAAGCAGCGAGCCGGCAATCCAATATAAGTGATCCAGCAAGGAGATAAAGAAATAGAACCATTTCCGATCCACATTTTCTGGAACCTGAGCAGAACAGATGATGGAGAAGGTTTCATCCGTTAATGAAAAAATCAGGTAAGGCTTTATGCTACCAATTCCCCGGTACTGCTTCAACGTTGATATACCATAGAAGATATGTCTTGCATTAACAGCCAGTGTCATTAAAAATGCACCGATAGGATCAAAGCCCGTTGCAAGCAGCCCAACAGTAACAAATTGCATTGAACCGGCATAGATGAAGACACTTGCGATTAGAATCCATACTAGGGAAAAACCCTTACTATCCATAAGAATACCAAAAGCAGTACCCAGAACAATATATCCTGTAAATACAGGGATAGTCAGAGGAAATGCCGCCTTAAAGGCAGTCTTTCTGTGCTTCATTTGTTGGGTCATAATGTCTCTCCTTTATTGGAGGATCCTGCATACACAGGCTGAAAATCCTCTGAATCTGCGCATAGAAATCCGGAAAATTTCTCGATTATTGTCTCAAAGATAGCCGCAACAGTATTTAAATCTTCCTCGCACAGTTGAATAACGAAGATAGTTTTAATATTTCTATTTTTTACGAAAGCAATATCGGAGGGATTTTTAAATGATACAGCCAGAGCTTCAAAATCTACAGTATTTTGATTATTAAGCTCAAGCTCCAGAATATTCATTTCTTCCCATAGCTCAAGCTTTATATTAGGTGTGTCATTTAACAATATGGAAATATCCTTAGCTTGCAATTCTAAGGGGGTCATATAGAGAAGATCAATATAATTTTTAGTGTCCTTTTGAGGGGATTTTTTATTTTTACTTGGCATCAACATGTTCCTTTCTTTCATTAAATTACCTAATTAATTTCTGATTAGGGTATATAAGCTTTAATCATAATATATGGATAAATATACATACAGCTATATTCATTTTTTGTGCCTTGATTGAGACTAAAATTATGAAATTCCTCTTAATTAAACGAGTAAAGCGAACCTGATTTCAAACCACTATTTTAAAATTATAATATAAAAGATTTAAATAAGCAATGAGGATGTTATAAATATACATAAAAAAGGGCAGATATCTAATATCTAACCCTACTAAAGTATTATGAATAATATTATAATTATTTTGAATTAATATTTATTTCTGTCCTATGTGAGAAGGATATCTTCAAAAGGACAGGGGTTATTATTGTAGTTAAGATTACTACAATTAAGGTTGGAAGGAAAATCTCTTCCGAAAGGATTCCTTTCTGTAAACCTATTTTCGCTGTTATAATTGCAACTTCACCTCTTGAAACCATACCTATACCAATCTGAACAGACTCACTTTTGGTCATTTTAAGAAGGCGTGCTGCGCCACCGCAACCAGCGATTTTACCAACAACAGCTAGGATAAACATGATTAATGTAATTAATAGAACCTCCCAGGTAAGCCCATTAATATTAACTTCGATACCAACACTTGCAAAGAAGATCAGCGATAGAAATCCAGAGGAAATTGACTTCACATTTTTTTCCAGATGTTCTTTGTGCTGATAGGTTGATAGGATCAAACCGCAGATATATGCTCCGGTGATAGCTGCAATACCCAGAAGTTCCGCTATATATGCCATAAAAATACCGCATGCGATACATATCGGAAGAATACTGCTATGTTTTTTTAAGTTATCAAAGAATTTATTAATATATTTCGGTAAATATAAGATGCCGACAATAGAAAACAAACAGAAGAATATGATTTTAATTAATACTGTAAAAACTGCTAATGTTCCTGAGGCAGCGGAATCTGGGCCGCCTGTCTGTGCTATGGCAAGAACGATGGAGATTAGGATCAAACCAAGAACATCATCGATGACTGCGGCTCCCAGAATATTAACACCTGTTCTGGTATTCAGCTTACCAAGTTCCTTAAGAGTTTCTACGGTAATACTTACACTAGTCGCGGTTAAAATAACCCCTACAAATAAATTTTCCCAGAAATCAGAAAAGAACAGATAAGCACCTAAGGTTCCAAGAATTAGTGGAAGAATGATACCGGCAAGGGCAATCGTAAATGAAGTAAGACCTGCTCTTTTCATTTCCTCTGCATTTGTTTCAAGACCAGCAAGAAACATTAGCATGATAACACCAAGGTTTGATAGTAATTTTATGTTATTGTCATATTGTACAAGATTTAATACAATTGGACCAAGGATCAGTCCCGCAACTAAAGAACCTAGCACTTCCGGCATTTTTAGCTTTCTGCTTATACTTCCACCTATTTTAGTAAATAAGAGAATTAAGACAATATCTAATAAAGTTTTTTCCATTTTAGTCTCCTGTTTTTACGTTCGAAGGATATGGATAAGTTACGAAAAAAATTAACTAAGTAACTATCCTATTATTGAAATTTATGCTTGCAAATATTCTATATATGAGTTTAAAACTAGCAAAACAGCAAATATTTGTCAAGGATGATAATGATATCAGTATAATTAAAGTAAATTGAGTATTATCATCAATAACTAAATTGCAATTGCCCAGAAAAAGGTAGGAACATCGGATGAGATGTGTTATAATTGCATGTAAAATAGTACCTCATGAGGTAAATCAAAGAAATATCATGACCTAACAATGGAGGAAGAACATGGCAAAAGCTAGCATAAATGCAACATTTAAGTGTGATATTAATAGATTATGGAATATTGTAACTTCACTTAAAGATTATTCATGGCGAAGTGACTTGGCTAAAATAGAGGTTTTAAGTGATGACACATTTGTTGAACACACGAAAGATGGATATTTAACAACATTTACAATAACTGTGAGTGAGCCTTATAAACGTTGGGAGTTTGATATAGAAAACGATAATATAAGAGGTCATTGGATTGGAATATTTGCAGGAGATGAAAACCAAAGTACGATAGACTTTACGGAGGATGTTACTGCAAAAAAAATGATTATGCGTCCATTTGTAAAAGGATACCTAAAGAAACAGCAACAAGTATACATATCCGATCTGAAAAAGGCTTTGGAGGTTTAGCTTTATTAGTAGTTCATCTCCTTTATGATAGTTGTATCAATCTTTGTATTTAATGCTAGTAATATAGCTACATTTGAAATACCTAATTGCTCGGTGTATGTGTGGCTTCCAATCAGCAAACTGATCTTCATGTATTTTGCATACAAGAGAAAATCTAAATTGTATCCTCCGGTTATGTAGACATCACAATCATTTTCAATCGCTTCCTCCAATTTGTCTATTGCATCACCTCCGCCTGTGTTAATACATACTTTACGCACTAATTTCGTGTTATTTTTATATACCTTTAATGGTTCATTGACAATATTAGATAACCGTTTCTGAAGCTCTTCAAAAGGGATCATTTCAGGATATTCGCCAATAACTCCCCAATAGTAGCCATTTTCGTATGAAATTGCTTTTTTGCAATTAATTAGTCCTAAATTATTTGCCATTGAATGGCTATTACCAAAAATAGCATCATCCAAAGGGGCATGAAAAAAAGCATGTGAAATGTTATATTCTTTTAATAACTCTTCACATTTAATTTTCATCTTAAAAATCATAGGATGATGGGTAATTAAATAATCTACGTTCCTATTATGAGCTTCTATTATAGTATCAGGAACCAGATTAACTGTAAATCCTATTTTCTTTATTTCATGATCAAATTCATTGAAAAAGCCCCATTCATTAGGCATTGCGGTTAGTTTATTAGCATCAAATAACGCTATCAGATTTTTCTTCATTTCATTACATCTCATTTTCAAACCTCCATTTAATCGATTATTCTTGTTTTATTATTTATAAACTTATTTCCGAAATTAAAGATAATTAGGCCAGTTATAATGATCACTCCGCCTAAAATTGTTGCAAGATCTGGTATTTCATCTGCTAAAAGAAATCCTAACAGACTTGTTAAAAAGGGAGTGATAAACATATAGTTAGTCACTGTTGTTGTTTTTTTAGCTTTTATAAATGCTTTTGCCCATGAGACATAAGCAATTGCACTAGAGAATATCCCGAGAACAGCAATGTTGAAAAGTTGAAGCAGCGGAACGTTTTGAATTTCTTTCAAGGAAGTAGGCAAAAAGATAGTAAGCAAGATCGTACCTGCAAAAATATTGAAGGTAGTAATTTGCATAGCTGAGTAATCTTTGGCAAGCTTTCGCAACAGAAGATTATAGGAGCTTAAAGCCACTGCTGCAAGAATCAACCAGAAAAGCCCGGTGTTTATCATGCAAAATCCATCCACCGATGTTAAAACAAAAACACCTATAAATTCAATTAAAATAGCAATCCATTGAAAGTATATTAATTTTTCGTGATAAATGAAACGTGCAAGAAAAGCGGTAATAATCGGTACGGTTGCAATGATAATACTGCTGGTGGATGCTGTTACTGTTTTGCATCCCATATTAAAAGCAATCATGTATAAGAAAAAGCCGATTCCTCCAGTTAAGAAAAACCATTTTAGATCAGCTCTTTTCGGTAACTTCATTTTTATTATGATTGCCATGATTACTAAAACGAATGAAGCTATAAAGTATCGTAAAAATCCAAGCGAAAACGCTGACAGATATCGCAATATCAAACGGGTTAGGACATATGCAAATGACCAAAAGATAATTGTCACTGTAGCATATGGATGCGGACTGTTTTTTATCTTCATAAATTCCCCTTTCTCTTTCATATTTCAATTAGGTAATTGCGAAACTCATAAATTGTAGATATTGTATATGCAGCAGATACTATTTCGGAGCGGAAGTTAAGCCCGAAGGAAGCGTTGGAGCGGAGAAATATGTATCCGCTGTGTATACAATTACAAAGACTGTATAGTTTCGCAATTACCTATCATATTTCAATATTTACATTTTTGTAATGACCTGATAAAATCATATCAAATAGAATCGGCTCATAAAAGTACCAATAAATTAATAAATATATTGAGCCGGTTTGAAAGGAATTAATTTATTATGATTTTTATTGAATTTAATAAAGAAATGAAACTCTCATATAAAATACAAATCTATAATCAGTTACGTACGAAAATATTAAATGGTCACTTAAAGTCTGGAGAACGGCTTCCATCCACAAGAGAACTGTCAAACGAACTTCAAGTATCAAGAAATACAGTCTTGGCCGCTTACGAAATACTGATATCAGAAGGTTACGTAAGCAGTATTTGTGGGTCTGGTGTTTATGTAAATCACGGTGCACAAGCATTTAAGCAGGTAACGAAAATCTCTGACAGATATATCACATCGTATTTAGCTGAAGAGCTATCGGAAGATATTATAAATTTTGACAGCGGTATACCTGCACTTGACTTATTTCCACGAAGCAAATGGAATAAAGTTACTAGACAAGCCTTCAACGAAGCTCCAATTTCTGCGCTTGGATATGATTACCCACAAGGTAGACCGGAGCTACGACATATCCTCGCAGATTATTTAAAGAAAGTCAGAGGCATTCATTGCAATCCAGAACAGATAATTATTACATCTGGTACAAAGCAGGGTTTATCACTTATTGCAAAATGTTTACTTCATAAGAATAGTGAAGTATGGATTGAAGATCCATCTAATTGTAATGTGAAACAGATTTTTTCCTACCATACCAATCATATTACGCCAATAGCTGTCGATGAAGAGGGGATACAGATAAGTTTATTTCCTGCTAATAAAAAACCTGATGTAATCTTTGTAACCCCTTCTCATCAATTCCCGATGGGTGGGATATTATCAATACAGCGAAGATTAGAACTGGCGAAGTATGCCGGGAATACAGGCTGTTATATTGTGGAAGATGATTATGACAGTGAATTTCGATATAATGGGGAACCTATCCATTCCCTGTATGAACTGAACAGCGAGCAGGTAATATATGCTGGCACCTTCAGTAAAATCCTTTTCCCATCCCTTCGTTTAGGGTATCTGGTTCTGCCTTACCCGCTTATCGAGCAGTGCAGGGAGTGGAAACGGCTTGGAGATCACCATTCAAATTCAATTAACCAACTTGCACTAATGCGCTTTATTGAGAGTGGTGAATTAGAACGATATATATTACGGGCCAAAAAGGTTTACTATGAACGTCGAAACATTCTGCTTTCCTTGCTTGATAGGTATTTCCCAGGCAAAGTGAAAGTCTATGGAGCACCAGCTGGTATGCATATTGTAGCAGAATGGGATGGAGTAACTTTTTCACCAGAATTACTCAATAGGCTTAAAAGTATCGGTGTAAATTTAATTCCTGTAGAAGATCATTCTATTAATAAGGGCTACCACCAAAATCAAGTTATTTTAGGCTATGCACACCTAAATCAGGTAAAGCTGGAACAAGGAATCATTAAAATTAAGTCTGTACTGGAATCTTTTTATCAGACAGATTAAGAAGCATAACTTTAAATTAGTGACGGGTGGATTGATGAGAAGATAAGCAGAGGAAAAGCCAACTTCATCAGTTGGCTTTGAGGAGAGAAATTTATGAAAAAATCTATATCAATTAACTTATAAGCTTTTATTAAGTAATTAACTTTATGAGTTTATTATAAAAGCAAAATGTGTAGAAAATATATTTAATTGGTGAACATTCTATGAATATATTGATAGGAATGCTAAGTACTAGAGTTATTCGTATTTACGGATAATAGTTGAATAAATGTTCTTAACATTTTATCCCAGCGAAAACTGTTACAAATTTTGATTTATTTTTTATTTCTTTGCTTGACATTTAACAAATCTTGTGATATTTTTGTTGAAAAGAATATTTAACCCTGTTTCTATCACCGGGTAGAAATATAAAAGGCGTTCAAAACTTTACCGTAGGTACGGCATATCGAAAGGTGTGTTATAAGGCGAAGTTTTGATCGCCTTTTTCTTTTTTACATATAAATAATTTTAAGGAGGATGCTTATGAACATTAAACCTTTCAAAGTTGAAGAATGGATGAACGCCTATGAAATAGGAGCACGATTCAATATTGCCGAGACCTGTGTGGATTCGATGTCGTTGGATCAACTGTTTCAGATTACAGGTGAAAGTAAGGAGGATTTTCTTTCGCAGTTTTGCTCCAGACGCCTTACCTATGGAGATATTGAAGGTGCTCCGTTATTTAAGGAAGGGGTGTGCCGGCTGTTCAAGACAATAAAGCCGGAGAATATTATTACTACCCATGGTGCTTCAGGAGCAAACCATCATGTTTTTTATTCACTGATTGAGCCTGGAGATCGAGTTGTCAGTGTGATGCCAACCTATCAGCAGCTGTATTCGATTCCGGAGTCTTATGGCGCTGAAGTGCAGATGCTGCATTTGACGAATGAAAATCATTTTCTGCCTGATCTAGATGAATTACGCAGATTAGTCACACCGAATACAAAAATGATTTGTATCAATAATCCAAACAATCCAACCGGTGCTTTGATGTCAGAAGGAACACTCAGGGAGATTGTTAAGATTGCCGAAAGTGTTGGCGCATATGTCTTATGTGATGAGATTTATCGTCATCTGACGCAGCAGGATGAATGGTGCGAATCCATAGTTGACCTTTACGATAAAGGCATTTCCGTAGGCAGTATGTCCAAGGTGTTTTCACTTGCCGGTCTGCGCCAGGGTTGGATTGTTACCCATGATATGGATGTTATAAAAACGTGTACTTCTCATCGTGACTATAATCTTGTGAGCTGTGGCATTTTTGATGAGGCTGTGTCCGGCCTTGCACTACATAATATGGATAAACTGCTGGAACGTAGCAGAAGAATCGTAAGAGATAACTTAAACATTCTAGATGAATGGGTACAGTCTGAACCGCATGTTTATTATACAAAGCCAATGGCTGGAACAACCGCTCTTGTCTATTATGATTTTGATATTTTATCCAACGAGTTTTGTGATAGGATGTATCATACAACCGGTGCATTTGTCACCCCGGGTGCATGCTTTGAGCAGGAATATTGTATGCGTATTGGATATGCCTGTGAAAAGCAGGAGCTCATAGATGGGCTGAAAGCTGTGAGTGAGTATATATCCATACTTGACCAGGGAGGAAAGTAATATGTCCAAAATCAGAATAGTCAGTGAGCAGGATATTGAAAAGATAATGACACTTCCAAAAGCAATGGAAGCCGTTGAGCATGCATATATGCAGAAGCACACGGGAAATGGGAATGTATGGCCCATGGTTTTTCATGAATTTGAACCAGGTCATGCTGATCTTGATATCAAATCCGGTAATCTAAATGAGGAAGGGATTTTTGGTCTAAAGGTGGTATCATGGTTCGGTGAAAATCCCGGGAAAAACTTACCGGCCCTCTATGGTACATCTGTTATTTTTGAACTCTCTACGGGAAAACCAAAAGCAGTATTGAATGCTGGTGCCATTACAGACTTGCGTACGGGTGCTGCAGGTGCATTGGGTGCAAAATACCTGGCAAGGACGAATTCTAGAAATCTATTGATGGCAGGCACGGGCGGACTTGCACCATTTCTGATAGCAGCTACACTTATAACGATGCCCCAACTTGAGAAAGTTATGCTTGTAAGTCCGAGAACACCGGTAAACGCTGAATGTAGGCTTAATTCTATTAAAGTAAAAGTGGATGAACTACTGGCAGCAGGAGGTACGAAACGTCACGCGGAGATTCTTGCATGTACGGATCTGGAGGGATGTGTACGGGATAGCGATATCGTTATAACAGCCACTCCGGCATATGAGCCTTTTATTAAAGCGGAATGGGTACGCCCGGGAACGCATTTTTCCTGCGTCGGTTCGGATATGAACGGCAAACAAGAAATCGATTCCGCAATTTTTGCGAAAGCAAAGGTTTTCGGGGATGATACAGAACAGTGTCTGGCAGTAGGGGAATGTGAAAAGCCGTATCATGAAGGATTAATGACAAAACTGGAAGCAGAAATCGGTGCAGTGATTATCGGAGAGAATCAGGGCAGGACAAGTGATGAGGATATTACGATATTTGATTCGACCGGTATCGCTTTGCAGGATTTAGCTTGCGCATCAATCATAATGAGAGAAGCACAGGAGAAGGAGCTTGGAACGCTGGCTACATTGTAGAGGGTTCAATAATTGCTGCATAAATTATATTTAAGTTATAGTATCACTGCACATTCATTGAAGCATTTACTCTATTCCGAAACCAATAGATTGTTACATCTTTATAATGATGAGCAAGATAAATAAAATTTTATGGAAATGAAATACATTGACGAGTTTATCAAAATCATGTATAGTAATTTTAGTGTTTGGAAGAATAATCATACCAAACAAAATTAAATATTATGTTTTCTAGGGTTCCGCAGTAAAATGGTCAGTGACCGAGAGAAAACTCATAGCTTAATAGCTATGCCACGGAAGGACAAAAGCCTGGGAGATATCGAATGGGATATCTTTCAGGCTTTATTTTTGCCAAAGGAGGTGAAGACATGGCATGGATCTATTTGATTATAGCGGGCATTTTTGAAGTGATTTGGGCGATTGGACTTAAATACTCACATGGCTTTACAAAATTAATACCATCCATCATTACATTAGGTGGTATGTTAGTGAGTTTTTATTTGTTGTCTCTTGCAACGAAATCACTCCCAATGGGTACAGCATATGCTGTGTGGACAGGTATAGGTGCTTTAGGTACAGTAATATTGGGAATTTTCCTTTTTAATGAGCCAATGAATATGTTAAGAGTAACATTTCTCTGCTTAATACTTGTGGGAATATTAGGACTTAAGCTTACTTCTGCATAGGTTGATCAATGATGGGGCTGTCGCTAAATTACGACAGCCTCTTCTTCTCCATTCCAACAAAAATCAAAGGTTGCAAAATAATCCTTCAGTGTCTCTGCTCTTCGTATCAGCTCCACCGAGCCATCCTCCTTTAACAAAAGCTCAGAGGACTTTAATTTTCCATTATAATTATATCCCATGGCAAAGCCGTGAGCGCCCGTATCATGAATGCAGAGATAATCCCCTGTTTCAATCTGAGGCAACCTCCTATCAATGGCAAATTTATCGTTATTTTCACACAGAGAACCAACAATATCATAGGTTTTATCGCATGGCTCCAGCTCTTTTCCCAGTACCGTAATATGATGGTAGGCACCATACATAGCCGGACGCATAAGATTCACGGCACAGGCATCAACACCGATATAATTCTTGTATATATTCTTTTTATTGATAACCTTGGTTATCAAATGTCCAAAGGGTGCTAACATAAATCTGCCAAGCTCTGTATATATTGCAACATCCCCCAAACCGGCGGGAATTAGAATTTCTTCGAATGCCTTCTTCACTTCGTTTCCAATCGATAGAATGTCAATCGGAGTATCCTCGGGTTTATAAGGAACCCCTATTCCGCCAGATAGATTAATAAAACTAATTGAAATCCCTAATGTATTTTTTATCTCTACGGCAAGTTCAAATAATACTCTTGATAGCATGGGATAATATTCATTACTCATGGCATTGCTGACCAGAAAAGAATGAATGCCAAACTCCTTTACCCCTAATTTTTTAAGCTTTTGAAAGCCATCCATTAATTGTTCCTTGGTAAAACCATATTTCGCTTCACCCGGATTATCCATGATGTCATTACCTACCGTAAATATACCGCCTGGATTATATCTGCAGCTGATAATTTCAGGAATTCCTGCTACACTGTCAAGGATATCAATGTGAGTGATATCATCCAAATTAATAATTGCTCCCAATTCCTTTGCCTTTACAAATTCCTCCGGTGGGGTATTATTCGAGGAAAACATAATATGATGCCCCTGGATGCTGGCTGACTCCGCCATAATTAACTCTGGCATAGAGGAGCAATCCGCACCGCAGCCCTCTTCCTTCAATATTCTAAGAATAAACGGATTCGGTGTAGCCTTCACGGCAAAATATTCACGAAAGCCTTTGTTCCAACTGAAGGCCTTTATTACCTTTCTTGCATTTTCTCTGATTCCTGCTTCATCATAAATATGAAAAGGGGTTTTATGCTTTGTCTCAATTTCCTTTACTTTTTCTAAGCTTATAAATGCTTTTTTCATATCGTTCCTCCTATTTTCTTGGTCACTTATTTTAGCTCATGATTTCTAAATACTCCAGCTGAAAATTTCGAAATATCTATTTGTAATCGTATCAGATAATATGACTATTTGTAAAACTGATATTTCTGATTATAATAATTCGATTTACTGATAATTATTATAAATAAAAAGAAAACTTATAGCGATGGATACTGTTAATATTATCAGTAATAAAAATAAGTTACAAAGGAGGAATTGTTCTATTCCGTGATGGCTAAATAGCAAGTTTTAAAGTTTTATTACTTGAAATTTTTGGGTAAATACAATATAATAGCAGATTATTACAAAAAAGAAAATTGCAGCCATAGAAAGGTAGGGAGATAAGAACGATGAACTTGTTAGAAAAAATAAAAGACTTAGGTGATATCCATGGAATTGATTTTATTGGCGTAGCTGGAATTAGTAAAATTGAAAATGATATTAAAGATATTAGTGGAAACTTAATATCTGATTATCCAAGGGCAATATCAATTGGAATAGTATTACAAAAGAGTATTGTGAATCTCCTAAAGGATAGAGATACATATGAAAATGGTTTTCAATATAAAACACATGCTTATGATGTAATTAATAATCGATTGGATAATTTCGCTTCGGTAGTCAGTTCTCTTATACAACGTAGCGGTTATAGGGTAATGCCTTTACCTGCGGCAGAACGTATTGATAGTAATAGAGTCTGTGCTTCTATATCACATAAAATTACTGCAAGATTAGCTGGCTTTGGATGGATAGGTAAGAACTGTCTTTTAATCAACCCTAATTATGGGGCTCGTGTAAGGTGGACATCCGTACTAACAGATGCTCCCTTAGAAGAGAATAAAAAAATACTGGAAGGTCAATGTGGTAACTGTAATAGGTGTGTTAAAGCATGTCCTGCAGGGGCGATCCTTGGCAGAAATTATGTAGAACATGAATCACGTGAATTAAGGCTCGATGTAAAAAAATGTGAAGCTTATTATAATAAGCTTCAGGAAGATGGTCAACTTAAGGTATGTGGTATGTGCCTCTATGCTTGCCCACATAGCAATAAGTGATGATTGCGGAAACCAGACTGTTATTATTGGATTTACCCTTTATATAAGTAGGGTTATTTTTTGCCCTACTGATGTAATAATGTTCTCATCTTTCATTTTGCTTATTTCACGCATCATGGAACTTCTGTCGACCGCCAAATAATCGGCAAGCTCCGTAAAAGTCATAGGTATAACAAAGCTGGCAGAGTTTTTTCGCTTCTTATAATAATCAAAATAAGAGATCAATTTATTTCTTAAGGTACGTTGGCTTAGGATATCAACATGAATTAATGATCTTCTCACAGTATCAGCGAGCAAAGTATCCTGTAAATTAACAATAGTTTTACTGCCTTCTTTTATAAATTCTCTATAATCTAAGAAAGCCACAGTACATTTGGTTTTCGCTGTGATACAATATGAATCATTTCCCAAAGACGAAATAAAACAATGGTAAAAAACATCATTTGCCTCATAATAATCAAGGATACGTTTCTGATAGTCCAGATTTATTGTTGCAAGATAAGCCGCTCCATTCATAACGATCCCCATCATATTAATATCACTAGAAGGGGATAAAATAAGCTCTTGTCTATTAAAGTATTTTATCTTCGGATGTAAGCTATCTTTTAATATTTTTATATTATGATCAATTGTTTCATTAGTTAATATGGCTTTCGTCATGGTGTTGCACCTCATATTGTATTCAAGTTATTTATAACCACTATATTTTGTATTATAATTCAGAATTGTTGCACAGGCAATAGATTTTTTGGCTCTCCGATTATATAATACAATTCACTAACAAGGCAAGAGGAGATTTAGTTTATGAAGATAATCAAAAGAAATGGTGCAGAAGAAATCTTTGATTCAAATAAAATAATTGCAGCAGTTACCAAAGCAAATGAAGCATTAGAAAAGTTCAGGCTGGGTAAAGAGCAAATTATCGAAATAGCAGATTATGTGGAGTATAAATGTAATAAATTAAACAGAGCTATCTCTGTCGAAGAGATTCAGGATATGGTAGAGGATCAGATTATGGCAACCGGTGCATTTGACCTTGCAAAAGGCTATGTCAGATATCGTTATCAGCGTTCTCTCATACGTAAGGCAAATACAACCGATAATCGAATTCTTACACTTATTGAATGTAATAATGAAGATGTGAAACAGGAAAACTCTAATAAAAATCCAACGGTTAACAGTGTTCAACGTGACTATATGGCCGGCGAAGTTAGTAAGGATATCACCCGAAGATTGCTTCTGCCTACCGATATTGTGGAGGCTGATAAACAGGGAATCATCCATTTCCATGATACCGATTATTTCGCACAGCATATGCATAATTGTGATCTTATTAATCTGGAGGATATGCTACAAAATGGTACCGTAATCAGTGAAACTCTGATTGAAAAGCCCCACAGCTTTTCAACTGCCTGTAATATAGCGACTCAAATAATTGCACAGGTTGCAAGCAATCAATATGGCGGTCAAAGCATCAGTTTGTCGCATCTGGCCCCATTTGTTCAAATATCAAGAGAAAAAATTAGATTAGAAGTACTGGAAGAAATGAAAATGCTTGACTGTTCCGCTTCCGATGAGCTTTTAACAAATATTATTGAAAGAAGACTTCGTAAAGAAATTATCAAGGGTGTTCAGACAATTCAGTATCAGGTAATTACACTCATGACAACCAATGGACAGGCTCCGTTCCTTACTGTATTTATGTATCTCAACGAAGCTAAAAATGAACAGGAAAAGAAAGATCTTGCGATGATAGTCGAAGAAACGTTAAAACAACGCTATCAGGGAGTTAAGAATGAATCCGGCGTTTGGGTAAGCCCAGCATTTCCTAAATTAATCTATGTCCTTGAGGAAGATAATATAATAGAAGGATCGCAGTATTATCATCTGACAGAGTTAGCCGCAAAATGTACGGCAAGACGACTGGTTCCTGATTATATATCGGAAAAGAAAATGAAAGAGCTCAAGGAAGGCAACTGCTTCCCTGTCATGGGTTGTCGTAGTGCATTAAGTCCATGGAAAGATGAAGCTGGTAATTATAAATTCTATGGTCGATTCAATCAGGGAGTTGTTACACTTAATCTGGTTGATATCGCTTTGTCATCAGGCGGGGATATTAATAAATTCTGGAAAGTATTTGATGAACGACTTGAGCTTTGTTATCAAGCACTTATGTATCGCCACAACCGTCTAAAGGGAACATTATCGGATGCCGCTCCGATACTATGGCAGAATGGTGCCCTTGCACGACTGAAAAAAGGAGAAACGATTGATGAACTGCTTTACGGCGGTTATTCTACGATTTCACTTGGTTACGCAGGTTTATATGAATGTACCAAATACATGACAGAAAAGTCACATACAGACCCAGAAGCTACTTCGTTTGCGCTTGATGTTATGAAATACATGAATGATGCCTGTGACAAGTGGAAAGAAGAGACCAATATCGGTTTCAGTATCTACGGTTCACCAATTGAAAGTACAACCTATAAATTTGCAAAATGTCTACAAAAACGTTTTGGTATGATAAAGGATGTTACTGATAAAAGCTACATTACGAATAGTTATCATGTCCATGTCATGGAAAAAATCGATGCATTCTCAAAGCTTAAATTTGAATCCAAATTCCAAGCTCTTTCTAAGGGTGGTGCTGTAAGCTATATAGAGGTTCCTAATATGCAAGATAATATTCCTGCAGTACTTCAGGTAATTCGGTTTATCTATGATAACATTATGTATGCAGAACTAAACACGAAGAGTGATTATTGTCAAGAATGTGGTTTTGATGGTGAGATACAGATCGTTACAGACGAGGACGGTAAGCTGATATGGGAATGTCCAAAGTGTGGAAACCGTGATCAAGACAAAATGAATGTTGCACGGAGAACATGCGGCTATATTGGTACTCAGTTCTGGAACCAGGGAAGAACGCAGGAAATTAAGGAAAGGGTGCTTCATCTCTAATATGAATTATGGTGAAATTAAAAAATTTGACATAGCAAACGGTGAAGGTGTAAGAGTATCCTTATTTGTATCCGGCTGCACGCATCATTGTAAAGGCTGTTTTAATGAGGAGACATGGGATTTTAACTTTGGAAAAACATTTACTGAGGAAACTGAGAAGGAACTGATAGAAGCACTTTCGCATGATTATATTGACGGTTTATCGCTTCTAGGTGGAGAGCCCTTTGAAAAACAGAACCAGCGAGTACTTTTACCGTTTCTAAAAAAAGTTAAAACATTGTTTCCTAAAAAGAATATCTGGTGTTATACAGGATATACCTTTGAGAAAGATTTGCTTCAAGAAAGCCGGGCAAGATGTGAATGTACCGATGAAATGTTAAATAATATCGATGTTCTTGTTGATGGTGAATTTATGGAGGAGCTTAAGGATATAAGCTTACCTTTCCGCGGTTCAACGAATCAACGAATTATTGATGTGAAAAACTCAATTCAAGACGGTAATGTTCGTATTTTGAAGCTGAAAAGCGGAAGAATTTAAGATGGAACCTATTATCAAAAGCTATGTACACAAGAATAGAATTATTTATGCATATTTATAAATGCTCATGCAAATATTGAACTGAATTTTCATAGAAATAAATAGGGCGGGCAAGTCAGAAGTCTTTGTTTATCAGAGAGTCTTCTTGACTTGCCATTTATAATTGATAAAAATGAATGGAGAATAAAACGATTGGGGCTAGATGCTTATTAAAGAGGAGTATAAAATAATGCTCCAGCATCACTGTTAGCGGTAAGGGACTTATGAATTTAATATTTATTATCTATTGCCCGCGGTAAACTTTCCTATCACTGTTGTGCCATCACATTTATAAACATCAAATGATAAGGGTTGGATTTTTTGCCATTCTAGTGCTTCTTCAGGTGATTTAAAATTCATTTCAGGATACATATCTTTACTATATACATAGCCATTAAAACCTTCATCAGAAATAACTGCAATTAAGTCAGGGTTAAATGCTTCTGGTCCATATGTTTGCCCATGCTTGTTAACTTTTAATGGATCCATGTTTTTAATTTTTTCCTCAGTAAAGCCTCGTTCGTTAATTTCTTTATTAATTGTACTTATTTGACTGCTGCTAAGATTCGCATCTTTAAGTTTTTGCTGCAAAGCATTTGATATTGATGCCGTAGCATAAGCAGTCGTTGGTACAAGAATGATAAAAAAAAAAACAAACATAATCTGGGTTTGTAATATCCTCCTATGAATTTTCGTATGCTTTGGTTTTGCTGTTAAATTATTAAGACGTTCTTTACATGTTTCAGATATCTGAAGTTGACTTCTGCTTTTGTAATAGTTTTGTAATGCTTTCTCTAAATTTAAATCATCCATATTTAATCCTCCTTAATTAACTTTTTTAAGAGTTCTCTAGCTCGACTTAACTGTGTTCCTGTTGTAGATTCACGTAATTTTAATATAGATGAAATTTCTTTTATGGAATAACTTCTTGATAATAAAGCTGAATTATAATTCGGTACTTAGGAGGGAGTTTTTTAACTAACCCCCAGATTTCGTCTCCTTCATCGTCGTCATATAAGATATTTTCGTTTATGGCTTCTGTTTTACGATTCCAGAATGATTTTATATAATCTTTTGACGTGTTAATGGTGACTCTTAAAAACCACGCTTTTTCATGATCGTTATCTATAAACTTCGGTGATTTTTTTAAATATTTTAAAAATACTTCTTGAATAATATCTTCTGCATCAGTTATGTTTTGACAATAACTATTAGCGCAATGCAACATTATGTCCGCATATTTTTCAACCATATGATTAATTCTAGCTTTTTCGTCTATAGGTAATTCCATTTTATCACTTCCTTTACTATAGAAACGATTGTACCATGCAATATTTCCCAATGGTATATAAATAATTTTTTTAAAAGAAGTTATTTCACTGAGAATATCTACAATTATTTTAAACTTCCCCCTTGCAATTGAATAAACTACGTGTTATAGTTTGTATAGAACAGATAAAACATTCTCAAATAACATAGAGAAATAATGGAAACGCAATAATATCAACAAGATAATTCATTAAGGGAGGAGTAATCCTCCTAAAAAGTAAGGAGGATTCAGTATGAATATTAATAAATTTACTCAGAATTCCATGCAGGCGGTACAGAACTGCGAGAGCTTGGCATATGAATACGGACATCAAGAAATCGATGCCCCACATCTGCTCTATTGCCTTCTGACCCTGGACGATAGCCTGATTAAGAAACTTTTGGAGAAGCTTGAGATTAATACGGAGGTATTTCTAGCACAGGTGCAGGGGTTACTGAATAAGCGCCCAAAGGTATCCGGAGGACAGCCTTATATTAGCAATGATTTGAACAAGATACTGATTTATGCGGAGAATGAAGCGAAACAGATGGGGGATTCCTATATTTCGGTTGAGCATCTTTTCCTAAGCATGTTAAAGCAACCAGGTAAAGAGGTTAAAACTTTATTTACTGAGTTCCGTATTAACAGGGATGATTTTCTGAAGGCCCTTCAGACCGTCAGAGGGAACCAGCGAGTTGTAACGGACAATCCTGAGGCGACCTATGATACCCTTGAGAAGTACGGATATGATCTGGTGACACGAGCCAAGGAGCAGAAGCTGGATCCGGTCATTGGTCGCGACAGTGAGATTAGAAATGTGATTCGAATCCTTTCCAGAAAGACAAAGAATAATCCAGTTCTGATTGGTGAGCCGGGGGTTGGTAAGACCGCAGTTGTGGAGGGTTTAGCACAGAGAATTGTCAGAGGTGATGTTCCCCAATCTCTGAAGGATAAGAAATTATTTGCACTTGATATGGGAGCACTGGTTGCCGGAGCGAAATATCGCGGTGAGTTTGAGGAGCGTCTGAAAGCAGTTTTAGAGGAAGTGGCAAAAAGTGAAGGACAGATTATCCTGTTTATAGACGAGCTTCATACAATTGTCGGTGCTGGCAAGGCAGAAGGTTCCATGGACATGGGTAATATGTTAAAGCCGATGCTGGCTAGGGGCGAACTCCACTGTATCGGAGCAACCACGTTAAATGAATATCGCCAGAATATTGAGAAGGATGCGGCTTTGGAACGTCGTTTCCAACCCGTTATGGTAGAAGAACCTACGGTTGAGGATACTATTTCTATATTAAGAGGACTGAAGGAACGTTATGAAGTGTTTCATGGAGTTAAGATAACCGATGGAGCATTGGTCAGTGCGGCTACCCTGTCAAATCGTTATATCTCCGACCGCTTCCTACCGGATAAAGCAATTGACCTCGTGGATGAAGCCTGTGCTCTAATTAAGACAGAGTTGGATTCCATGCCAACAGAGCTGGATGATAAGCAGCGAAGAATTATGCAGATGGAGATAGAGGAAGCTGCCCTTAAGAAAGAAAATGATCGTCTAAGTTTAGAGCGGTTAAGCGATTTACAAAAGGAACTTGCCGAACTTAGGGATGAATTTGCTTCGGCCAAGGCGACCTGGGATAAAGAGAAGGCCTCCGTAGAAAAGGTTCATAAGTTAAGAGAAGCCCTAGAAGGCCTGAATAATGAAATAGAGCTTGCTGAGCGCAGCTATGATCTTAATAAGGCAGCAGAATTAAAATATGGCCGGCTTCCTGAACTACAGAGGCAATTGCAGACGGAGGAAGAGAGACTGAAGAAGGGAGAAAATGTCCTTGTACATGAAAATGTAAGTGAAGAGGAAATAGCAAAGATTGTATCCCGCTGGACGGGGATTCCGATTACAAAGCTGACCGAAGGAGAACGCAGTAAGACCCTTCACCTAGGCGCCGAGCTCCATAAGAGAGTTGTCGGACAGGATGAAGGAGTGGATAAGGTTTCTGATGCAATCCTTCGATCCAAAGCCGGTATCAAGGACCCGACAAAGCCAATCGGTTCTTTTCTTTTCCTAGGACCTACCGGCGTTGGTAAGACCGAGCTTGCAAAGGCACTGGCTGAGAATATATTTGACAATGAGCGAAATATGGTTCGTATCGATATGAGCGAATATATGGAGAAGCATTCGGTTGCGAGATTAATCGGTGCACCTCCAGGTTATGTTGGGTATGAAGAAGGCGGTCAGCTAACCGAAGCGGTAAGACGCAGACCCTATACTGTAATTTTGTTTGATGAGATTGAGAAAGCACATCCCGATGTATTTAATGTACTTCTTCAAGTACTGGATGACGGGCGAATCACCGACTCTCAGGGTAGAACGGTAGACTTTAAAAATACGATTATTATTCTTACCTCCAATATTGGGTCAAGATACCTGTTAGAGGGTATTGATGAGACGGGCGAGATCAGCAGTCAAAGTGAGGAAATGGTTATGAATGATTTGCGATCATCCTTTCGTCCTGAGTTCTTAAACCGTCTGGATGAAATCATCATGTTCAAACCATTGACGAAAGAGAATATCAGTTCCATTATGGATCTTTTGGTTGCTGATCTGAATAAGCGTCTTGCTGACAAGGGAATAACTATAGTTCTTACCGATAGGGTTCAGACATATATAGCCGAACGTGCTTATGACCCGGTATATGGAGCCAGACCTCTAAAACGTTATCTGCAAAAGAACGTAGAAACCTTAAGCGCAAGGTTAATCTTAAGTGATCAGGTACATTCGGAGGATACGATTGTAATTGACGAAAATAATGGTGAACTGAACGCTAGTGTTCAAGCCATAGGATAGAAATATTAATTCATAGCCCAATGATATTAAATGTACAGGTGAAGAATTTGCTGTTATAAGCTGCTCTACCATTTCTTTAGCGGAATTGGTAGGGCGGTTTATATTTCCTATAATATGATGTGGGAAGGCATGACTACATTGAATGATTTAATTCCTACATTCATAGAATTTAATAAGTGATAATTCTATGGAGGTTAGAGTGAAGAAGTTTGCAGTACCAATTGTGCTTCTTATGATTATGATTATGGCCGCATTGCTGAGTGGCTGTAAGACGGAGAATACAGATATCAAGAAAATAAAGGATTTGGACTTTACCGTCGTTGAAGACGCCGATCTACCTGGAGAATTAAAAGAAATTATAGATGAGAAGAAGGAGGGACCGTTTAAGCTTACTTATTCAAATAAGGAGAATATGTATATTGTTGTTGGCTATGGAAAGCAGAATAGCGGAGGATTCAGCGTTACGGTTAATGAATTATATCTAACCAAAAATGCTGTTTATATTAATACGAATCTGATTGGACCATCAAAGGAAGACATGGTCACCCAGGGCGTAACCTATCCGTATGTCGTTGTAAAATTGGAAGCTCGTGAAGAACGGGTTGTATTTCAATAGGATTCCAGTAAAAGACGTTAATGACTCTAACACCAATAATAGAATGCTCTCTTTTTACGGATATATAATCGTATTCGTTTTAAAGGAGAGCATTTGGTATTACAAAAGCTTTAGAATGCCAATTTAATTTTAGATAAAATGGGATAATAATGAAATAATAACAATATTTAGTCTCCAACATCCGCATGCTTACAATATATTGTGGTAACTAATAAGATTTGGAATTATATTGAATTTTTAATATTTTTGAAAGATTGTTCTTGTGCATATTTACTGCAGACATAGGCCATAAGTCCTACTGTTGAAAAAATATTCCAATAAATAGAACAAAAATAATTTGGTTTTATGTGCAAATTTTTCAGCATAATCCACTTTCAAGGCGTGAATTGTCTGAAAATAATTTGACGATAATTGGAATTCATGTTATACTGCTAAGGACGCATGAGATTTGTTGTTATTTATGAGTAATGTCTACAGACCCATGATCGGAATCATAATCCGTGGTTGGTGTGAGGAAGCATTGGCAAGGAGAAAATAATGATGAAGCAATATGATGTGAATTATGTAAGAAATGCCGTTATGAACCAGACGGGTAAGAGAGTTAAGATCAAAATCAACAGGGGAAGACATAAAGTTGATGTAACAGAAGGTATTATATCCGAAACTTACCCCAGCATATTTCTTATCAAGATTCAGGAAACAGAAGATATGCCGGTGAAGACAGTATCATACAGCTATACAGATATTTTAACTAAAGACGTTGAATTAATATTATGTAGTTAAGAAATAGATAAACAGAGCTAAGGCCAATCATTACGTAGGGTTTAGCTTTTTTTATGTTATGAAATAAGCAAATAACGGCATAGCTCCAGTATAGGTTTGGGTGTTGTTCGTTTTTGTTTTATGTGATGCTATGTAAGACAGCGTGAGAAGTAGATACTTTAATCTATATAAAAATTAATAATAAAATAAGAAATATACAACATAATCCCTTAACCTTACGAATAAGATATGTCAGAGGCATCCGTCATATGTCCAAATTCAAGGAGGGATAATAAGTGGAGTTAGTTAAAAAGAATATTCATATGAATAAATTAAGATGTAAGAGTACTCTGCAGCTTACATTGGATGATGACTTTAATGTTCCGGATGTCAAACCGGACATTGATCAGATTATAACCGAGCAGGGTGAAATCAAAATCAATGATATCAAAGCAATGAACGGCAAGCTCTTAGTAAAAGGTGTTCTCGGCTTTAATGTTTTATATCTGAATGAAGGGGAACAACTACCAATACACAATATTTCCGGGGAAATTCCATTTGATGAGGTAATCAATATGGATGTTACCTGTGCTGATGATGAACCATCTGTAAAATGGGATTTGGAGGATTTATCCACTGGCTTAATCAACTCCAGAAAGCTAAGTGTCAAATCGATTGTCCGTTTATATGTTGCTGTAGAAGATCTTTATGATGAAGAAACAGCGGTAATGGTAGAAGGTCCGGAAGAGGTTCAGTATATTAATAAGAAAATAGAAATAACGGACGTTGCAGTTAATAAGAAGGATACCTTTCGAATTAAGGACGAGATAACTTTGCCTGCCAATAAGGGAAGTATTGCAAATATACTATATAAGGATATCGGATTAAGTAATGTTGAAGTAAGGCTGCTAGACGATAAGTTTACGCTTAAGGGTGAAGTACCAATCTTTATTCTTTATACCAGTGATAGTGAAGAAAACCCGATGGAGTATTTTGAGACGGAGCTTCCATTCAGTGGTACGATTGAATGCAACGGCTGTACGGAAGATATGATAGAAGATATTACCTTCGGTATCATCAATAAGAGTATGGAGATTAAGCCGGATTCGGATGGTGAAGAGAGAGTACTCGACCTTGAAGCTATTTTAGAGCTGGGAATTAAGGTATATAAGGTAGAGGAACCGGAAATTTTAAGTGATGTTTACTGTCCCACCAAGGATATAACTCCAGTTATCAATCGGGCTTCCTATGAAAATCTGGTTATTAAGAATAATAGTAAGTATCGTGTTGCCGATCGGATAACGGTACCGGAAAATCAACCTAAGATTCTTCAGATCATGCATGCTCAAGGTGATATTAAAATTGATGATATCATTCCTGAGGATACACAGCTTCAAGTCGAAGGTATTATAGAAGTAAATATTCTTTACATATCCGAGGAAGACTCCAGACCGATGAATTCGCTTAGAGGTGTAATACCGTTCACTCAGGCGATTGAATTAAAAGGGATGAACCCAGATAGTAATTACGAAATCAAGCCTTATATTGACCAATTAAGTGTAATGATGCTTGATAGTAATGAGATTGAGGTAAAATCCATTATTAATCTGAATGCCATCGTATTTGATCTGATTACTGAATCTATCATAACAGATATTGAAGTAGCCGATTTAGATATGGATAAACTCCAGGCAATGCCAGGTATCATTGGCTATATTGTTAAGAAAGATGATTCCTTGTGGAAAATTGCGAAAAAATATTATACAACTGTGGATAGTATCAAGGAAATCAATAACATGGATGATGATCGCATCGCAGAAGGTGATAAATTGATTATTATGAAAAAAGTGGATAGTATTTTATGATACTTAAGGTGATTCGCCGTTAAAACATATATAAACGAATGAGTGCTGATCAGGCTGATGTTCCAGTCTGGTTAGCACTTATTTTGATTTCTGGTTGATAATAACATAACGGAGGGCCTCTCCACAGATGTGATTAACTATATTTATCTAGCATATCAGCAAAATTACCCGCTAAACCTTCAATATCTAATAAATACTATAATAAACTATAATGAGTTATGAAATTTATTATACCATAATAGAGTTTATTTTTAGCGTATTAATAAATAGATAAAATTATCCGAAATATAGATAGAAGATTAGTTTAACATAAATGATAGGAATAAAAGAAATTAAAAATCAAATAGGAGCAATTCTATTAAATATCAAGGAGGAGAAATCCACCTAAAAAGCCAAGGAGGAGAAATCCACCTAAAAAGCCAGGGAGGAGAAATCCTCCTAAAAAGTCGAGGAGGATTGTATATGAGCGTAAACGGAATTACTACTTCAACACAAAATTATGAGACAAAAAGTACGACTAAGACAAAAGCAAATCAAAACCAGAAATCGGACAATATTTCACAAAACAACGACAGTACCGTAGCAGTTTATGAAAAAAGTAGCGAGACTTGTGATAATAAGCAAATCTATAAGGCTGACAATGCAACCGTAGAAAAACTGAAGGCTGATGCCGAAAGAAGATCAGAAAGCCTAAGAAGTCTCGTAGAGAAAATGTTATTAAAACAAGGACAAACCTTACTGGATTCAACGGACATCTATACTTTACTTCGGGAGGGAAAGCTTCAGGTAGATCCTGAGGTTAGCGCTCAAGCAAAAAAGGATATTGCGGAAGATGGATATTGGGGTGTTGAACAGACCTCAGAAAGATTATTATCCTTTGCAAAAGCTCTATCCGGAGGTGATCCATCTAAGGCAGATGAATTAATTGATGCAGTGAAGAAGGGATTTTCTCAAGCAACGAAGGCTTGGGGTGATGAGCTACCTGATATTTGCCAAAAAACTCTTGATGCTTCCATTAAGAAGCTGGAAGCCTGGAGGGATGGTATAGAAGATAGTGACGACAACGAGAGCATGAGCAATAATGCTAAGGAAGTATTTAGTGGACAAGCAGGGACGGACGCAATTGCTAAGTAAGAACCTATCAACATAAGCTATTACCTCTATCTATTATTAGACCTACCAATATATAATAGGCTCCCTACTAGGAGACTGTAAAATTGAATACAGTCTCCTAAGAAGGGAGCTTTTTGTTTGGATATCAAAAATATCAAATGTAATTGTAAAAATTTAATACAATTAAAATTATATTATTATGGCTGATAAGGTTTCGTAAGGAATACTTGCCTGCCATATTCTTTATGTGTCTTAAAATATGCAAAAGCCTTCTTGGCGACACTATGATCTTTATAGATACCAAAGACGGTTGGGCCACTACCACTCATCAGGGAAACCAGAGCTCCATGCTCGTTCATTTTATTTTTTATATTCGTTATCACCGGATAATCCCGAATGGTTACTGTCTGAAGAATGTTATCCATCTTAGTAGCTAAACCGGTTAAGTCACCGGCTGCCAGTGAAGCCTTCATATTAGTGATATCCGGGTGTGGCATATCATTGGTTAAGCGAAGATTCTCATATACATACTTCGTTGATACACTGATATCCGGTTTCACCAGAAGAATCGAGCATTCCGGCATGGAAGGTAAAGGTGTTAGAAGTTCTCCGATACCTTCCGAAAGGGCAGTACCAAGCATGATGCAATAAGGTACATCGGCTCCTAATTGAACTCCCAGCTTCATCAGCTCCTTTTGTGAATATCCTATTCCATAAAGTTCATTCAATGCCTTAAGTGTTGCAGCAGCATCGGAGCTTCCCCCAGCCAAGCCTGCGGCAACCGGTATTTCTTTATTAAGCTTAATATGAAGGCCGTCTTTTACCGAAATGGTTTTCAAGAAAAGGGCAGCAGCCCGGTATACCAGGTTTCCTTTATCAACTGGAAGATAGGACAGATTCGTCTGTACGGATATCATTGAATTGGATGTTTTCGTGATGGTAATTGTATCATGTAAATCTAAGGATTGCATGATCATACGGACATCATGATATCCATCCTCACGTTTGCGAAGTACATCCAGTCCCAGATTAATTTTTGCATAAGCCATAACAGTTATGGAATTCATGAGTGCCTCCTGCGTTTTTTAATTAAACGTATTCTATCATAGAAATCCTACATTTACAACGTCACGGTTCGTGGGTTAGAGGTGACTAGTTAAAGTTCAGCCTGTATGCCCGGGAGGCATAGAAAGTTCCCTCACACACCGGTTGGTATACATTTTGCCGAATTTGTATGCCAAACAGTGCATTACGGGAATTTCCTATGCCTCCTGGGCATACAGGCTGAACTTTAAGTGCGCCCGACTACTAAAATAATTTCTCAATGGATTCCCATAGTTTAAATTTTATTTTAATAGGTTTTTTTTGCTTTACTATAGAATCATATTCTTCTTCCGTTAGCAGGTGCTTTAACTTCTTATCCGTCTTCTTATCGACAACACTGTAAGTATCATCAACAAAGCATAAGGGCGGAAACATGACACACCACCAGTTTTTACCCTCGGCAGCACCGATTCTAACCCGAAGAGCTTCATATGTCCCCGGAGGGAAGGTAAAGTTACCATATACCTTCAAGGGGAAATAGCAGTCTTCAAGAGTTACTTTTACCGGATAGCTGTAGCCGTATTTTTGGATGGAAGCCTCTGCGGTTCCTTCAATAAAGCTAAGATGATTTGCAATAACCTTGCGTGCATCTTTAATGGAAGCTGAATCACTAAGTAAAGGGGAGAGACTTTTTACGAGATCATCCTTAACCTTCAACTTAAGTGCTTGATCCTGTTCACTATCACTGTTTGCTATGACATGAAAGCGGATAATATTCTCAGCGATACCCTTCTGAATATC